>JAHFDZ010000052.1:18177-25557 GCA_023248745.1 Myxococcales bacterium | reverse complement strand
GAAAGGTAACGCTGCCGGTCACGATTTGAGTCAACCTGCGTCAGTCTCTTGTGTTCGAGCCAAAGTGTTTCGGCGGTCTTACGCAGAAATGCGTGAACGTACTCGGCCAAGGCGCGGTTCTCAGACGACCCGCACACCTCGAGCACGCTGCCGCGCTTTCGCTCAAGAGGCCGATAAACGCTGACCCAAATGACTTCGACAAAGAAGTGCCTGGCAAGGATCATTGCAAGAATGCGGTCGCTCTCAGAGACGCGACCCGTCGGCTCGCCCAGATGAGTGAAGTCGTAGTGACGGGTTTGGCCCGACTGAACCGCCTCGACGTTGTACTTCAACATCAACCGTTGAGCCGCAAGCATAGCCGCCTCGGCTTCGTGCTGATTGTCGCTGTTGGCTAAGGCAAGAAGCTTGACGATACGATCGACAATGCCAGGCACCGCAGCATCGGCCTGCGGCATGCCGGCGGCGCGTCCATCGATACCAAGGCGTTCGCACACGCTCTGAAACGTTGGACCATGCGGAGGCTCGTCAGCGATTTGTAACGCTTCGTATACAAATTGATGCGCCATCTCGTGTTTGAGAACTTCGATGGTTTCAACCCACTGACGCTCAATCACGAGATGCCGAGACAACTCGAGCGTCGCTGTGTCGCGATGCCATCGGCCCAGGAACGATCGGTGGTCGCCGAGCACGAAAGAGGGAAGCTTGAGCCGGAATTTGAAGTGCGTGCCGTTGAGCGTCTTGTATGCCCCGACAAGCTCGCGCATCAGCGCGCGCTCAAGTTCGACCGTCCAAGACAGTGTCGCCTTCATGACATTCTCTTCTTACCGTTCGCGCCGCGCGCACAAAACGAAAACGGCGAACCGTAGCTCGCCGCTTAAACAATCGGTTCGGACGCTATCCGATAGACGCTTCCGAACATGGGACTTGCTCAGCCTTCGGAATCGTCTTTAACGACGCCGGCCTTCCGGTCGAGGGCCTCTTGCAAACCGCAGCGGACACGCGTGCCGCGCTTGATGCGCTTTGGCTTCAGCGGCGTTGCAAGCCACTCGTGTCGTTTCCGCATGCTCCAGATTGCGCGATTCGCCATGATCTCTCCTGAATTTCAGTCACATGAGCGAACAAGCCGCTCGGGGCGCCGGAAGATGCCAGAGTTGGGGGAAATTGCAAGCGAAAGTGCTCTTTCGTGCTCTTTCGCCACTGAACAAGCGTCAATCGGGCACTTGACGAAGCGCAACGGTCACGACAACCCGCTTGCTGGCGAGGTCGAATCCCCTATCGAACGGTAGGTAGCCCGGAGCTGTCACCGTCATCCGATGAGCCCCAACGGGCAGACTCACGCCCCTTGCAGCGACGAAATCGAGCGGACCCATTGCTTGATCGTCAATGGCGACCTGCGATCGTTCAGGGACTTGACCATCAACCTTAATGACGAGAACCCCTATCGACGGGGTAGGATGCGGCACGGTCGCTGGGCCCCCACAAGCAACGCACAACGCGCTGACGACTGCATACAGTCGTTTCATTCCCACTCAATCGTCGCTGGCGGCTTGGAGGAAATATCGTAGACGACGCGATTCACGCCGCGCACCTCGCTGATAATGCGACCTGAGACGCGCGCCAGAAAATCGTGTGGGAGCTTTGCCCAGTCTGCGGTCATGCCGTCCACCGACGTGACCGCGCGAAGTGCGATGGTCTCTTCGTACGTTCGGCCGTCGCCCATCACGCCAACACTTCGCACCGGAAGCAAAGCCGCAAAAGCTTGCCACACTTGATCGTACAGACCGCTTGTTCGAAGCTCTTCGATGAAAATGTGATCGGCCTTGCGCAACGCATCGAGTCTGGTTTCGTTGAGATCGCCAAGACAGCGGATACCAAGCCCCGGACCAGGAAACGGATGGCGACCGAGCAGCGCTGCAGGAATGTCAAGCGCCTTACCTGCAGCGCGAACCTCGTCTTTGAAGAGCTCACGAAGCGGCTCGATCAATTTGAGATTCATGCGCTCGGGAAGGCCGCCAACATTGTGATGGCTCTTGATGACGACGCTTGGCCCTTTGTGCGACACGCTTTCAATGACGTCTGGGTAGAGCGTGCCTTGCACCAAAAAGCGCGCGCCCTTGATTTTGCGCGCCTCTTCCTCAAAAACTTCGATGAAAACGCGACCAATGATCTTCCGCTTCTTTTCGGGATCGGTCTCCCCAGAGAGTGCGGACAAAAACCGTTCTCGAGCATCGACTGCAATGAGCGGAAGGCCCATTTCGCCGCCGAGCGACCGTTGAACTTGCTCGAATTCGCCAAGTCGCAAAAGGCCATTGTCGACAAAGATGCAGGTGAGGCGTTTGCCAAGCGCGCGATGACAGAGCACCGCAGCAACCGTCGAATCGACGCCACCGGACAAACCACAGATGACGTGGTCGTCTGCAGGAACTTGTGCGGCGATTGTTTCGATCGCGTCACTCACAAATGAGCCCGGCGTCCACGTGGGTGCGATCTTGGCGAGATCAAAAAGGAACGCGCCCACGATGTCTCGGCCACGCACGGAATGCTCCACCTCAGGGTGAAACTGCACGCCCCAAATTCGCGCGGAATCGTTTGCCACAGCCGCGAAGGGGCAATTGTCACTCTCTGCGATCACTTTGAAACCGGAAGGCAAATTGACCAATCGGTCCGCGTGACTCATCCAAACGCGTGTGGTTTCGGCTAGGGCAAGACGCCTAAGGACGCCCTCGTTCGAGAGGACGCGCAAGTCGGCTGCGCCATACTCATGATGCGCCGCAGGCTCGACCTTGCCGCCTAGCGCGTGGGCAATCACCTGCAAACCGTAGCAAACACCAAGAATGGGCACGCCCAACTCGAGCCAGCGTCGATCGAGCGCTGGAGCGCCCTCGTCGTAGACACTGGAAGGACCACCCGACAGGATCACCGCTTTGGGTGACCGCGCAGCAATCGCTTCGTAAGAAGCGTTGTAGGGATGGATTTCGCAGTAGACCGATGCCTCGCGAATGCGCCGCGCGATCAGTTGCGTGTATTGCGAACCAAAGTCGAGGATGACGACCAATTCATGCGCCCGGCTCATGCGGGCGGGCGTATCACGAGCTCGTACGCGCGTCATGACTCGCTCGCAGAAGATTCAACGCTTGGAGCGCGACCCAATCTGAGATTAATTGCTGCGAATGAATCAACCCGTCGTGCACCTTCAACGGATCGGTCCCGTAGAGGTTCCGATGCCCCAGTACCAAACCGCCGGCGCGGCAGGCGTCGATCTTCATGCGGCAATCAGCGCTCCCATCACCATAGCTCCTGGAGCGCGCGCACTCATTTCGACGGGACTTCGCATGGCGATTCCGAAAGGTTTCGAGGGCCAAGTGAGACCCCGTTCAGGACTTGCTGCAAAGCACGGCGTCACCGTGCTGAACTCGCCAGGCACAATCGATAGCGACTATCGCGGCGAAGTTAAGGTGCTCTTGATCAATTTCGGCCAGGAGCCCGTGACGTTTTCGCCTCACGACCGCATTGCGCAAATTGTATTCGCCCCGGTTACAATAGCGAAGCTTGAGATGGGCAGCTCCCTCGACGAAACCGAGCGCGGCAGTGGCGGCTATGGGTCGACGGGTAGGGGTTAACAACATGACGAAGTCGCACATCTTTTGTTACCCTTAATCGCAACATGGGGCAGCGCGATGAATTTGACGAAGGGCCGCTGAGCCTGAAGCGACGTTCGAACGCGCCTCTCGGCGGTGAGACGGCCAATCAACGCGCTGCACTCGCCGAAGAGCGCATCGGCAAATCGTTGGGCGGTTGGCGCCTCTTGCGCGTGCTCGGTGTTGGCCCGGTCACCGCTGCCTACGAAGTGGTTCGCGGCGAGAAGGACGCCAAGGAAAGAGCGATCTTGCGGCTCATGCTCGGCAAAGCCGCTCATGACGACGTGGCTCGCGGTCTCTTCATGCGTGCATCCTATGCGGCCAATCGTTTCAAGCACTCACGCGTCATCCTGGTGAATGCCGACGGCGTCGATGAGACAGGCGCCCCCTTCGTGCTTCGCCCGTGGATCGATTTGACGCCGCTCTCGTCCGCCGTTCAGCACGCTGTACTCGCCGAACAAGATGCTCTTCGAGTCGCCGAGCAGCTGCTCGACATCGTCGAGATGGCGCATGCCAATGGCATCCTTCACGGAGCGATTCATCCCGCGAACATACTTCTTACCGCTCGGCAGTCGATTCGACTTGTCGACTTCGCGAGCGCTCCTGGTTTGAATATCGCACGCACCGACGAGGACACTCTCGCGCCACTTCGTCTCGACGACTATTCGTGTCCCGAACGCGTGCATTCTCCCGGTCTTCCCGCCAGCGAGACAAGCGACATCTATGCAATTGGTGGCAGTCTCTACTTTGCGACGACGGGCAAATCGCCAAGCCTGCATCGCAGCTCCCAAGCGGGAGCACGGGCTATCGAAAGCGCGTTGCTTGAACTGCAGCCCACACTCAGCGAAGACTTTTGCAAAGTGGTCGCACACTCACTCTCCTACGATGCGGCGCAACGCTACGAAAGCGCGTACGCATTCCTTGGCGACGTTCGACGGGTCATGGCGGGTCGTCGCCCAAAGCTCGAAGATGCGTCAGCCCCCGTGCCTTCGCAAAGCGTGCAAGACCTCTCGAGGCATGCACCATCAAGCCGACGCATTTCGTTCTCGCCGCCGGCAAGGCAATCCGATCACACCGGCATACGCAAAGAGCCTCAGCGCAGCGAGTGGAAAGGAAACCTGTTCCTCATCGTTGCCATCGCGCTCCTGCTCGGCATCGCAACCTTCGTTGTGTTCCGCGAAAAGGCGCTCGACGAAAGACAGCACGCTCACGAAAATGCGCCCGCAAATAGTGTGAAATAATCTGCAGCTTATGGCTACGGCGGCGCCTCGCGTTTGATCCGGAACGCGCGAATTTTTTTGTGCAAGTTCGTGCGCTCGACACCCAAAATGACGGCCGCCCGCGAAATGTTCCATTGTGCGTTACGAAGTATCTCTACGATATAGCCGCGTTCGGCTTGCTCTCGCACCATGCGTAGCGTGAGAGGTTCGCCGCTCGCTGCAGGCACAGGTACAGGCTCGGCATCGTCATCGTCGAATGGGTTCGCGTGTGGATCTTCGGGGAGCTCTGCGATCGTCAACCGTTCTCCCGCAAGAATAACCATGCGCTCTACGACGTTCTTCAACTCTCGGACGTTTCCGGGCCACGGCCTCGCCATCAAGGCCGTGACGACTGCATCGTCAACGGGCTTGTCGATCATCCCGTGATCGCGCGAGAAAGTTTGGCAAAACGCTTTTACGAGCAACGGAATGTCTTCGGCGCGCTCACGCAAGCTTGGGGTTCGGAGAGGGAATACGTTGAGGCGAAAAAATAGGTCTTCTCGAAACGAACCGTTTTCGACGGCACGCGACAAGTCCTTGTTGGTTGCCGCAAGCACACGGACGTCAACAACCATCGTGTGCTCGCTACCGACTCTCGAGATCTCACCCGACTGAAGCGCGCGAAGCAATTTTGCCTGGGCCAGAAGATCCATGTCGCCGATTTCGTCGAGAAAAATTGTGCCGCCGTGCGCCTGTTCGAACACGCCTCGCTTGCGTGCGATTGCGCCGGTAAACGCGCCTCGCTCGTGGCCAAAGAGCTCGGACTCGATAAGCTCGCGAGGGATAGCCGCGCAGTTCACCTTAACGAACGGTCCCTCTTTGCGCGTGCTCATGCGATGGACGGCACGCGAAATAAGCTCTTTGCCCGTACCGCTTTCGCCGGTGATGAGGACGGACGCTCGCGTGGGGGCCACCTTCTCGATGTCGCGAAACAAGCGCTCCATGGGTGCGCTCGTCCCAATCATTTCGTGACGTGAAACTTCGGCTTGCTCGACGACTTCGAGCTTTTGCTTCACGCGCGCGGACTCGAGTGCGTTACGCACACTCACAAGGACACGCTCACGACTGAGTGGCTTCTCTACGAAGTCCGCCGCGCCAAGCTTCGTCGCGAGCACGGCGTCGTTGACCGATGCATGACCGCTCACAACGATGACGGGAAGGAGATGCGTCGCCTCATCTCGACGCATTCGCGCCAGCACTTCGAGCCCAGAAATGCCAGGCAGTTTGACGTCGAGAATCACAATGTCGACAGGCATATTCGGAGCCGCAAGCACATCGAGCGCTTGCTCGCCATTGTCGGCTTGGAGAACGTGGAGGCCTTCGTCCGAGAGGATGAGCTCTAGCGTTCGGCGAATGTTCCTTTCGTCGTCGACGACGAGAACGGTTGATCGCGGAGGAGGTGCTTCGGTCGTTTGACTCATAGCCGTTGCTTCGCCATGCGCGCGAGATGTGACCGCGCAGCGAGTACGTGACCGGTCGCTTGAAACTCACCGACAACCGTTTCAAACGCGCGCCGTGCTTCTTCGTATTTGTGCATGCGCAAGTACACTTCACCAAGAAGCACGAGCGCTTCTGCTTCGAGCGTCCCAATGGGTGCGAGCAGCACCTTCGACCCGGATGCGCTGTTTGCCGCACCACCATAGTTACCAATCGCGTACTTGACGCGCGAAACGGCAGCGTCGAAGTTTTCGCGATCGAGGTAAAATTTCGCCACGTACAGCTCATGCCGAATCAATCGGTCGGTAAGCGATTGGTAGAGTTCGCGAACCTTTTCAGTCTCTTTCGCGTGCGGATAATCCTCGAGAAAGCTGCGCGCCTCGCGATAGGCATCGAGCGCGCCGCCTTGATCTCTTTCCTCAGCAGTCGAGAGGATAAATGAATCAGGAACTTGACGAAATTCCGACTCGGCGATTCGCGAACGCGCATAAACGATCTCGTCTTCCTGCGTCCGGTGCGTTTCGATGAACTTGCGGTACGCGACAATGGCCTCAGCGAATTTGTCCTGTTCAAACGCGATGTCTGCGATGCGCAACTCGGCCTGTGTTCCGTACTTTGTGAAGCGAAACTTGCGCACGACTTCTCGCATCTCCGCCTCTGCGTTCACCCACTCGTGAGCCTCAAAGAGTGCCAGCGCTGAATCGTAGGCGCGCTTAGCGTCAGCGGAATACTTGAACGGCGAAGCCGGCGGAGGCGGCGTATCGCAACCCTGCGAAACGATCGCAAGGGCGGTTGAGCAAACAAGAACGAGCCAACGAAGGCGCATAACTGTCGTACCTATCGCAGCTCGGCCCGCGAAGCTATCAGGGAGCCTTTTTTGCGGTTGCGACGACTGCCTGCATCCTGATCCCTAACCCTAACCCGACCTGATCCTCAACCTGATCCTGATCCTCAACCTGATCCTGATCCTCAACCTGATCCTGATCCTCAACCTGATCCTGATCCTCAACCTGATCCTGATCCTCAACCTGATCCTGATCCTCAAC
>JAHFDZ010000052.1:0-18167 GCA_023248745.1 Myxococcales bacterium | reverse complement strand
CCTGATCCTCAACCTGATCCTGATCCTCAACCTGATCCTGATCCTCAACCTGATCCTGATCCTCAACCTGATCCTGATCCTCAACCTGATCCTGATCCTCAACCTGATCCTGATCCTCAACCTGATCCTGATCCTCAACCTGATCCTGATCGCGATCACGTCCCGGTCAATGCAACCCGTGCGTGATTGGATAGGCGAGAAGATCAGGAATTGAGGTGCAGGCGAGAGGTGAAGGGTGAAGGCGAAAGGTGAGAGGTGAAGACGACACTCTTACGGTACTTGCGCGCACCATCCAGTAGTTCCGCAGTTGATCGGTGTCTGTAGGGGCGCGGGACGGGTTGCGACGTAAGTCCCCGCTGTAACTCCCGCGACGACAGCCCCTGCGGTGGCCCAAAACCACCAGCGGGTGAGAATGTTCGGCTTCTCCTCGGGGAGGGCGGCACGCAGGTTCGATTGCTCCCCTGGACCAAGGGTGACGGACACTTGATAGGGAACGTATCCACGACTTCGCACGAGCACCTTGTGGCGCCCAGCAGGACGTTCGATCGAAACCGGTGCGGTTCCAACGTCAAGCCCATCGACCGTGACGACCGCATTCAGACGATCCGACGAGATGTGCATCACCGACGGCAGACGCTCGAGTTCGTAACTTCGTTTGGCGTCTTCGCCTGGCGCGAATGTCTCGGTCCGAACGACGTCACGATAGCCGCGTCGCGAAAAAGTAAGAACGTGCGGTCCAGGATCGAGAACGAGCCTTGCCTCTGCACCGTCAAGAGGCTTACCTATACCTGGCACCTCGATATTGGCTACCCATTCGACACCACTGCTCGCGTTGCGTTTTGCGAGAGGTCTGCCGTCGATCATCACCGCAACACCGACGGGCGAGAGGCGGAGCGTCAGATGCGTCACGATTCGCTCGCTCTCTGCGACGTAGGTAACCGCGCTCTTCTCGTCTTGCGGAAGGAGAGACCCGAACTTGCCCGAACGATGATCTTCAAGCGCGCGCGTGAACGCCTCTCGAGCGCGCGTGTAGTGACTCATGACACGCTCGCACGCGCCAATGTTGTAGGTGCTGCGTGGGTGGTGCACCAGCGAATCGGCGAGTTCAAACGCTGCGATCGCTTCACCCCATTTGGCCTCTTCCGAGAGCTTCACACCTCGAACGTATGCCTCGCCGGCTCGTCGCTGCGCGTCCGCATCGACACGATGAGTATCGTCTGCGGCCGCAGACGCAACGACCGCAAAGCAGCCGATCATCGCGCGCAGCCGGATGTTCATCACTAAGGATTATAGGGAGACACCGTGCTGATTCCACCTTTCTGTGGATCAGGTTGCGGCGCAAGTCCCTTGCCCGTTGGAGCCACACTCACCGTCCCAACTGGGGCCGGAGGTGGGCGCTTCTCGATTCGGCCGTTGCTCGACACAACAGGTGGTGTTGCCACGCCCGTTGATAGAGCCGCCGGCGGTGGGGGGATCGCGATCGGTCGAGCGATCTCCGCAAGTCGTTCCTGGCGTACGAACGCTACAAATTGTGTCGGCTTGTGCGACGTCATTGCGCCTGTCGCTGCGATCGCAACAATGGTCGCAGCACCTGCCCAAGGAATCCAACGCAAGCGCGGCGTGGTCTCTGCTTCAACGACCGGGACAGCATTCTCAACGCCACTTGCAACTTCACGCAATCGCACCGCGGCTGCGCGCAGATCGGTGAACCTTTGCTCACGATCGCGAACGAGCAGACGCCCAACAAGAGCCGAGATTGCAGGAGAACACGTTGGCGCGAGATCCGCGACGCGCGGAATGTCACCCATCGTGATCGCTTTGAACGCTTGGCCAAAATTGTCCGCGAGAACGAGTCTGCGACCCACGAACGCCTCGAACACAATAGCGCCGAACGACCACGCATCTGCGCGGGCATCCACGTCTTTCTCGCCGAACACTTGCTCAGGCGCCATGTACGCTGGGGTGCCAACCACCGAACCCGTCTGGGTCATGCCACTTATCGTTTCAGTGACCTGCTCTTGGCTGAGCTTAGCGACACCAAAGTCAAGAATCTTGATCGTTCCCGCTTCTTCGATGAAGACGTTTTCAGGCTTGAGATCGCGATGAACAATTCCGCGCTCGTGTACATCGGCGAGCGTATCGGCGACATCGGCGAGGATCGAAGCGAGCCTTGATGCATCGACGGCATCGTTTTGGAGCATGGCGCCGAGCGACTGACCCCGTAGCAACTCCATCACCATCACCGGCGTACCATCCGGCAGACGCAAGAGATCGGACACGTCGACGAGGCGTGGATGGCGAAGCTCGCCGGCGATGCGCGCTTCGCGAAAGAAGCGCCATACGTTCTCGTCGGTTTTCACCTTGAGAATCTTGAGCGCGACGATTCTGCGCGTGACCACGTGCGAAGCAGACCAGACGACACCCATGCCGCCTTCGCCGAGCTTCTCGTCAAGCCGATAGCGCGCGAGCACAATTTCACCATGCTCTAACGCTAAGCCCATCCAACATAATATACGCCAAAGTGGCGTGATGCGCACGGCGGCAGCAACGCGCTCCGTGTGCGCTTAGGGACGCCAGCGCTGGATGCGGCGTGGAGGCGATTGGCCCTCGGTCAGTGCGTGCTTAGCAACCTGCCGCACAAGGAGTCGCACACGCTCTGCCAATGTAGCCTCAAGCGTCGAGGTTAGCGCGACCTCACCACTCAATGCCACACGAACGGAAAGGCGCAAATCGTGCTCTGGCGTGGCGAGTCGACCCTCGTAGTGCCAGGGTGCAACGTCGCTCGCGCGCACGAGGTCAATACGAAAGCCGGAGGTGGGATGAGGTCCGATGATGCTCAAGGCCTCCACATTGTACGCAACAATCGAACAGTGCTAAACCCCCGCCGGTCATGGTCGAGAAGAATCCCATTACGCCGGAAGGGTACGCACGGCTTCGCGAAGAGCTGCATCACCTGCGCACCGTTGCTCGTCCCGCCATCATCGTGCAAATCGCCGTTGCTCGCGAGCATGGTGATCTCAAAGAGAACGCCGAGTACCACGCAGCACGTGAAAAGCAGTCGTTCATCGAAGGCCGCGTTAAGACCCTCGAGGAAAACCTCTCCCGCGCTGAGGTGATCGATCCTTCCAAAGTGCAAAGCTCGCGCGTCGCGTTCGGCGCGAACGTTACGCTCAACAACACCGACACCGACGACGAGGTTGTGTATCGCATTCTCGGTGCCGACGAAGCCGATCTCAATCAAGGTTCAATCAGCGTCACGAGCCCGCTTGCACGATCGTTGCTCGGAAAAGAAGTGGGCGACGAAGTGACCGTTCGCATGCCCGGCGGTGAGCGCCATTACGAAGTCGTCGCCATCGAATTCAAGTAAGTATCCGCCGCTCACACCCGTGACGTGCGCAGCAGGGGTGGGGCCCATGCTCGCCAAGAAACTCGCGGCGTGTGGAATCACCACGCTCTACGACGTGGTTTGGCGGCTCCCAATTGCATACGACGACTGGAATGTCACCGGCTCAATCGTCGATGCGCTCGCCGACGTGGACGAACCATGCGTGCTCGATGTCCAAGTTCGTAACAAGCGGTGGTCCTATTTTGGCGGTCGCCGAAAATTGGTTGCGTCCTTTGAAGAGGTAGCGACCGGTAAGCGTCTTGACGGAACGTGGATGTTCGCGGCTCACGGCGTAGAGGCACACCTTGTTGAAGGCGCAAGGTTTTTGCTTCGTGGAAAATTACGCACCAAGAGCTCGCGAGCTCCGAACGTGTTCAATCCTGAGCTGCGACGAATCGGGCAGGGGGTCGAGCCTCGATATGCAACATCGATTGGTCATGCGCAATTTCGCAAGCTCATCGCGTGGACGCTTGCGCATGTGAACCTTAAAGAGTGCGATCCTCTGCCGACTGACATGCGCGATCGGACGCTCGACCTCGGTGCCACGCTTGTAGCCGCACACAACGGGCCAGTCCCCTCGGTTGCACAAGACGAACTTCTCAGACGGTTGTCGTTCGTTGCTGCATGTGCGCGCATCGTCGACATCAAAAGCGAACGCCGGCAGGACGCGCTTCTTATTGGTCAAGAAAGTTGCCTTCTCAATTGTGAGGTCACACCCACGCCAGATCAAGCGCGCGCCATTGAAGAAATTTCAACTGACCTTCGCAAGGGTGAGGCCATGCGCCGTATCCTCACTGGCGATGTTGGCACTGGAAAGACTTGGGTTGCACTCGCAGCGGCATCGACCGTGATTCGGGCAGGTGGGCAGGTGGCCTATTTGTGTCCAACAGGGTTGCTTGCCGCACAGGTCCACGATGCTGCAATGCGGCTCGGCGCAGGTGAGCCGCTATTGCTCACAAGCGCGACCACGAACGCAGCGCGACACAAATCTCGAATCGCGGCAGGCGACATCGCATTTGTTATCGGTACGCACTCTCTTTTGCACCTCGACTTCTCCCGCCTAGCACTGGTCGTCATCGACGAGCACCATCGGCTTGGCGTATTGCAGCGGCTTGCGCTTTTGGGCAAAGGAAGAAGCGTGCATCTTCTCTCGCTCACCGCCACGCCGATCCCGCGAACGCTGGCGCGCCTACTCGCGCCACGCCCACACGATATCGCGATGAGCACGCTCGATGAGCGACCACTTGGACGCGCGCTTGCCACAACGATTACGTTGCCCGAAACTTCTTGGCCTCATTGGATCGCCTACCTCGAACTTGAGCGAGCTTTCATCGTGTGTCCTCGATTGACTCAGGGCACTGGTAGCGCCGTCGCTCGAGTTGCGTGGCTGCAGGCACATGCCCCCAAGGTTCGTGCCGGGCTTCTTCACGGCGGCATGTCGGAACGCGAACAGAGAAATATTCTTGACCAGTTTCAAAGCGGCGACATCACGACTCTCGTCGCAACGACGGTGGTCGAAGTAGGACTCGACGTGCCAGACGCGACGCTTATGCTCATCGATGAAGCCGATCGCTTCGGCCTGGCCCAACTCCATCAACTGAGAGGAAGAGTGGGGCGAGGAGCATCGCCGGGCCACGCCGTTCTCTTTCATCGCACGACCGCAGAACCCTCACGCATCATGCAACTTGAGCGATTCGCAGCGACAACATCGGGTCGTGCAGTCGCCGAGCTCGACCTCACATCGCGAGGTCCAGGAGGACGTGGCACCGTCGAGCAATCAGGGTTCGTCAACTCACTTTACGAACTTGGCGATTACACAGACGCTGGGACCGAGGGAGCCGCTGCAAATCACTTGGCGGCTGACATTGATGGCGTGCTTGCTCACGCGGTAAGCCACGAGCTCGCGCTCATTGCGTTGGAGCAAGGCACATGAACGTTGCCCTCTTGTGGCTTGGGATCTTGGCTCTTGAATCGTTTGTTGTCACCGCAGTGTTCAGCGATTTGATCGCCGGCAGTTGGGAAGTCAAAGCGCTCCGCTACAACGTGATTCCACTCGCTTGGATCCTGACACTCCCGCTCGTTGTTATGTGCAAAGGACTCTTTAGGGCAGCAGCACGCGCACTCACCGATCGAAAGTGGCTCATCGTTCTCGCACTCGCATCATCACTCGCGTCCGCTGGTGTCGCGTGGCTGCTTTCATCGGGACGGCACTTTGAAAGCGTTATCATCCGTGGATCGTTCGTTGGCGCCGTGGCAATCGTCTCATACGCGGGCACATATTATGGCCTTCCAAGAATCGCCGCGCTTCCTTTGCGCGGACGAGTCGCCCTTGCGATCGTGACGGCAGTGGGTGCTTGGGTATGCGACGGCTTCATCTTACCGCATCTTTATCCGGCGTTTCATTGGTCACTCGCGATGATCACATTACTGGCGGCGGCTCTGGCAATCTCCACTTGGAAGCCAGCGCAACTCACGAACCGCGTGCTCGCAGGTGTGGTCGCAGGGCTCCTTCTTTTGTCGCTCTCACGCGCGCTGAACGCAAAAGAAAATTTGCGTTACGAAACCAATCTCCGAATGATGCTTGTCGAGCGTGCGCCGCTACTCGGCAAGGGTGTGCTCGCGCTGTCGTTCGCAAGTGCCGACGGCGAACTCAGCCAAGCGACCGTAGACGTTGCACCAAAGGAAGCAGGACGCTCACTCGGCTGGAGTGGCCTCGATCTGCTGCTCATCTCTGTCGACGCACTGCGCGCCGATCATTCGTCACTCTATGGTTACAATAGGCTCACCACTCCCGAACTCGACAAGCTCGCCACGGAAGGCATGACCTTCGAGTACGCATACGCGCCAACGCCGCACACGTCGTACTCCATCACGTCACTGATGACGGGTAAGTACATGCGGCCGCTCGTTACCCTTGGCGCGGGAACCGATTCGGAAACGTGGGCCACATTGGCGCGTCACTACGGATTTCGAACGGCGGCATTCTATCCGCCCGCCGTCTTCTTCATCGACACACCGCGATTTGTAACGTTCCAAGAGACGAGACTCGGTTTTGAATACGCGAAGGTAGAGTTCACCGATGCGAATAAGCGGACCGAGCAACTCGATCGTTACATGTCACGCGCACTTCGCGACAAACCGCTCTTCGCGTGGGTGCACTTGTTCGAACCACACGAACCGTACATACGCCACGCCGAACACCGACTGACAGATGGTAAAACACCCGTCGACGACTACGACAGCGAGGTTCGAACGGCAGACGCAGCCATTGGCGAGCTCGTCCGTACTTTTCGCAAGCAGCGCCCAAACGCTGTCGTCATCGTCACCGCCGATCACGGCGAGGAATTTGGCGAACATGGTGGCCGCTACCACGGAACTTCCGTTTACGAGGAGCAAGTGCGAGTACCGCTCGTCGTGGTTGGACCCGCTGTTGCACGAGGAGCTCGCAGCAATACCGTCGTTCAGACGATCGACTTACTTCCGACCGTACTCTCGGCTTGGGGAGCGCCAAGGCCTGCTCGCATCCGAGGTCGCGATCTTGGTGCTGTGTTAATAGGTAAAGAAGTTGACGAAGGGTTGGCGTACGCCGAAGCCGAGCACATGACCCTTGTCGCGCGCGGTACAGATCGCCTCGTGTGTGAACGCCGTCTTCATGTTTGCAGTTTGTTCGATGTAAAGGCCGACCCGCACGAACGTAGCGATCAAAGTCGCGATCGATCCGCTCGGGTCCAGACGCTCAAAGGCGCGCTCGCCTCAGTTGAGGCGAGTCATGGTCGCTTCGAGCTCGCGCAAGTGTTGCCCGATGCACTGCGACGCGCCCTTCAAGGCGACCAAGAGTCCGGACTCGAGGCCGCAACGCTCCTTGACGACGCCAACGTCGAAATTCGCCGAAAGGCGGGCGAAGCCATGTTTGTGCTGCACGCCGCCTCGCTAAGAGCCAATCTTGAGCGCGTGCTCGCGCATGAAGGTGACGAGACTACAAGGCGCTTTGCAGCTCTCGCACTTGTGCGCATCGGCGACACGCGCCCTGAAGCACAGACGCTCCTTGGCGACGCCGATCGCGCGTGGCGGAGACGCGCAGCGCTTGCTCTTGGAGCACTGATGGGTGCGCGAGGCGCCACCGAATACCGAATTTGGTTGGCGGAACCAGGCGTCGATCTTGACCAACAGAAGGAGCTTATCGCCACGCTTGGGGCGATGAGAGACAAAGAGTCAACTTCGTTACTTATCAATAAACTTGATAATGTAACTTTGCGCACGCCCGCGGCGGCAGCCCTTGCCACAATCGGCGATAAGCAAGCGAGGCCAAGACTCCTCGAACTACTTCGAGGAGAACGCTACGTTCCAAACCGTCTTGCGCTTGCGAACGCGCTCGTCGCACTTGGCGCAACGAAGGAACTATACGAGCCGCTATCCTATTTCGCTGGAACACCAGAACCAATGCCCGAAGTGTTCGAGTGGGCGTCGCGAGCGCACATCTTAGAAACCCCATTCGGGTTCCACAGCGGAACTTCACTGTCGTTGCAGCCGACAAGCACAGAGGTCGACGTCGCGAAACTGGCAGCTCGCATTGCCTTGGCCGCGCCTTCCGGCGGACCTGCCAGATTGTGGTACGTCACCCGCTGCTCCACGTCGCTGAAAGTGGGCGACTCCGTCACTGCGCTACAAAGCATGGATGGGCATCTTGCGATTGCCCCTTCGCGCAAGGGGGCCACGGTTGAGCTTACCTGCGCCGATCGAACGCGTGGAATCATGGCCGCTTGGATAGTTCCACTTGTTGACGAACTGCCTCCGCCACCTCCCGAGCCTTGGGACGGAGGCGTGAGCGACGACGACTAGTCACCCCACGAGTTGTGTCGCGGTGGCACACAAGGGCACGCGCGAACTGCCGTGACAGCGCGCAAATGAATAGGAGATGGAGTGGCACGTCGCGTGCTTATCTGCCCGGTATGCACATACGACTATTGACTTCGCTTTTTCCACTCTTCATTTGTGCCTGCTCCTCCGGACCTCCAGTAACCAACGGCGCAGGGCAAGCCATCGTCGTGCCGAGCGGCTGGGTAGAAGTGGCCTCCAACTGCAACTTTTCCTTTCGCGCTCCCAAAGACCTTGTTCGCAACGACGTGAAGGGCATCGACTCCTGCGTTGGATCGCACAAGAGTGAATCGCTCACTTTTAGTTACGATTATGGTCGCTACTCAAATTCTTTGAGCGGGTACAACGCCAAACCAAACTTCAGCGAAAGCAACGTGTTGATCGATGGAACGCCGGCAAAACTTGTGGCCTGCGACTCGGAAGCTGGACGGTTCGTTGGCATTTACGTTGCCAATGACGGACGCGGTCAAAAGCTTGAGGCTTCGATTTTCTGCTCCACGAAGGGTGCTTGCGAGGACACAGCGCGGACGATCTTGAGCACGATTACCTGGAAGTGAGAGGACCGCTGGAAGGGACCTCAAGGCTGTGGAAGCCCCATTAAAACGGGAAGCAGATTGACCCTCGGCCGCACACGACCGTAATGTGCGGCCGAAGGAGTTTCGAAGGTGTCCGACGAAAAACGCCCAGAAAAATCGGTTGGCGAGCCCGCTGCAAATGTAACTTCAGATGAAGCAAACCCGGCTGCGCCTGCCGAGGAATCTGTTGAAACTGCGGGAAGTGACCTCGACGAAGCCGAAGCTACCTCCGAAGGAGCAGACCAAGAAACCGCTCTTCGACAGGATACACTCCTCAAACGCGTTGCCGGAATCGGTGGCGATGAGACTGAAGCGGATCGCATCGCTCGCGACGAGGAAGCCAAGCTTGCAGAGCGTCGACAAGAAGCGAAGAAGGCCAAGAAAGGCCTTCAAGCTTCAGCGTCCAAGAAGCTTGAGCGCATCGGTGAAAAGAAGCGACGCGAGGCCGATATCGACCTCGATGACATCAAACGCACTTCGTCGGCACGCGACGCAGATGGCGACGTCCTGCTCGATCGCGCGGGACAATTTTCCGCGTTCCTCAAGAACAACGGCAAACTCGTCGCGGCAGTCGTGGCAGTCGGCCTTCTCGGTGGCGGGGCTTACGTCGGAAACCAATACCTAAAGCAGAAGAAAGAAGGTGAAGCTTCTTTCCTTTTGAACGAGGGCATCCTTAGCGAACGTGGCCGTATTGGCGAGCCTGCGGAAGGCGACGTCTACAAAGATCCCCATCCTGTCTTCAAGACCAAGGAAGATCGATTTGCGGCGGCCTCGCAGAAGTACAAAGAAGTGCAATCGAAATTTCCGGGCACCGGTGCGGCAATCCTTGCACGACTCGCCGAAGGTTCAGTCGCGCTCGACAAGCGCGAGCCCGATGCCGCGGCCGCTGCGTTTACCGAAGTACGTGGTTCCGCACTCGGACAGGCGGATACGCTTGTTCGCGCGCGTGCAATCGAAGGCCTTGGTTTCGTGAGCGAGCTGCGTGCCGAAAAAGATCCCGCGACGAAAGACAAGAATCTTAACGATGCGCTCGATCTCTACCGTGCGCTCGAAGGCGTCGAGGGCTTCAAGGACGTGGGCCAGTATCACCAGGCTCGCGTTCTCGAAACGAAGGGCGAAAA
This sequence comes from Myxococcales bacterium, assembly GCA_023248745.1. Lineage (GTDB taxonomy): Bacteria > Myxococcota_A > Polyangia > Polyangiales > Polyangiaceae > JAHFDX01. The sequence continues at coordinate 8,211 of JAHFDZ010000052.1, read as the reverse complement.
GGCCAAGGCCACAGAATTGCTCAAGGGCATTTACGAAAAAATGAAGAAGCCAGGGGAGCCCTATGTCTATCTCAAGGGCATGGTGACCGATCGGCTTCGCTTGCTCGACCCAGCGGCTGTTCCACCTCCTCCGCCAGCACCGGGTATGGGTTCCGGACTCACTGCAGACATGCTCGACAAGTTACCTCCCGAAATCCGCGAACAGCTCATGAAGCAAATGCCTCCCGGCGGAGGCGGAGCGCCAAAGTGAGCCGAACGGCGCTTACGCTCGTCGTCGCGGCGTTTGCGCTCTTCAGTTGCGCACGGTTTGACGGCTCCGATCGCACAGCGCCAGACGTTCCACTCTGGTTCACCAGACCCAATGGCGCGCTTTTGGTGACTGCAAGGCGCGTGCTTACAGCTGACTCGCGTCGCATTGGCGACGTGCGTGAGTACAGCAACAGGCGCCCGGTTTCTGAGCGCAGCGTTCCCGCGCTCGACGTCAAGAATGGTCGTGTGTTTGTCGGCACCACGGACAGAGGTTTCTACGCACTTCGCGCCGCAGACTTGAGTACAATTTGGCGCTTCGAGACGGCGGGCCCGGTCATGTCCGAGCCACTATTCGACAACGAACTTGACGTTGTCTATTTTGGCTCACACGATGGCGCGCTTTACGCCTTACGTGCATCGACGGGCGAACTTTTGTGGCGGTACAACACCGGCTCCGCAGTCGGACGTCAGCCCGTGCGTGACGGAGAGCGACTCTTCTTTTCGAACGCGAGCGATTACATTTTTGCAGTCGATCGACGCTCCGGAAAGACGCTCTGGCAAGCGCATCGAACGCCCGCGATGGGCATGGAAGTCGCGGGGCACGCTGGCGTAGCGTTTGATCAAAATCGCATATTCGCTGCGTTCTCTGATGGTCACGTCGCTGCGTTCGACGCCAATTCGGGAACCGACGCTTGGCCAGAGCAACTCGACCTCCTCGCGGGCGCTGACGCAAATGCTGAAGCTGCGCGCTATCTCGATGTCGATACGACGCCCGTTGTTGCGTCTCACCCACAACAGGGTCGCGTCATCTACGTCGCCGCTTACTCCACAGGTGTCTTTGCGATTGCCACCGCGTCCGGCACCATCCTTTGGCATAACGTGCACGCGCTCGGCGTAGCCGACATCGCTTATTGGAGCGAACGTCCACACCGCCCAGAAGGCATGCCAGTAGACGCGCCCGACATCGCGCCCGCCCCACTCTTGCTTGCATCAAGCGGCTCGACGGGCCTCTGGGCGCTCGATCCGCTTACGGGTGAGAGGCGGTGGCGAGTGCAAGTACCCGAAGGCGGCATCACGACAACAGTGCCTATCGCCGGCGCACTCTTGATCGGTTCGACTGGGTACGGACTGCACTTGATCTCACCGTGGAACGGTAAGGGAATTGACGGTATCGATCCCGGCCTCGGATTCTCATCGCCACCCGCTACATTTGGACGCATGGCGTACGTGTTGAGCAATGCAGGAACGTTGCTTGCCGTGAACGTGAATCCGCCCGGGCGTTAGGTTGCGCAGTCGCGCCTTGGCTGCTCCTTCGTAACCGGATGGAGACTATTTCCGTTGCACCGCCTTGACAGCCTTTAGTTTCCTCACGTCTACAAGGTCTTTATCGCGTCCGCTTGCTGTCTTGTTCTTGATGAGCGCATCGAAGCCAAGAAGCGAAATTGAAAGACCGTCAAGCTTACTTCGCGCGCGACTTGCCCACGCGTCGTCGAAAGATACGCCTGAGATCGAAGTGAGAATGTCGATTCGATTTGGCGGCCTACCAAGTTGCACGATGAGGTCGGGTTTGACGAAGTCTTCGGCCGTCAAGGCAAGTTTACCGAACCCGAACGCTCTTAGTGCCACAACGACCTTGCGTGCGTTGGTCATGGTCGGGCGAATCAAAAAATCAATGTCGCCTGTGAACCGAGGATGGCCGTGGAACGCTACCGCGTGACCACCAACGATTACGTACTCAACGCGAGCCGAGTTGAACAACGCGATAAACTCTCTTAAATCCCTTTGCAGCTTCACCTTCGGACTCCTGAAAGGCGGCGATTAGATCGAGAAGAATCTCGAGCCTCTGGGCCGGTCTAAGCGACGCATAAAACTCGTCATCAGCGAGCTCAGCCTCCTCATGGCTGCGGAAAACTCGAAGCGCACGCATTGGTTCATCTTGTCACGTGAGTCTTGTTGCGCAAAGGCCGTCGACTTGGGACGGTACTGACCGCTTGAGTGAAACGGTCACTCGTCGGTGCTTAGCGTTTTCAGGAACGAGACAAGGTGCTCGTCGTGGTACGCAGCGAATTGTGTGACCCAAGGCTCGCGTTCACCGACAGCGCCCAAGTCATCAAGCTCCAAACCTCCCTTGCCGTATGTGCGAACAACATCGGCTAGCGACGCCATCGTTCCACCATGGCCGAACGGTCCCGTTGCAGGAACGGCGCGCAGGGCTGGCGTCTTGAATGCACCGAGCATTGATTCGTGAGCGGGCGGAAGAACCGCGGCTTCTGACGGCGCATCGCTAAATGAGCCACTGGCGCGAAATTCGCTCGATGCGAGTTTTGCAATCGCATCGATGCGTCCGCGATCGGCTTGAGCATCGACACGACCTGTTGCAAACCGAAGGTTGTGAAACGAGTCATCGGTGAGCCGCGGTCCGTAATGGCACTGCACACATCCACCAGAAAAAAACTGTGCGAAACCAAGCTTCTCGTCTTCGGTCAACGCAGAAGTGTCTCCACCGATATAGCGATCAAAGCGCGATGTTTTCGGCCGAAGGGTTCGTTCAAACGCCGCGATTGATTTGCCAAAGTTCGCATAGACGCGCGACACCGCGTCCTTGTCGACTTGCGACATCGCATCGTAACTCGCATCGCCCGGTTTTCCTGAGGACGGAAAGCGCGATGCCTCAGAGAGGGCGGGTAGAGTACCGAAGACGCTTTCGTAACTAGCCGCGTACTTTTTTGCGATGAGGTGCGCGATGTACAAGCGAGAGGACGCCATCTCGGCGGATGATTCTGGTGGACCAAGCGCCTGCATCCACAGCGAGTCAGCGCGGCCATCCCAAAATTGCCAAGGCGAATAACTCGCAAATCGTACGGATGGCGCGTTGCGATCAACACGCCCAAGTTTGTCCGCTGTCGCCGACGTCTGCAGGCCATCGGTGAAGTCTCGCTTCGCATCGTGGCAAGTTGCGCACGCCACCTTGGCAGGCGAGACATCAACATCTGAAAACAGTGCTTCGCCTAGCGCAGCAGCTTTCGGGTCGTCGGCTTTTGCATTCGTCTCGTCAGGCGGCGGCGCTCCCGGTGCCGTCATGGCCTTCATCAACTCGACTTGATCGCGAGTGAAATGTCCGTCGACAAGAATTGGCGAAGGTCTCGTCGGGTAGGGCTTGTGTTTGATGGCAGCGATCGCGCAGTCGATTTCGTACAGAAGAATTTCGGGCGAAGGATTGGTCGCGTAGCCCATCACGCGCATCGTCTTCGGATCGATCACCACGTAAAGAGGCAACGCACCGGCAAACCCCATCGCGTCTTTCACAGGAAAATCTGGTGCCGCAGCAACGACGACGTTCGCATCAATCATTTGTTTCCAGCGCTTGACGGTCGCGACGTCGGCGGGCGCGTTCTGCTCGTCGCGATGCACAAGCTCAACGAGAGTTACGTCCGAACGTTGGCTCAGCCACTCATTGGTGTGAAGCGCGTCTCGCTTGCACGTGCCACACCACGCACCGGCGATCCGCAAGACCAACACGCGCGTGTCTGAAGCGCATGGTGTGAACGCTTGTCGTGCAGACCATGTACCCACGTCGGTTACAAATTCCGATTCCGGCACTGACGAACCGAGTCCATAGCCGTGTGGAGCCGGCGGAAAAGAAACGAGCGGTGTCCCTTCGGGCGAACAATAAGAGATGACTCCTGCATCGACGGAGGCATCGATCCCACCACCGTCGTTCGATGAACTGAGTGGGGTTGGACTGCAGCTGAGTAGATCAGCGGCAATAATAAGCGCAAAGCGGCGATGCATGGTGTGCGTGGGTACTAGCGCGTTTTGCACATTCCGTGACCACGACTTGCTGCGACGCGCCGTGTTTGCTAGCGAACTCGACGGGAAATCTATGGTGAGTGGAGCTTGCAGGGCTTCGCACCAGGGGTATGGAGAGCTTCGCGATGCTTCGACCTATTATTTTAGGGATTTCGTTCACATTTCTCGCTTGCTCAGCAGAGGGCGAACGCTTTGTCGCCGACGGTGGCAAGATCAAGGCAAGTGACGCCGGAAGCAAAAAGGACGCAGCGACAAAGGTCGACGGCGGGGCGGGTGATGGCGGAGGTCCAACGCATGGCTCCGGCGTGTTCGAGAGCACGATGCGAACGCAAACAACGCCCATCAATACGACGAAGCTCATCACCACATTCGCCGCTGGCTCCGACAAAGCAACTTCGGGTGAAGCGGTCTTGCTCGAACGATCGCGAAAGTGCAACACAACGACGGGCTGCGCCACGTGGACGACCGTCGATCCTGCCTCGGCTACATTTTACTATTCGGGTTCTTACTACTCGGTGCAGTGGCCGACATCGACGCGAGTGAAGGGCGAACTCTACCTGCTCGACACAGGCACGAAGGTCGGCTGGCGAGCTGCAACCTCTACCAATTGCTCGGGCTGCTACTTCAACACCGGACGCCTCGATGCGTTCGGCACAAGTCCCACCACCGGGCGACCGTACGGCATCGCACTCACGAAACTCGCGGTTCTTTCAACGCCGCTCGCAAGCGAACTAACACCAGCCAGCGTGACGACCGACACGTACGAGTCGAAAGCCGCAAGCGATGGCAACACCTATCTCGCTTCGTTCGTCATTTGGCAGTCGCGCAAAGACGCTGCTGGCAATTTTGTAACGTATGAGTTTTTGACCTTCGCATCGCTCGTGCCCGACGGAAAGATCACCGTCGCGCAGACTGCAGCCAAAGACGACTTCGACCTCGATTGGTAGCAAGGGTTCGGGGACCGGTAGCGCCAATCAAGATCGATTCGTTGATTGCGTTTCTACAGGTACGTATCCTTCTCGGATGTCTTGTAAGCGTGCCCTCCGAGTCGCCGTCGTTCAGATGCCAACTGACGCGACGAACCCAGGTGAAAACCTCGCGCGCGCTGAACGCCATGTGCGCAATGCCGTGGGGCAGGGAGCGACGCTTGTGGTTCTTCCTGAGTACTTTGGCTGTGGCTACTCCTACGATCTTGCCGCGCGAGAAACGTGCGAGCCGCTCGATGGTCCGACCGGGAATTTTCTCGATCGCATGGCACGCGGGTGCGGCATTTGGATTGCGGGATCTTTGTATGAGAGCCAACGGAGCGCTTGCTTCAATACGTTTGTGCTCTCGGGACCCAACGGCGAACGATTCGTGCACCACAAGCGTGTACCGATGCTCGGAGAGAGCTTCTTCTTCGAGCGTGGAACCGATCCGTTGGTTGTTGACACACCACTAGGACGAATCGCACTCGTTGTATGTCAGGAGTCGATCGAAGCACCGCTCCTGCGAGAGGTGGCTGCGGCTCGCCCAGATCTTGTTCTCGTCGGGTATTCAGCTCCAGGTGCGGGTAAGAAGCTCGCAAGGCTGATCGGCGGGCCTCCAAGAGACATCCTACGACGTGCGTGCACGCGTTGGGCGCGCACCTGCGGAGCTCCCGTTGCGGCTGCATCGGTGTGCGGCACGTGGCGCTCGACGATTCTTGCGCGACCGTTGATGCTGAGCCTGCCGTTCTATGGCCAGAGTGGCATCTACGACGCACAGGGAAATGCACTTTCAACATTAGAAGATGAAGAGGGCATCGCAGTCGCGTCGATCGATTGCGGCTCTTCTGCTCCGGCCGATCCTCCACCGTCTCCCGAGGAACGCTGGGTCGTCCCACTTCCGAACTTGCTCGTGGGACTCATGAATATCGTATCGCGCGTGGGTGGATACTCCTACACGGCGTGGCGAGAAGCGGCGCGGTCTTGACGCCGCACGCAACCGGTGCCGCAGCGCTTTCGCTTTCCATCGCCGTATCGCTCTCGTCGTGCAAGGAAGCGGCCAATACCCCTCAAGACGCGGCATTGTTGCAGCCTGTCGCGAGTGCATCCGCAAGCGCCGCACCTAAGGTCGAACTTCCACCGAGTTCAGCAAGCGCTCATTCGGATGCCGCCGAAGTTGCGCGAACCCTCGACATTCAACCCCGGCAAGCCTGGGGCGCGCGCAAGTCGATCGAAGGTCGCATGCGTAAGAATGCATCCATCCGCTGGGTGACTATTCATCACACCGCCGAACGCAACCGAGCAAACAGCCGGGCCTCGGACGTGCTTCGAGGCATCCAAACTCTCCACGTCGAAACCAAAAAGTGGGGAGACGTGGCCTATCACTATTTCATCGCGCCCACTGGCATCATCTACGAGGGACGCGATCCACGTTTCACTGCAGACACCGCCACCGAATACGATCCCGCGGGACACATCACGATCTCGATGCTTGGCAACTTCGAAAGCGAACAAGCGACGACCGAGGCCAAAAGCTCGATGGTCAATCTCATTGCCAATTTACTATCTTCGCATCGGCTGACGGCCAACGACGTTCGCGCGCACCGCGACGTTGCGCACACTTTGTGCCCCGGTAAGTTACTTACGGCGTACCTCGCAAAGGAGGCGCAGACGGACATCGCTTCGGCGCTGAAAAGTCCTTCAATCCTGCGCGTGGTGTCGAACGTAGCGCCTTAACGATTGTCGCATAAGATGCATTATGTCAACTTTCGATCAAGCGCCATGGTGGGGCCTGTGCAGCCCACCAACACCGCCAAACCGTCGCTCACGCTTCTGAAATGCCGCGATGGCTTCGTCGATATCGGCTTCGCCAAAGTCGGGCCACAGAACGTCCGTAAAGTGCAGCTCTGCGTAGGCAGCTCCGAAGAGCAAGAAGTTCGAAATGCGAAAGTCGCCGCCGGTCCGAATGATCAAATCAGGCTCGCCGACATCGAGGCTCGGAATCTCTTTGCGAAAAGCCGCGACTGAAATGTCACTAACGTCGATCTCTTTATTCGAGACCCGGATGGCGAGTTGCCGACACGCTTCGACAATCTCTTCTTGGCCGCCGTAGCTGAGTGCCAGCGTCAACGTCATGCCTTGGTTGTCCTTGCTCGCGGCGACTAGCCCATCGAGCAACGAGCGCGCAAGCATCGGCAATCGGCTCGTATTTCCGATCGCGCGCAACCGAATGCCATTGCCCAATATTTCGTCGCGCTCGGCCACAAGAAAATCTTGAAGCAAGCCCATCAGCGCGTGCACTTCGCTCCCTGGCCTGCCCCAATTTTGTTCGCTAAACGCGTAAAGCGTAAGGGCGCGCAAGCCCTTTGCCCGCGCCGTTCGAACAGCTCGCCTTACCGCTGCAGCGCCTTCGCGATGACCATGCGTACGATCGAGCCCCCGATTCGTTGCCCAGCGGCCATTGCCATCCATGATGATGCCAACGTGACTCGGCAAGTTGCGATCGTTTCCCATACCTACTCTGTGGCCTTAACACGCAGCAATTGGCTCAGCAAATTAGCCCGCAGACTCACCGAGCGCATTGGTAACCAATTCTGACGGCTTTTCGCTTGCGACGCACCACAGCTGATGCGACGCGCGCGTTGCCGCAACGTAGAGCGCGTGACGCGCTTGATCCGTTACGGGAAACGCCGACGCATTTGTGTCGAGCAGGATGACCTCGTCGAACTCGAGGCCCTTGGTTTGACGAATGTCGGTAACGTCCACGCCCGGATCCCAGGTGAAGTCCTGCTTTGCAACGCGGCGCAGGTTCGGCACTTCTGCGCGAACAAGGCCCTCGTAGTAAGCCTCGGCTTGCTGGGGAAATCGAGCGACCAAAGCGACATTTGCATCGGGCTCGTCAAAGTGCAGTTGCTTGAGCGCATCCGCAATGAAGCCAACCGCCTCGCCAACGGACGTAAATCCAAAGAGCTCAACCGCAGGCCCATTGCGCGGTGCAACCGGCTCCGCATCATGTGCGAGCGGACCAAGCACCTTGCGCGCGAAGTCTGTGATCTCGGCTGTTGAACGGTAGCTGACCTGCAACGGCTCGATGTTGGCTTGCGTCACGCCAAGCGATTCGAGCAGTTCGCTCCAGTGGAATTCGCCACGGGTGTCGTCGTCTTCGTCGAGCATGCGCTGCGCAACG
>JAHFDZ010000051.1 GCA_023248745.1 Myxococcales bacterium | reverse complement strand
TCGCGATGTCAAACGCACTTCATCAACGCGGCCGATACCACTTGCTCTGCGGACGCGTAAAGCAAGCCCAGCTCGACTTTGAACGGGCGCAGGAAATCGCACGCAAGCTCGGGCTCGTTTACGATGAAGGACGCTGCGCCCTAGAGCGTGCGCGCTCAGCAGAAACGGCAACTCAAGGCAGTCTTCTCAGAACGGCAATCCGGTGCCTCGCGCAAACATCAGCCTCGCGCGAACTCGCAGAGGCCCAACACTTGCGCGCGAGAACACGCGCGATCGTGTGACACGATCGGGGCATACCGCCCCTTGTACCAAAACGCCCCACCTGTGGCGTTTTGCCGCGCTCCGCCCTAAGCTAGACAACCAAAAGGTGAGTATTTTCAGCTGGCCCGCGCCGTGCACTCAAGTTGAGCTACCCCGCAAAAAAGGAGAGCCAATGAAGGAACGAGTGCTCTGCGTCGACGATGATCAGTACCAGTGCGACTTATTCGAAGCCTGTCTAACAAGGCTCGGATACGACGTGGCTGTCACCACATCGCCCAATGATGCGCTCGAGCGCATCGCAAACGAAGCGTTCGACGTCGTGGTCACCGATCTCGGGATGGGCGAAATGGACGGACTGGTCCTGTGTGAACGCGTGCTTGGAACGCGACCCGGAATTCCAATTGTCGTCGTTACAGGTCAGGGAAGTATGGAGTCTGCAATCGGCGCGATGCGGGCAGGTGCATATGACTTTCTCGCCAAACCGGTCGAGCCAAAGTTGCTCGGAATCGCCGTTGGGCGCGCAGCACAGCACCATCGTTTGCACAGCGAAGTGCAGCGCCTCAAAGACGCGCTCGCTGATCCTCCAAGTGGGTTGCCGCTTTTCGGCGAGAGTCCTGTCATGCGTCGTGTGAACGAGCTTGTCGCACGCGTTGGCGCCAGCGACGCCTCTGTCTTAATTCAAGGCGAGACTGGCACCGGCAAAGAACTTGTTGCTCGCGCGGTTCATGCCGCGAGCAGCCGAAAGGACGCTCCATTTGTAGCATTGAATTGTGCGGCGGTGCCTCCGTCCCTTCTCGAAAGCGAGCTCTTCGGACACTCTCGCGGCGCGTTCACAGACGCAAAGAACGCGCGTCAGGGGCTCTTCATGCACGCGTCGGGTGGAACACTCTTTCTCGACGAGATCGGCGAGATGCCGTTTGAGATGCAGGCAAAGCTGCTTCGCACGCTGCAAGAGCGCACAGTGCGCCCCGTTGGTGCAAACACCGAAGTTCCATTCGACGTTCGCATCGTCACGGCGACGCATCGCGATCTCGAGCACGAAGTGGAAGAGCAACGCTTTCGACAGGATCTCTTCTACCGCATCAACGTAGTTCGAATTGATGTCCCACCCCTGCGCGAACGAGGGAGCGACGTTCTCAAACTTGCCGCGTTCTTTCTTAAGCGAATGTCAACACGCTCACCAAAGGGACGCCTCGATCTCTCGCCAGCCGTTGCGGAGCGTCTCCTCGCGTACGACTGGCCGGGCAATGTTCGCGAACTCGAAAACTGTATCGAACGCGCAGTCGCGCTCGCGCGGTTCGACCACCTTGCCGTCGAGGACTTGCCAGAGAAAATTCGCGCCTATCGTGAAGATCGTTTTGTCGTATCCGCCGACGACGCGAGCGAGATCGTTTCGCTGAGCGAGCTCGAACGCCGATACATCGTACGCGTGGTCAAAATGCTGAAAGGAAACAAATCGCGCGCAGCGCAACTCCTCGGGCTTGATCGACGAACCCTCTATCGCAAGCTCGAAAAGTACGAAGGCATCACCTCTCAACCCGAAAGTACGGCGTCTTGAACGAAGACAGCGACGCACCCGATGACACCTATGTTCGGACCCACTTTCTCGCGCGTATCGCGCACGAACTAAGAGGGCCGGCCGGCGTTATCCATGGTGCGTTGCACGAGCTCGAAATTGCGCTCGGCTCCGACTCTGAAAAATTTCGTTCGCTTCTGTCGATGGCCGATCGCGGCGTGAAGCGACTCCTTCGTACGGCGATGCTTCTTGAAGAGACGTCTCAGTTTGAACAGGGCAAGGTCGAATTTACCCGTGTGCGATGCAACGTCATCGATATCGTCCAACATGCCGCGCTCGACGCAGAAGCACTCGACTCGAGACGCATGATCGCAGTGAAAGTCGACGCCCCATCGACACCTTGTTTCGGGAACGTCGACGCGCGCTGGATCGCCATGGCCCTTGGCGAGATTTTCTCAAACGCGATTCGGCACGCAAGCGCACACGTATTGGTGCGTGTCGTGTGCGACAGCGGCATGATCCGCATCAACTGCACAGACGACAATCGATCCCCAAGAGCCTTTGCCCCTATCCGCTTCCGAGAGCCGAACGAGCGCCGAGGCCACGGCTTGGCGCTTGCCATCGCACGCGACGTCGTGGCCGCTCACGAGGGCACCATAGAGATTGCCATGGGCGACTTCGGATGCAGCGTAACGGTGCAGCTTCCCTGTCAAGTCGAAGCCTGCGCGAAAGCAACCGTGTGAGTGGCAGAAAGGCCGAGACCGACTATAGCGACCCTCATGTCGTGGGCCGATGTTCGCCACAAAATTGCGCTCGTTTGCATCGCCTTTAGCTACGGGTCGCTTGGTTGCGAGCTATTGATCGGCGCTAACTTCGATCCGAAGCCACTCTCAGCAGACGCAAGCGCGCGTAGCGACTCACCCTTCGAAGTCGTGAACGCTCCACCTGAGGGCGAAACGCTCTTGGCGATTTGGGGTCACGACGCACAGAATATCTTCGCCGTCGGTGAAAACGGCGTGCGGTATCACTACTACTACGGTGGGTGGACGCGCACGCAATTCAGTCGTGGGCGCGATCACTATGCTGTGTGGGGAACTTCGCCCAACGACGTCTACGCCGTCGGCACAACGCGAGGCGATGCACGTGGGTTCATCATTCACTTCGACGGAACTGCATGGGTCGACGAATACATCGCAGACGACGCGCTCTACGGAGTCTGGGGCATCGACAATCTGGTTTTCGCTGTCGGCGCGAAAGGCATGGTCTACGGCAAAGAAGCCGGCACAACCGCCTGGGCCAAACGACTGAGCAAAGGTCTCCCCGCCAACCCCCTGGTTCCTGCATCAGCCGATTCACCCATTTTATGGAGCATCTCAGGCAACAGCCTGAACAACTTCGCAATCGCGGCCGACGCCGATCGCGTGTTTCACTATGTTGGCAACGGCGACTTTGTAAATCTCGATCCAAGTATGGACAGAACGATCGCCTTTCGATCGGTGTGGGCAATCCCCGGACAGGCCAAGGGCATCTTCCTAGGATCGAACTATTTTGGCATTTCCTGGATCGGACCCTTTGACAACGATGTGGATGGGGGCACCGAAGGCGTCGTGCTTATTTCTGACGACCGATCAGAGCCTGGTTCCGAGCAACGCCACATACGAGGAATTTGGGGCGATCAAACCACGACGGTCTTTGTCGGTGATCTCGGACATATCTATCGCTTTGATCACGTCGCACACAAGACGAACCCAATCACCTCGCCAACAACCGGAGCACTTTGCGGCGCATGGGGAAGCTCACTCGATGATGTGTGGCTCGTGGGCGCACACGAGCAAATTTTTCACGGGCGATTGCGGTAAGGGCCTCACCGATACCCGTGCGCCTGCAGCTCGAACAGCCGCGCGTACCGCCCCGCCGCGGCGACAAGCGTCTCATGCTCTCCCCGCTCAACGATCCTTCCGTGGTCGAGCACGATGATCTCATCTGCCATTCGTACCGTCGAAAAGCGGTGCGAAATTACGATCGCGATCTTATCGTTCGTCAACTCACGGAACCTTTCAAAAATTTGCACTTCGGCTTCGGCGTCCATTGAGGCAGTCGGTTCGTCGAGTACCAAAATATCGGCGTCCTTGCGGATGAACGATCGCGCCAGCGCAATCTTTTGCCACTGCCCAAGTGACAACTCACGACCCGACTTGAACCATCTTCCGAGGCGCGTGTCGTATGCGTCCGGTAGTCCTTCGATCATGGGCTTCGCAAGGCCTTGCTCGGCAGCCTCGTCCCACCGACGACGGTCGTCGTATGCACGATCGTCGCCTGCGCCGATGTTCTCGCCAACGGTCAGTTGATAGCGCACGAAGTCTTGAAAGATGACGCCGATTCGTCGACGCAGCGCGACCGAAGACCACTGTCGCAAGTCAACACCGTCGAGCACAACGCGGCCGCTCGTGGGTTCATAGAGTCGCGTCAGAAGTTTGATGAGCGTCGTCTTGCCAGAACCGTTTTCACCAACAATTGCGAGCTTACTTCCTGGCGGAATGTGCAACGTGATCGATTCAATCGCAGCCTCGGCCGAGCCCGGATAGTGGAACGAAACACTCTCAAAACGGATGCCGTCACCTGGAAGCGTGCCCTGGGTGATCGCACCAGCCTTGGTCTGTGTGGGCGTGGATAGGAACTCGTAGAGGTTCGACAAATAGAGGTTGTCTTCGTACATGCCTCCAACGTCAGAAAGTGCACTCGTGAGCGATGACTGCGCTTGGCGAAATACGAGAACGTACATCGTCATGCCGCCCAACGAGATTGCGCCTGAAACGGCTGACATCGCGATCCACAGGTACATGCCGTAGAACGCGATCGTTCCGATCGTGCTCAGCGCCGTGCCCCAAATTGCACGCTGCACCGCGATGCGTCGATCACCCGCGTAGAGCTTGTCGTAGATGTCGCGATACCGTTTGAGGAAACGTGGTCCGAGGCCGAAGAGTTGCACTTCTTTGGCGTGGTCTTCGCGTGCGAGCACCGTTTCGACGTACATCTGCTCGCGCGTTTCGGGCGTGCGCCAGCGTGAGAGCTTGAACGCATCTCCGGAGAATTTCAGCTCGGCAACAAAAGGAGGTAGTGCTGCCACGATCAGCACACCAAGGGCGAGCGGTGAGAACGCGGCAAGCAATAGCGCGAGACCCACAAGCGTGATGAGGCTTTGGCCAAAACTAAACGTTTGCGAAACGAGAGACAGAGGACGAGACGATGCCTCACGACGTGCACGCGTCATCTTGTCGTACAGTTCGGAATCCTCGAACTGCGTGAGGTCGAGCGTGAGTGCCTTTTCGAGGATCTCGACGTTGATGCGTTGTCCAAGCTGCTGTCGAAGAAGGCCGCGCATAAGAGAAAGACTGCGACCCAAGATCGCCAACGCAACAACGCACGCAAGCTCGATGGCAACCCACTTTGATGCCACAAATCGATCGGACTGTGCCTGCGTACGCACAGCAAGAACGATCGCATCGATAAGGTGCTTGCCAACCCACGCAACAGCACTTGGCAATAACCCCGCGCCGAGGCTGCATGCGCCAAGGCCAATCGTAATTCTTCGATTGGTCGCCCACACAAGCGATAGGGCGCTTGCCGTGTATCGGAACACGCCGAGATAGCGCGCAGTGGATACTTCGTCGGCCATGGCGAGAAAATACGTAACACGGAAGAAAGGAATCGATTTTCAACCAATTCGGTTGCGCAATGGAACTCCGGCGCGTCCCATACGTCCAAGCGAGCTGCCGGTCGGCGGCGAGAGGTCAAAGATGGCGCATCGAGTATGGATTCCCCTTGGTTTCTTTGCACTTCTTGCGGTCGGCTGCCCCGGACCGAAAGCCCTTACCCCTGTGGGTCACACAAAAGCGGGCGTTCCCGACGAGGTGCCTTGGGCCGGCGAAGGTCTCAAGCTCAGCGACGCTGACGACGACAGCAATGCCGTTCCAACGCGCGCGGGCGACGCAAAGCCACTTTCGACGCAAGAGACCCAAGCCATCCTCGCCCGCCTTCCGAAACTCCAAGGAGAAGCGGGCGACGAAACGGCGTTCGCGCTGCGGGCAAAATCGCTGCCACCACCACGAACCGGCAAGACCATTGACGAACCGTTTCCGCCAAAGCCTGGACCGGACGCGCCTCAAGTTTCGTCAAGTAACTTGCACGTTGACCGACACGCCCCCGAAGGCGACGTTCCCATGGTGCCCAACGTGTCCCTCACGTTCAGCGCACCGATGGTTGCCGTCACTTCGCACGACGACGTTGCAAAGACGAAGCCCGCATCACTAACGCCCGAACCTCCTGGGCGATGGGAATGGCTCGGAACGCAGACGCTTGTCTACAAGCCGATCGATCGGATGCCCATGGCGACCGATTACACGGTGACGGTGCCACAAGGAACAAAGTCGGCGACGGGCGCATCGCTCGCAGAACCCGTTTCGTGGAAGTTCTCGACGCCCGCCGTCACGGTGAAGCGATCGCAACCGCAGGGTCAAACTTCGCTCGAACCGCTCATGTTCGTCGAGTTCGATCAGGCCATCGATCCGAACGGCGTGCTCGCCACCACCGAGCTCAAGGGGTCGGCTGTCACGCCCATCCGCCTCGCAACCGACGAAGAGATCAAGCGCGATTCCGCAATCAATGAGCAAGTAAAGAACGTCAAGGCTCGTCAATGGATCGCATTCCGTGCAGTCGACAAGTTGCAAGCCGACACAAACTACAACGTTCACTTCAAGGCCGGCACACCCTCAGCCGAAGGGCCCAAGAAGACGACAACAGACCAAACGTTTTCCTTTCGTACGCGCGGCGAATTTGCGCTCAGGAAGGCGCAGTGTGGGTACAGCGCACCAAAGTGCACGCCAGGCACGATGCTGTCGCTCGAATTTTCAAACCCTATCGACGCGGAAAAATTCGATCCAGCACTCGTCAACACTTCACCGGCGATCGACAACATGAAGGTTGTCGCAAGCGGAACGCAGATTCACATCAATGGCAACACCAAGGGTCGAACGACGTACGCCATCACGGTGGGTCAAGCGCTCGTCGATACGTACGGTCAAACGCTGGCGCGAGCGGTTAGCGAATCGATCAAGATCGAATCAGCCGACCCAACCCTCATGCGCGACCACCGGAACGAATTGATTCTCGACCCGGCCGCGAAAGGAACGTTCCCGCTCCACAGCGTCAACCTTTCAAAATTTCGTGTGCGGCTCTACAGCGTGAATGCCACACGGGACGACGTCGACCAGTTTGCGAAGTTTAGAAATTACTATCACAACGACGTCGACAAGCGCCCTTCGCCACCCGGAAAGCTCATCAGTGACACGCAAGTGTCGCCCAAAAAGAGTGAAGACGAGATCGTCGAAACCTTAATCGATCTCGCGCCCGCACTCAAAAACGGCGTCGGGCAAGTGCTGCTCATTGCAGAAAACCCAAGCGCACCCAAGGAGCGCTACGGTGTCAAAGAAGAAGTATGCGTGTGGATTCAGGTCACGCACCTCGGCCTCACCACAATTCTCGATCCGGACAAAGCGCTCGCGTGGACAACGTCACTCGACTCGGGCGCACCGGTTGCCGACGTTGACGTCGGCTTCGATGGCGAACCGCACGGAAAGACGAACGCCGAAGGTATTGCGCGAATTGCGCGCAATGTCGTCGGCTTCATCGTCGCAAGCAAGGGCGACGACAGTGTTTTTGCGCACTACGTTGGTTTCATGTCGCGCCCAACACACGAGGACTTGCGATTCCTCATGGTGACAGGTCGATCGCTCTACAAGCCTGGCGAGGACGTTCAATACAAAGGTTGGGTGCGTCGATCAGAGCACGGGCAAAAGGGCGATCTCCTGCCGCCCGAAGAATGGGTCGGCAAGTCGCTGAATTACAAAGCGTACGACGGACGACACAGCGAAATCTCGAAGGGCGAAATGCAAATTGGCCCCGCCGGATCGTTTGACTTCGCGTTCAAAATTCCGAGCAACGCCAATCTCGGTCAAGCGTCGGTGCAGTTCTTCCGCGGCGCAGAGAGCGTCTACACCACGTCCATCAAGATTGACGAGTATCGGCGCCCCGAATTCGAAATGACTTCAAGCGTTTCTGAGGGGCCTCACGTCGTGGGCAAGAAGGCAGTCGTAACCGCCGCCGCGAAATACTTTGCCGGAGGCGGCCTTCCCAACACCGACGTGAACTGGTCGGTCTCGATGAACGAGACGTCCTTCACCCCTCCAAACCGATCGGACTTCACGTTCGGCCCTCAAAATGACTTCGGCCACTTCTCGTATGAATACGACGGAGAAGGCATGTTCGGCGGCTACGGTCATCGCGGATCACACAAGGCCGCCCGCGCGAAAACGTGGAAAGGCCGCACCGGTCCCAATGGCGAGCACAAATTGCGCGTCGACTTCGGCGCTGTCGAGACCGCATTCCCACAGTCCATTGCCGTCAGCGCGTCGATCCAAGATGTGAATCGCCAAGCGTGGACCACGAATACCTCAATGTTACTTCACCCGAGCGAGCTGTATGTCGGCCTGCGATCGAAGAAGGGCTTCGTTCGAGAGGGCGAGCCGATCATCATGGACGTCATCGCGGTGAACCTTGCCGGAGAGGCCGTCGCCGATCGCTCGATCGAATTGAAGAGCGTGCGGCTCGATTGGCAACAGAAGGGTCATTCTTACAAAGAGATCGAGCTCGATCCACAAGTGTGCACGATCAAATCCGGCAAGGACGCCGTCTCGTGCTCGCTTCCAACATCACGCGGTGGACAGCATCGCATCACGGCAATCGTGACCGACGAAAAAGGGCGCAAGAACAAGACTCAACTTCGCTATTGGGTCACGGGAGGGACGCCAGATTCGCGCAATGTCGACGCAGACAAGGTCAAGCTCGTTGCCGATAAGAAAGAGTACCGCGCGGGCGACACCGCCGAAGTGCTCGTCATTGCTCCGTTCTTCCCTGCCGAAGGTGTTCTCACGCTTGCACGAGAAGGCTTCATCGAGACCCGCCGCTTCACGATGAAGAGTGCAGCCGAGCCGCTTGCCGTGTCGATCGATGGCGCGTTCATGCCGAATTTGCACGCACGGGTCGATCTCGTGGGAAAAAAAGCGCGCCTGAACGCACAAGGGCTACCCGACCCTTCCCTTCCGATGCAGCCCGCGTTCGCCAACGGTGAGGTGAACCTGGTTATCCCACCACTCTTGCGTGAGCTCAAAGTGATCGCCACGCCCCGCAGCGCGAAGGTCGACCCCGGTGCCAAGGCACTCATCGACATCAGCGTGAACGATGCTTCCGGCGTTCCCATCGCGAATGCCGATGGCGTGCTCATCATGGTCGACGAAGCGCTTTTGGCACTCTCGCCCTACGCACTTCCAAAGCCCATGGATGTGTTCTATCGCCAACGTGGGGCGCTCATCTCAGCATCGGAAGTTCGCCGATCCCTGGTGCTCGCCAAAGGCATCGGAGCTTTGAAAGGCGACGATATTGGCGATGCGTTTACACATGGCGAGCTCGGCCTCAGCGGGTTCGGAGGTCTCGGGGCCGGCACAGACCGCAAAGGCACCCCACTATCGTCGCCCTCTCCTTCTCCGAAGGCTGCCGCGAGTGGCCGCTACTTCGGGAGCGAGAGCGACGACGCGCCACACAAGCCGACTAACGGCGCGTCGATTGCCGTGCGGAGCGATTTTTCGGCAGTTGCGGCTTTCATGCCGCACATCACGACCGATGCGCGAGGCCACGCTGAAGCATCCGTCAAGATACCTGACAATTTGACCCGCTACCGAATCATGGTCGTAATGTCCGACACCACGACACGTTTCGGCTCAGGTGAGAACACAATTACAGCTCGCCTGCCGCTCATGGTGCGACCGTCGCCACCTCGATTTCTCAACTTCGGAGATACGTTCGACCTTTCGATCGTGATCCAAAACCAAACCGACAAGCCACTTGACGTTCAGCTCGCCGCGCGCGCGGTGAACGCCTCGCTAATCGATCCACGTGGGCGCGCGACTACGGTCCCTGCAAATGACCGCGTCGAAGTGCGCTTGCCAGCCCGTGCAGAGAAGGCAGGCACGGCTCGCTTCCAAATCGGAGCCGCCGCAGGCTCATACGCCGACGCAAGCCAGATCAACTTCCCAGTGTGGACTCCGGCAACCACAGAGGCGTTCGCAACCTACGGCACGATCGACAGCGGGGCTGTCGTTCAACCCGTTGCGATGCCGACGAACGTCGTGAAGGAGTATGGTTCGCTCGACATCAGCACCTCATCAACCGCACTTCAATCCCTCACGGACGCGGTGCTCTATCTCGTCAAGTACCCTTACGAATGCAACGAGCAGCGCGCATCCCGCATCTTGGCGATTGCCTCGCTTCGTGACGTCTTGAGCGCTTTCAAGGCCGAAGAAATGCCGACTCCGGCAGCCATGATCGAAAGCGTGGATCACGATCTCAAACAACTCAAAATCAAACAGCAACCCGATGGCGGCTGGGGCTTCTGGCGAGAAGAATCGTGGCCTTACCTATCCGTGCACGTCGCTCACGCGATTTCGCGCGCGAAGGAAAAAGGCTTCACGGTGGACGCAGGCATGATGAACCGCGCCGGCACCTATCTCGCGGCCATCGAATCGCACTTTGACGCGACGTATTCGCCCGAAGCACGCCGCGCAATCACGGCGTACGCACTCTACGTGCAAAAGCAGATGGGCAAACCCAATGCAGGCAAGGCAAAGACGCTCATCAGAGAAGCGGGCGGCGTCGACAAAGCGCCTCTCGAAGCCCTTGGGTGGCTGCTCCCAACTCTGGCCGATGACAAAGCACCAGAGGTGGCCTCCATTTTGACGCGCCTTCAAAACAGTGTGTCCGAAACGGCCGGCGCCGCGCACTTCACAACGTCCTATTCCGAGTCCAATCACTTGCTCTTGCACTCCGATAGGCGCACCGATGGCGTTCTTCTCGAGGCCCTTATTCACGCCGATCCAAAGAGCACCGTGATTCCAAAACTCGTCACCGGCCTTCTTGGTCATCGCAAAGCCGGTCACTGGTCGAACACGCAAGAGAACGCGTTCGTGCTCATCGCGCTCGACCGGTATTTCAACACATACGAAAAAGCGACTCCCGACTTCGTTGCGCGTGCGTGGCTCGGCAACGACTTCGTGAGCGAGCACGCATACCGAGGCCGCTCAACGGATCGCGATCAAGTTTCGATCCCTCTTTCGTTTCTCGCAAAGAAAGACGGCGAGCAAAACCTAACGCTCGCCAAAGACGGTCCCGGCCGCATGTACTTCCGCATCGGCATGAACTACGCGCCGAGCAATCTCACGCCGCCACCCGTCGATCATGGATTTACGATCGCGCGTCGTTACGAATTCGTCGACAAAGCGGAAGACGTCAAACAAGACGACGCGGGCGTATGGCACGTGCGCGCCGGAAGTCGCGTGCGGGTGAGGCTGCAGATGGTGGCGCCGGCGCGTCGCTACCATGTTGCCCTCGTCGATCCACTGCCCGCTGGGTTCGAGGCGCTCAACTCGTCGCTCGGCGGTACAGAAGCCATTCCAGTTGATCCAAACGCGCCCAAGGATCGCGCCGGCAGGCACTCTTGGTGGCGATGGAGCTGGCGGTGGTACGAACACGAAAATATGCGTGACGAGCGCGTTGAAGCCTTCGCTTCGCTCTTGTGGGATGGCGTCCATGAATATGTGTACGTTGCCCGCGCAACGACCCTCGGTCACTTCGTGGTGCCGCCGACAAAGGCCGAAGAGATGTATGCACCGGAAACGTTTGGTCGCGGCAAGGGCGACCGGGTGTTTGTGGAGTAGCGTCAAGTCGGCGCGTATTCACAAACGTTTTGATGATCAAGAAGACGCGCCCCGAACACTCACGGCCTGAAGGAACTAACTAGCCGAGTGAAAAGCGTATCTTTGCTCGGCGCTGCAAGAGCACTGGGGGGTCTTTATCAATGCGTAAGTTGATTTCGAAGGATGCCGACGTCGTTCAAATGAATCGTCGCGATTTCATGCGTGGGTCTGCAACCGTCCTTGGCGTCGGAGGCCTCATGGCAGCCAGCATCGGCTGCTCATCGCCCGCAGCCGCAGACGCGGGGACCGCTGATGGATCAACAAGCCCCGACGGATCGACGACTCCAGACGGCTCCACAACACCCGACGGATCAACCCCAGACGGTTCTCCGGGCCCAAGCTGCACGGCCAATGGCGCTGGAAGCACGATCGTAGACAATCACGGGCACGCTTTCACAGTCCCCAAAGAGGACGTCGTCGCGGGCAAAGAAAAAACGTACGATATCAAGGGCACAGCAGATCACTCGCACTCAGTAACGATCACAGCAGCGAACTTTGCGACACTCGCCACCAATACGTCAATTAAATTGACCAGTACAGATAGCGGCAGGCATACCCATGAGCTCACCATTACGTGCGCATAACGCAGCGCCGATCGCACGCTAACGAGACTCAAGCCTCAGGGATTTCGTCAACTTGATGAAATACCTTGAGGCCACGCCTTTGGAACTGCTCCAACTCTTCATCGGCGCCTTTTGAGGCGCCACCCATTCTAAGAATAGCGTCGCAACGCTCCGCCAATCGCAGCGACATGGGCATCATGATGTCCTCGTAATTTTGCGCGCCAGCAGCCTCGATGATGGGCAACGCCATGTTCACGCCAATGATGGGAACGTGCCCCTTGCGCATGACCTCATAGGCCGCGTCGTTCATCTTGCGAAGGTTACTTGACCAAATTTTGGGGTCGGTCGAGCCAGAGCGATAAGGGCCAGACACCATGATCCACATCGCCTCAAGCTAGCGCGGACGCTATTTCGCGCGCGCGTGCGTATTGTGCATCGGTTGGGTTTCGACCTCACAGGCACAAACAGCCAAAAATGGCGCAATTTGAACATCTCATTGACTAGACCGACCAGTCAGTTTAGTGACTTTCCGCTCTATGGGAGCCCAAAAGAGCGACGTCGCCATGCCCTCGCCCCCAGCAGCGCCCAAGAAGAAAACGGCGTCGCCCACCGACAAAAAAACGCTCATCCGCAACGCCGCGTTTCTCTCGTTCTCGCGGCACGGCTACCACCAGGCGACCGTCGACAACATCTGCTCCGCAGCGCGCGTCTCGAAGGGTTCCTTCTATTGGTACTACGAGAGCAAGCAGGCACTCTTTCTCGACATTCTCGAAGTGTGGGCGCACGAAGTCGACGCACTCCTCACGAAGCAGTTCGAAGCCGCGCTCAGCAGCGCGACACCGTTTGAGGACATGACGGCAGCACTCGAGCGTGAAGCAAAACGCAACCGCCGCATCATTCCAATTTGGCTCGACTCGCTTTCGCAGCTGAGTCGCGAGCCCGAGATCAAAGAAGGCCTCGCGCGCTTTCATCGCAGCATTCGAACAACGCTGACACGTCTGCTCAAACCCGCTCTCTATCGCGGCAAGAGTGACGCTGACTGCGACGCACTTTCGGGCTGCATGGTCGCCTGCTTCATGGGGCTGCTTTGCCAAGACCAGGTCGATCCGACCGGCGCGAGTTTTACCAAACAAATTCGCTTCTTCATGAAGACGCTTCAGCAACTCGTTGAGCAATCCAAGCGCTGACGGAGACAATTCTCATGGACTCAAGTCACATCGATCTTTCCGCGGAAGCCGATCTCACCCACTTGCTTCCAGGCCTCGACGCTGATGCCGCAACGCTCGAACTCCTCGCCGGTCTTTGGCGCAGTCTTCCCGCGCTTCATCTGCAATCGCCCACGCCACCTGCCGTCGCGCGAGCGTTGCTCGATCGCATGGGCGACGAAACCGCAGCATGGGAATCGCCAAGGTTGAAAGCGGCGCGTGAGGCGCTCGAGCTCTTTGCTGCAGAACCAGCGCAGAGGCGAACCGTTCCTGGCCTGGTCGCGAGAGCCGCGGAGAATGAGCTCTCCTTCGCGCTCAACTTTGGTGGACAAGGCCTGCCTTATTTGGGCGAACTCACATCGCTCGCAACACGGAGTCCAGCAGCGCGTTCACTCGTCAAGACAGTGAACAATCGGCTATCAAAGCACGTGTCGTCACTGCCGACGCATCTCGAAACGCTGCTCGAAGGTGCGATCGATCTTGAGCGATGGCTCGCTGAGCCAACATCGCGCCCAACCGACGCGACTCTTGCTCGAGCACCACTCTCGATGCCGCTCATCTTCGCAACGCAGGCTGCGCGCTTCGTCGCGCTTCTCGAAAGCGGGTACGACGGCGTCGCATTTTCGAATCACGTGACGCTCTCGACCGGACACAGTCAAGGGTTCGTCGGTGCAGTCTTTGCTGCCGAGGTTCTTGGTCAACCATTGTCAGACGCCATCCTTCGCGCGGCAGACTACGCAGCGCTGATGCTCTACATGGGCCTACGTGCACAAGAAGCGTCTCCCATGGCCGCCCTCTCACCAACGATTCTCGCCGAAGCACGCAAAGCCAACGTCGGCACTCCATCACCGATGCTCGCGATCACGGGCCTCCTTGCCGACGAGCTCGATGCACTCATCGCGAAGCACAACCTTCCGGTCGTGCGTGGTCTTACCAACGGCGTCTTTCGCCATGTTGCGTGCGGCGATGCTAGCGCACTCGAGCACCTTCGTCGCATCGGCACCGCTGCGTCTGAGCACCTGCGGAAACAAAAGAGCGCCGGCAAACATGGCGGGCGCGCGCCCGAGGTCAGCTTTGACTATCTCACGGTCAGCGTCCCATTTCATTCGCCGCAACTCCAATCGGCGGTCGCACGTTTCGAAGTCGACGCACGCAGCCTTGGATTCGAAGTCGGAACGTTGCGATGTCCCGTGATCGATGCCTCGACAGGACAACCTCTGTCGCGTGTCGACGCTTCGATGCTCGGCAAGCGCGTCTTAGTCAACCGCGTCGATTGGCCACGTGTGTCTGCAGCTTTCGTTGCGCGCGATCGCGAAAGCGTTGCACTTGACTTCGGCCCAGGTGATGCGTGCGCCAAGCTGCTCGCCTCGAACCTGCGAGGCCGCGGCGTTCGTGTCCTCGCACTCTCCACCGCGGAAGCGGAGGCCTCTGCACTGGGTGCGATTGCGCCCACGCAGCCCGCACTTCGATATTCGGACTTTGCGCCCACACTGGCATTGCACCCGAATGGAAGAACCTTCGCTGATAACCGCTTCACGCGCCACACAGGCACGCCCCCAATCTTCTTACCAGGCATGACGCCAACGACGGTCGAGGCACCCATCGTCGTTGCCGCAAGCAATGCCGGTTACACGGCCGAGCTCGCTGGAGGTGGTCAAGTAACTGAACTCATGATCCGAAAGCGTTTCGGCGAACTTCTGCGCACCCTCGCACCAGGTCGCGGATTCGTCTTCAACGCGCTCTACCTCGATCCCTATTTGTGGAAGTTGCACTTCGGGTCGACCGGAAGTGCGGCAGACAGCTTAATCGTGCGCCTCAAGAAGGAGGGCTACCCCATCGTGGGCGTTACGGTGAGCGCAGGCATTCCACCCGTTGACGAAGCCGTCGCACTCCTTCGCGCACTCGCCAAGGCCGGTATTTGGCAAAACGCGCTCAAGCCGGGAAATGACAAGCAACTTGACCAATCACTTCGCATCGCGAACGCCTGCTCCGAGCTCACGATCATCATACAAATTGAGGGCGGAAAGGCGGGCGGACATCACAGTTGGGAAGACCTCGACGATCTCCTTGTGCGTCACTACGGAGCGATTCGCGCTCACAAAAACGTCGTGCTCGCCGTGGGCGGAGGCATCGGCGACGAAGAGCGCGCGACTGCATACCTCACGGGTGCGTGGAGTGAAGCGCGCGGCCTTGTGCGCATGCCAGTTGACGCCATCTTTTTGGGAACGGCACTCATGGCTGCGAAGGAGGCTTGTACCTCACTGGCGGTAAAAGATGCGCTCGCACAGGCTACTGGCACCACCGCCTGGGTCCTTGATGGTCAATCGAAAGGAGGCGTTACGTCAGGCCGGAGTCAACTCGACGCAACAATCTACTACCTCGACAATGCCGCCGCGAGAACAGGCAAGTTACTTGACAGTGTAGCTGGCAACGCAGACGTCATCGCTGCCCGACGTGACGAAATCATCGAAGCGCTCGCAAAGACAGCAAAGCCCTACTTTGGCGACGTCGAGCGCATGACGTACGCCGCGATGCTTGACCGCCTCGTCGCGCTCACCGCAATCGGGCGTAACAGTGAATACGAAGACGGCGTGTGGCCCGACGTCTCGTACAGGCGACGCGTCGTTGCGATGATTCGCGCGTCAGAAGCTCGTCTCTCGAACAGTGTGGTTCCCTTTGCGTCGATCATCCAAAACGACAGCGCTCTCGACGAGCCGAGACAAGTGCTACGGCGCTTTGAAGCACGCTACCCGTCGGCGCTCGAAACGCTCGTGCATCCCGAAGACGCTCGCTTCTTCGTCCAAGTCTGTCGGTCAGCAGGCAAGCCCGTCTGCTTCGTTCCCGTAATCGATGTCGACGTACGGCGTTGGTACAAATCGGACAGTCTTTGGCAGGCGCATCACGACAGTTACACGGCCGATCAAGTCCTCGCGATTCCGGGCCCCGAAGCCGTCGCCGGGATTCGTCACGCCCATGAACCCATCGGTACAATCCTCGAGCGCTTCTCGAAGCATTTGGTCAAGGCACTTTCCGATACGGGCGCCACCGTGCGGCGATTCACTTGCGCTGGGGATGGCGTCTCGAGCGCCGAAGGCGCCAATGCCAAAGAGCACGGACCCCTAGCAGCGGCGTTACGGTCACACGTTGCGATCCTAGAGAACGGAAGGACGGTCGACAATCCGATCCATTCCCTACTGCGCCCTCGAGATGGAATCGTCATCGAACGCGTATGCGAGGGCGAAGTCCTTAATGCGATCACCGCACGCGACGCAAAAGGTAAGGCGCATGCTCGCGTTGCGCTTGGCCCGACCCATGAGGGCGCGACGCAAATTCTGGCAAAGATCGTCGGCCACTCTTTGGACGGCGCACGCGAACTCGAGCTCGACCTTGGGCTGTCGTGGCATGAGTGCGACAACGTCGGCTATCTCGCGTGGAATCGCGGGCGCCACCTCGACGCGCAGGTCGCATTTTATGGCGAGATGCTCTTTGGTCGCTCGATCGAACCCGTCACGCCATTTGAATCCGCGCACACTCAAGTCGCACTAACCGCCGAATCGATCGCGACATTCGCGCGCGCCACGGCCGATGACTCGCGCGGCCTGCAGGACGCCCTCATTCCCCTCAACATGACGTTTGCGATCGCGTGGGAGGGGCTGTATCGCGCGCTGGCCGGCGTTCGCCCTGACATGCTTGCGCTTTTGCACGAAGACAACGCCATCACAGCCGGTCCACAATGGCCGCTGCGCGCCGGCGACCGAGTGAGCATTCGATCACAAGTGATCGCGATCGAAGAGGGTATCGGCGAACGACGCATCGCCACGCGCGCGACACTCCACAAAGACGGATTGCTCGCTGCAACCGTCGACAGTCGATTTTACGTTCGGCTACCTGCGAACCCTGCTCCACGCGGCAGCGAACGTCGCGAGCCGCTTTCAATGCGCATTCACCTGAAGAGCACAGCGGAGCGGGAATTTCTGAGCTCGCAGAACTGGCTCACGGTGCACGCAGAGCTTCCGCTGCACGAGCCGCTCTTCGTGGAATGTTCGCGCTTTCTTCAAAAGCGTGGCTCCGAAACTCGTTGGGCCGCAGAAGGTGTCCTTCGTTCGAGCACGACCACTTACGCGTCGATCGCAATCGATGCGCATGCGGGACTCGAGCACCCTGTGCGCGCTGCCTGTCAGTTGCTTGCGCTCGGCGACGACGAAGTCCCTCTCGAAGATGCGCGCGATCTTGGTGCGAAGCAGCTTCAGGCGCCTCCGCACATGGCAACCTACGCGCGTGCCGGAGGCGATCACAACCCGATTCATTTGGACGAGAGCATCGCCGTCTACGCGGGGCTCTCAAAACCTATCGTGCACGGGATGTGGACGGCTTCGGCGGCGCTGCATCGTGCGGTTCGCCTTGCCGCAGGCGGCGATGCGCAACGGATCACCAAAGCTCACACGCGCTTCGTCGCTCCACTTTTCCCGGGTGAAGCACTCTCTGTCTCATCTCGTCAGGTTGGTTTACTCAATGGAAGTGCGGTCGTCGAACTCGAAGCCAGCACCCATCGCGATGGCGTGAGAACTCCTGTTCTGACCGGCCGCGCTGAATTCGCGCCCCCCAAAACCGCGTATGCATTCCCCGGCCAAGGCATCCAGGCGCCCAACATGGGCATGGCGGGGTATGCGCGTTCACCGGCTGCTCGCAACGTATGGGACGAAGCCGAGCGCGTTTGTAAAAAGCAGCTTGGGTTTTCGCTGCTCGACATTGTGCGCGACAATCCACGTGAGCTCGTCGTCGAAGGCGATCGCCTCTCGCATCCGAAGGGTGTCTTGTTCCTCACACAGTTCACCCAAGTTGCAATGGCCGTCATGGCGGTCGCACAAGTGCGCGAGCTCGAAGAAAAGGGCGCCTTCGTCGCCGATGCCCTGTTTTGCGGCCATAGCGTGGGTGAGTACGCCGCGCTCGCCGCGATTCCGCGCACACTGCCACTCGCAGGCGTCGTCGAGCTTGTCTATCAGCGCGGACTGACGATGCATCGCCTCGTCGAACGCGACGAAACCGGGCGATCGATTTACGCAATGGGTGTCGTGCGACCGCATCATGCAGGGCTCGACGAAGCGGGTGCGCTTGCGATCGTCGATCGCGTTGCGGCCGCTACCGGGCTGCCGCTCGAGATCGTGAACTACAACATTCGCGGCAGGCAGTACGCCGTGACAGGCCACGTTGACGCACTCTCTGCGCTTCGCGAGGAACTCGAGAAGACCCGAGCACCGCGCAAAACTCCGGGCAAGAACGACGCGCCGTACATCGAAGTTCCTGGCGTCGACGTACCGTTCCATTCTCGCTTGCTGCGGCCAGGCGTGCCGGCTTTCCGAGAGACTCTTGCTCGCGTACTCCCTGAGCGTGTGCAGTATGACAAGTTAGTTGACCGTTACGTTCCGAACCTTGTTGCTACGCCGTTTCGTCTCGACCGCGCGTTCATTGAGTGTGTCCACCAGGAGACCGATTCACCTCTCCTCGCAAGAGTGCTCGAAACCTGGAACAGCCCAGGTATGTGCAACGATGAACTCGCCCGAACGCTACTCATCGAGCTGCTTGCCTATCAATTTGCATCACCCGTTCGATGGATCGAAACGCAAGACGTACTTTTCGCAGAAGCAACCGGCGTCGAACGCTTCATCGAGATTGGAACCAGCGAGCAGCCAACGGTTGCGAACATGGCGCGCGCAACGCTTGCCTCAAGTCGCTTGGCGTCCGTTCAGGTTCTCAATAGCGAGGCAAACGCAGCCGAGCTTCTTGGTCCAACGATGCAGGTCGAATCCGACTTTGAGCACCTCGCCGTCGAAGTCGCTGCGACCGCGCAGGCGCCAACCGCTCCGCTGGCACAGGAACGTCCACTCCTCCCTTCGGTCGCAACTATCTCCGTCGCTGACGATGCATTCTCGGCAGAAAAAGGCCTCCTCGCGCTCCTCGCATTGCAAGCGAAAGTGGCACCTTCACAAATCGATCGGAGCGAAACGATCGATGAACTCTTCGGCGGCAACTCTGCACGACGCAACCAGGTGCTTGCCGACATCGGCGCTGAGTTCGCTATCGGCGCCATCGATGGCGCTCACGAGATGCCGATTCGCGAACTGGTAGCAGCGCTTACCCAACGTGCGTCTCGATACAACGGTCCGGGAAAGTACGTCAGTGGCACCATCGACGCCACGATCGCGCGCGCGCTCGGAACCGCACGCCTCTCGCGACCTGACGTCCTGCAGTACCTATCGTCCACCTGGCAACTCGGCGCTGGGCGCGGCCTCGCCGTGCTGGCGTATGTTGCCCTCGATGCGCGTGACGGAACGTCTTCGCGTGGTGGCCCATTGTCACCTTCGCTTCCCACCGACATCCGCGATCGCGCCTCCGCGCTCGGCTGGCTCGACCAAGTGGTGCAGCACTATGCGCGCGAAGCTGGTGTGTCGCTTTCGAAAGCCAGTGCCACGCCCGCAGCATCGGCCAACGTCGACTCAGCTGCACTCGCAGAACTCGAGGCGCGCACGATCGGTAAGAGTGGCGTCCTTGCGCGAGCAAGCCAATTTGTCGCGCAACAGCTGGGCATCGAAGGACCACCAGGTCATCGCATTGCACGTGATGACGACGACACAGCGGCGAAACGCCTCGCCCTCTACGAACGAGAACATGGCCATGCATACGAGGCGATGATCGCACCGTGCTTCGACGCCAGCAAACATGTTGCGTTCACCTCCGCTTGGGCTTGGGCAAAACGCGACGTCTTGCAGTTGTCTTATCGCCTTCTGCAGGGCGAGACGATCGACGACGACGCGCTATCGCAACTCGCAAGTCGGCTCGATGAAGACGCAATTGCGGCGGCTCGCGGCCTTGCAGCGTGGCATGAGCGCCAAGGTCGCCCGCTGGCCGCACAAGCCATGCGGCGATTGTTCGTCAACTTACATAACCATCCACGCTACAGCGCAAACTTTACTCCCCTCGCACCATCACTCGAAGCCGATAGCGATGGAACACTTCGGTATGACGAGCGACCTCGCATAGGCGAACCCGACGCTGCGTCCTTCTTGCGTGCGATGCAGACACTCGCGACGCTGCATGGGCACGACACGAAAGCCACACAAGCGTTGTACGCCCAAGCACTCGCGCAGCTCGCGCGCGATGGCGAGTCGTTTGCCGGCAAGACTGCGCTCGTCACCGGCGCAGGACGCGGATCGATCGGGCTCGCGCTCGTCGAAGCGCTTCTACGCGGAGGCGCCCGTGTGATCGTGACGACTTCGTCCTACGGGAGCGAACGCGTCGCATTCTTCAAGGAAGTTTACCAACGTGCCGCAGCAAAGGGAGCGGAGCTTCACGTCGTTCCGATGAATCAGGCTTCGACACAAGATGTCGACGCGCTCATTCGGTGGATTTTCTCGCCCCTCACCGAAGCCGTCGGGGCGGGCACGCGCGCGCTGAAATCCGCTTGGACACTCGACCTGTTGATCCCCTTCGCCGCGTCCGGTGAAATTGCCGACCTTGGCGCGATGGGCGAGCGGTCACTCGGCACGCTTCGTGTTCTCCTTCTCGGCGTCGAACGCCTTATCGCACGGTCGGCGGAGGCATACGACACGCGCAACATCCACGGGCAGCGCTGCCACGTGCTCTTGCCACTATCACCAAACCACGGACTTTTCGGCGGTGACGGCGCCTATGCCGAAAGCAAGGCAGCACTCGAGGCGCTACTCAACAAATGGCGATCGGAGCAAAAGAGCTGGGGTCGATTCGTCACGCTTTGCGCTGCTCGCATCGGTTGGGTGCGTGGCACGGGACTGATGGATGACAACAACCTTGTCGCCGCTGGCCTCGAACGCGAGACGGGCCTTCGTACCTTCTCTGCGCAGGAGATGGCGTGCTTGCTTGTCGGGTTGCTTACGCAAGATGTGCGACAGCACGCCGCCATTGAACCGTTGGTCGCCGAGCTCGCCGGTGGATTTGAGTCAGTTCGCGACTTGCCTGAACGCGCCGCGCGTCTTCGAAGCGATTTCCAATTGCGCAACGAAGATGCTCAGCGCCGTCGCAACTTAGACAATATTCTTGATGAATCTCTGAACGGGAAAAAGGCGCCCACCGTCGTCTTGTCGCCAACCGCACGGCCCACGATGGCGTCGCCAAATCCATCGAGCGCCGCACTCGATCTGCTGCCGATGCTCGATCATCTCGACCTTAGCCAAGTGGTCGTTATTGTCGGATACGGCGAGGTTGGACCTTGGGGCGGAAGCCGGAGCCGATGGGCGATTGAGAGCACGGGTTTCCTATCGCTCGAGGCCGCAGTCGAGCTTGCATGGATAATGGGGTTCGTGAAACCAAGTAGCGACGGCGTTGGCTTCGTCGATGCCGATACGAGCGAACTGATTGACGACATTGCGATCAAGTCCAAGTACGAATTGAGGACACTCGCGCACAGCGGCATACGCCTTCTCGACCCCACCGTTGTTGGTTTCGACCCAAACGTGATGCAGAGCTTCTACGACGTTCATCTCGATCGCGACTTCGTGTTTCCCGTCCCGAGTCGCGAAATCGGCCAAGAGTTTGTCGAGCACGATCGAAAGAACAACGAACTCTTTGAAGAAGCGAGCGGCACCTTTGTCGTGCGTCGCAAGAAGGGCGCTGTCATGCGCGTGGCGAGGGCGCTGCGGCTCAATCGTCAAGTTGTTGGACAAATCCCATCAGGATGGGACGCAACTCGGTACGGAATCCCTCAAGCGCTCGTTGATCAAGTCGACCGCGTAACGCTGTTCAACCTCGTCTCGACCGTCGAGGCATTCATGGCGGCGGGCCTCGAGCCCGAAGAGATCTACGCGCATCTGCATCCGTCCAAAGTTGGTTCATCGCAAAGCTCAGGCTTTGGCGGCATGCACAAGCTAAGGCGCATGTATCGTGACCTTTATGCAGGCGTAGCGCGTCAAGGTGATGCGCTTCAAGAGACGCTGATCAACGTCGTCAGCGGCTATGCAGTCCAAAGCTACCTCGGCTCCTACGGACCCATGTCGTTTCCTGTGGCCGCTTGCGCAACGGCTGCGATTTCTGTCGGCGACGCGATCGACAAGATTCTTACCGGTCAAGCGACGCTCATGATTGCGGGCGGCGTCGATGACTACTCGCAAGAAGGCGGCATCGGCTTCGGGGACATGGCAGCAACCGCCTCCAGTGACGAGCTTCAGGGCATGGGCATCGATCCAAAGCACATGTCGCGACCGAACGACGCACGACGACGGGGGTTCGTCGAATCGCAGGGTGCGGGAACACAGATTCTATGCACAGCGAAGTTTGCGCTCGACCTTGGACTACCGGTCTACGGCATCGTCGCTCACGCAAGTTCGCATGGAGACGGTGTGAATCTCTCCGTGCCTGCACCCGGTATGGGCGTGCTGTCCGCCGCGGCAGAGGCTGACGTGCCTCGGCGAGAAGTGCACGCCGCTTGCGACTTCCACGCACGACGAAGCCTCATCATCGCGACGCAAGAGAAGGCCGATGCGATCGGCTCCATTCTCGGTCATCAAGAAGCGGAGGCGATGGTTGCACTCGCGCGAAGGCACTACGGGCACGAATTCTACAAGGGTCGCAGCGACGTATCGCCACTACGAGGCGCGCTCGCAGTCTTTGGTCTCGACCCCGACGATATCGCGTTCGTCAGCAAGCACGACACGTCGACAAACATGAACGACGTAAACGAAAATCGCGTGCACGAACTTTTGCAACGAAAGCTCGGCCGCACATCTGGGCTTCCGCTCGCCGTCATTTCGCAAAAGGCGCTCACCGGTCATTCGAAGGGCGCCGCCGCCGCATGGCAACTCAACGGTGCGCTGCAAGCGATGGCCGACGGCCTTGTACCCGGCAATCACAGCCTCGACGAGGTCGACGCCTCCATGCGCGCATTTCCAACCATGACGTTCAGCGACAAATCGATCGTCACAGGTCACAATTCGTTAAGGGCCGCACTCGTCACAAGCCTCGGGTTCGGTCACGTAGGCGCGATCTTGTGCGTCATACATCCACAGTTCTTCTTCCGCATGCTCAACGCTGCACAATCGCGCA
The DNA here is from genome assembly GCA_023248745.1 of Myxococcales bacterium. Classification (GTDB taxonomy): domain Bacteria; phylum Myxococcota_A; class Polyangia; order Polyangiales; family Polyangiaceae; genus JAHFDX01. Next base: position 2,173 of record JAHFDZ010000051.1, on the reverse strand, counting down.
CGTACCAGTCGCGCCTCGAAGAACGAATGAGGGTCGGTACGCAACGCCTTTCGGCGGTACTGAGCGGCCGTGAACCACTCGTGCGACGACGAACCGAGCGCCCATTCGCCTCCAAGGAAGGCACACCCGCACATCTCGAAGCCGAAGCCGCAATGTTGACCGACGCGAACGCACGCCTGCGCGGCGATACCTTTTGCAGCGCGGCCAAAACATGATCCTCGGAACTGGAATTGATCTCGTTCACATCCCTTCGTTCGCGGATCAGCTGGGCGATGGCGTGAGTGAATTTGTGCGCGCCACATTCACTTCCGAAGAAGTCGCCTTCAGTGAGTCTGCGCCCTCAAGACGTCCGGCTCAGCACCTCGCAGCGCGATTTGCGGCAAAGGAGGCAGCCGTCAAGGCGCTTGACAGTGCGTGCGCGCGCATAGGAATTGCGCCACCGGCTGTGAGCCTTCGCGACATTGCCATCGTGCGCGACAGCAGCGGTCGCCCTTCACTCCAATTTCACGGAGCTGCGTCGGCGGTTGCCGCCAGCGCCGGCGTCGATCGCGTCTGGGTATCGATGACCCACGACGCCGACTATGCGGCTGCGACGGTCACACTTGAGCGGCTTGCGTAATCTCGCGATTTTTGCGGACGAATCGCAAGCCCCTTCACGTCGAAAGGCAGTTCCTGGGGGATAGCAGCAGATTCTATCCTGTTAATCAGACCGTTTGTTAGTGTGGCCGAATGCGCAGCGCGCCTCAGTCTGTCGTCGATCGCGTTGCGAACGCCACCCGGCGTGTTGCTATCGCGTGGTTCTCGTTCGCTGCGTTTGTAGGCGTAGGCGGAGCGGCAGGAGCAGGACACTACGCAGCGTGCGCCGGCAACGGAATCACCGCCGAAAATATGTGGCGATGGAAAATTTTCGGGCCCGTTTGGGACTACGTCGCGGTGCAGCCCACGCCCGCCGAATACTATTGTCATCACCCGTGGGGCGTCTTTTGGATCGAAGCGCTCTTCATTCGCGTCTTCGGCCATCGAGACGTCGCACTGTGCCTTCCGGCGACGCTGATGAGTATCGGCACTATCGTGCTTCTCTCACGCTTCACCAAGCACGTGTGGGGAACCCTCGCGAGTGCGGCCGCGACATCTTTGTTTTCGCTGATCCCAATCGCAGTTTCGTTTTCGAACTTCGCCGAACTCGAAGTGATGGTGATCTTCGGATTCATCGTTTTTTTTCACGGTTTCGAGCGCTACCTCGCCACAAAGCGCAATCGTTTTCTAGCGTCGAGCCTGTTGGGTGTTGCTCTCGCAACATTCGGCGATTGGCCCGGATTTTTGCTGATGGGCCTCGTGCTCACGGTCTCACTCACTCGAATCGCCATCCTTCCAAAGCGTCTTCTGCCGCGCGTCGATATCGACAACTATGCGCGATGGTGGTCCCTATCCGCGTCCCTTACGGCAGCCGCGCTCGGGATTTGGGTCGTGGCGTTTCAGCGAGCTGGCAAGCTTGCAGACTGGCTCGGCGCTGCCATGGGTCGATCGTCGGGAGGTGAGCTTCCGCTACGAGACGTTCTACAGGCGCGCGCGTTTTGGATCGAATCCGCGTTCACGCCTTTGGTGATCGCGATTGGAAAAGTTGCCGTTCCCCTCTTGATTTTGCGGTTCTTGATCCTTCGCCGTGAGACGGAGTTCTTCGGTCTGGCACTACTGGTTGCCTCAAGCATTCAGTATGTCGTTTTCAAGCAGGGCGCGGACATTCACTTTTTTTGGCCGCACTACTTCGCCCTCTACGCCGCGCTCGCTATCGCTCCGCTCGTTGCGACGTTCGAAGGATTCTTCGGTTGGGTGGGAAGGAAACTGCGCCGCTTGCAGATCGCACGCGGCATCGTTCTCGTATTCGCCCTTGTGCCGACGGTGTTGCTCGTTCCCGACGCTCCACGTTCGCTTCGGTACGGCCGTGAGACGGGTGGGCGGTTCAACGAGCGCGGCAACTTCATTCGTGACGACCTTGATCTGGTCCGGGTCCTAAAATGGATTTCGCCAAATATTTCCGACTCGCAGCAAATGATCTTCGACTCTACAACACCGGCCAGCTGGCACACGGTGTGGGCGCTCGGAAAGCTCCATCATGAAGGTCCGTTGCCACCCGACCTCGGCAGTCCAATTCATGCTTCGGCGCCCTATTGGA
>JAHFDZ010000297.1 GCA_023248745.1 Myxococcales bacterium | reverse complement strand
CTCCTGCAGCGAGGTCAAGCCCTTCAGATGCGCAAGCCCCGCGTCCGTTACTGTCTCTCCTAAGGAAAGGACTCTCAGCGAGGTCAAGCCCTTCAGATGCGCAAGCCCCGCGTCTGTTACCTGCGTGCCTCTCAAGTCAAGCTCCTGCAGTGTCGTCAAGCCCTTCAGATGCTCAAGGCCCACGTCTGATACTTGCGTGCCTCCCAAGTCGAGCTCCTGCAGTGTCGTTAAGCCCTTCAGATGGTCGAGGCCCGCGTCCGTTACCTTCGTGCCTCGCAAGTTGAGCTTCTGTAGTGTCGACAGGCCTTTCAGATGCGCAAGCCCCGCGTCTGTTACCTGCGTGGCTCCCAAGTCGAGCGTCTGTAGCGACATGACGCCCTTCAAATGCTTCAGACCGGCGTCCGTCAACGTTGCCTGCCATATCTTGAGAGACTTAAGCGATCGAAATTCTACGATTCGCGCCAACTCACTATCGCCAACATTGGATAGCGACACATTGGCCGCGGTTCGTAGCGGGGCTCCCTCGTCGAGGCCCAACAACTCAGCGAGCGGGCAGGCCACGACAATCTGATTGGCGTTGAGCCACGCTACAAATTCCGACTGCTTGGCGTACGGGCTGTCGCACGTCCAAAAGATGATCTCATCCCCTGGCGGGACTTTGATGCCTCCCGGCGCTCGCGGGTCAAGGTCGATTCGCAGGCTGATTCGGCCGCGAACAGCCATGCGGATATCCCACGGTCCGCTCACAACGCGCCCCTCGTCGCGTTTGACATTTCCGGCAAGGGGCGCAACGGTCGACGTCGCTGCGGGAGGAGCAGGCGCTGCGGTCGACCTCACGGCACGCGCCGCGGGCGTGCATGCTGCGATTGACGCGAGGACGAGGACCGCGATGCCAGAAAGACGTACGTGCATCTCGGCAGCTTCGCCTCGTTGGCACGGGCGAGCAATGCAATGCGTCTGTGCGCGTGCAGCCGAGTGCGTAAGCAAGCGATCAGGATCCCCGAGCTGCAACGCTCACTCGGGACGATACCAACTAGGGTGCAGTACGGTTGCGGGGCCGCTGACCGGTTGCGAAGTGAGCAGGCGTGATTCGAGGATCCGTTCTCCGTCGGGCGCATCATTATCGCGCGTACGCGCGCAAGCTTCGATGGCCCATAGTGCCCCCTGGGTCCATTTGAGTTGCCCAACGGTGCAGCTCATGTCGGGAGCCGGAGATGGCGTGACGACTCTCTCCCAACCACTGCGCGGTGACCACGACCAGACCGATCCATTCGTGGCCACTGGCCAGCCCATCGACGCGACAGAGACGACGAGCCTTCCATCTGGCAGGGTTGTGGCTGCCATCACTTGCCGGTCACGCGATGGCCAGTCCACGTGAGGGGCAATGTTCTTCACCTGCATGTTTTCGACGTAGGCCAATGACGGATTGGAAACGTGCACTGCGACCAAGTAGATTGCCGTCCCTGCTTGCAGAACCTGACTTTCGCCGCCCACTGGATGCTCGAGTCGCAGTCGCTTGTTAGCGCCTTTCGATATGAAAGCGATAGACTCAGTCCCATTCGGTTCGGCGCTTCGAGGCGGGTCGACGACGTGGGCCGCGATCGTCAGTTCAGGTCCTGTGCGCAGCACAGCGAGGCTGACAACACCGTCAGGTAACTTGACAATGTCTTTGCCGTCGTCGCCGAGTGCGCGAAAGGTGTTTACTCTGCGCTCGCAGTTGCCCAATGATCGGGGCTTGGGCCTGCCGCCATCTCTCGGGTCATCTTGCTCTCGGTCGTCAGCGCACCCCACCTGCATGCTCACCCAAACGCGAGGCATGCCTTTCGACGCCGGGTCCACGAAGGAAAATGCATCAACGGGTCGGGCGTACTCTTCATCGACCGGTAGCGACCATCCTTCCCATTCTCCCTTCACTCGAACGTAGGCGTCTGGAATCCCCGTGCGGCTATACGGGCGGAGCAGCATCACAATGGGTCTTACGCTGGAGGCGTTGACGATTGCGATTGGCGTTGCAGTCCCCCCGGCCGGATCGCGCGGGGTTACGAGTTCATTCGTAAGATCGACGACCCCGCTCGCGCCAAACTCGATGACGCGCGCGATCTTGTCCATGATCTGGGTCGAAGTGACCACCATGCGGAACCGGTCGTCGTCTGCGGTGACGAACGCAAATGACGGGTGGACGCGCACTTTGGCGTCGGGGGAGTCGCCGTAGGCCCAATTCTCCGTACGAGCGATTGCGCGCACGGAGAGCGAACCCATCTCGAGGACGCGTGGCGATGTAGCCACACCGTTGGCTTGCACGATAGACGCCGGCGCGCACCCGACCATGCAGGTGATCATGACAAGATTGAGAGTTCGCATCCGTTTTCCTTCGTTTCCCAATGCACAACGTTATGCCGCGCAGGCAGGTGTATCAACGTTTGCACATTCTCAACTCAAGGTTGTTACCGTGACCAATCGAATGTCGAATCGACAACGTCCTCCTCGAGCCCCATCGCCTTGAGTCGCGGGCGTCGCTTGCTCCGTGCCGTAGTGGCCGTGCTCTTCGCACTTTCCGTTTGCGGACTCCTTGGCTGGTTTGCGTATCACCACCGCCCACAGCCGGCAGCCGTTCGCGATACGTTGTTTCCCGGTGTGGTTTACACCCGAAGTTGCAGCCAAGGCCCAGCTCTGGTCACGCATGTCGTGACGATCGACCTTCAAGCTTCACATCCGATCTTTTTCGTCACGCCAGGTGATCCAAAAAAGGACCTTCCTCTCTCGGCACGCACGACGAGTGAATTCTTAGAGGAATTTCAGCTGCAACTTGCCATCAACGGTGACTTCTTCGAACCGTGGCACTCAAACGGCCCGTTTGATTACTACCCACACCGAGGAGAGCCGGTGAAGGTAGAGGGATACGCCATATCAAATGGCGTGACCTACTCGACGGGCAGTGAGAGCCGTTCGCGGACCTTGCGATTTTCGCGAGACAGCCGAGCGAGTTTCTCGATGCCTCTCGCCGACGCTTACAGCGCAATCTCTGGACGATCACTTGTAACCGACGGTGTTGCAATGGGCCTCAATGGTTCGCGCGAGCCTCGGACGGCGATTGGACTCGATAAGAACGAGCACAGCCTGCACATCTGGATCGTCGATGGCCGCCAACCCAACTACAGCGAAGGCATGACCTTGGCCGAGCTCGCTGAACTTGCCATTCGCTCAGGCGCTTGGAATGCGATCAATCTCGACGGAGGAGGTTCGACTGCGCTCGCTGTGTCAAAGGCAGCAGGAAAAACCGAAGTCCTCAATTCGCCGATTCACACGCGAATCCCAACGCGTGAGCGACCCGTTGCGAACCATCTTGGCGTGCGACTCTCGTCGCGCGAATGAGTCGCGCCAAGGACTGCGCGCTCTACTTCGTGCACGTTGAGGAAATAAGTTGCCATGTCTTGGTTGAACCTGGACAGGTTGCGAATACGTCGGTGCCTGGACACGCCGGATCGATATCGTACGCGCAGGAGTAGAACCCAGGGTTGCAAGGGTCACCGGCCTTCGGAGGCGTGACGGGGCACGGGTCAAGTGAGGCATCGGGCGGTTGCGGAATCGGCCCCGCGTCGATTGGAATCGGTGGGTTGCAGGATGGAATCGCCAAGTCCCACTTTCCGCCCGTGCATGTGGCATACGCAGCCGGGCATGAGTTTCCGCCCGGGTAGTAGATGCACGGGCTTCCTATGGTCTGGCAAGCCGTTCCAGCTGATGGCATTGTTGCAGGACACGTCGGCGCCGGCGGATTGCAAGTGGCATGGGCCACCGACCAAACCCCACCTTTGCATTCGGCGAAGTCTTCAATGCCGCAAGCGGACTTGTTGTAGGTGCACGTCTTGCTCGTATTGCAAGGAGTGCCGCCTTGCGGCGTGGTCGATGGACAAGTGTCTTGACCACTATCGGTTCCGCTATCGACGCCACTATCGCCAACAGCGATCGGGCCTCCGTCCTCTGCCTGCGCGACGACGCGCCCTGAGCAGGCTTGGCTGGCTGCGGCGGAAACGGTGATGACGAACGATGCTCGAAGTGCCTTGCGAATGTTCATGGACGACCCTCGAGCGGCCTCTAAGGCACGATGTGTGCCTGGCGCGTCCCTCTCAAAAGTATTGCTTTTGCGTTTACCTGCCGGGCCACTCTGGCACAATTTTCGTTTCCGAAGACGCCCACTCACCGTCGTCGTCAATCGCATACAGATCACGTCGACAGAAAGCGTCGAAGCTCGGGCCATGCTAAGCGGTCGTTCACTTAGCTCACCGATGGAGATCTGCGATGTCGATTCCCCCGAAGCCAACGCTCACCCGACGCGAAGCCGTTAACAGCATCCTTCTCACTCTTGGCGGCGCGGCGATCGGTGCTTGTGCGAGCTCGCCGATCGCAGCCGCCGACGCCGGGGGACAAACTCCCGGCCCCGTCGATGCCACACCTGAGGGCGATGCCGCAGCCGACGACGCTTCGCATGATGCCGCTGCGCCGAAAGACACCGGTCCAGGGGGATGGGCAAGCGGCGGAACGAAGTCCATGAAGGGCAACTACGGCGATCCGTTTCTCACACCCGCGACGGTTTGCGTGCTTGCAAGAAGAGCGACGGCAGGTCCTTGCACAGAGGAGGCTGATCGCTTTCGAAAAGATATCAGCGAAGGTTTCACGGGGCTGCCGATGCGCTTGGCGCTACGTGTCGTCGATGAAGCATGCAATCCGCTCGTCGGCGCGAATGTCAAAGTCTGGCAGACGCACGTTGGCGGCGGCTACTCAGGCGACACACCCAACAACGCGAGCTGCTTGAAGAAAGAGAGCGACGCAGCGGTCCACTGTTTTCGTGGTGTGCAAACCACCGATGCAAACGGACGCGTGGATTTCGACAGCTGCTTTCCAGGTTGGTACCCCGGCCGCGCCATTCACGTTCACTACACCGTGTCGACCGGAAACAGCGCATACACGTCGCAGCTGGTCTTTAATCAGGCGCTCGTGGACGAAATCTTCGCGAGCCATCCTGAGTACAAAGGCTTCGGCATGCCCGACACGCCCAATGCAACCGATGCCTTCGTAGGCGGGCCCGCGCTCGCGACATTTGTCCTCGATACGTCGCAGATGGGCGACGGTGCATTGCTCGCGTCAAAGCAGCTGGTCGTAAGACCCGCGTAGGGCCGCGTCGCGTTGTTTTCGGCGCCGGAAATAGCGCGATCTCCCATTATTTATGGGGTGCCGTGAGCGATTCTCCGGAAAAAAGGTGCGCTGGAAAATAGGGAGATCAACGTACGAGCTGATACAGCGCGAGGGGCGACATCGTGATCACATGTTGTCCACGTCCGGTGACCCAATGCGAGCGGTTGCCCTTTTTTGAAACGCGGACGCTGTGAATGTGTTCTCCGGCGACCGTTGAGAGGTGCAGGTCAGTCTCGGTGGTCCAAACGACGAAGCCATCGTTCACGAAGTGAAGTGCGGTCAACTCTCCGTCAGTCTTCCACTTGAACTTTTCGACGCCGTGATGGTCGCACACGCGCACGTCTTTGCCGGTTGAGACTGCCACCCAAGACGACGAGAGCGCGCTGAGCCAAACGCTCGCACGCTTGGGCCTCACAAGCGAAGCAACCGCTTCGCGCTTCGCGACGTTCCAAATCGTGACGACCCTTTCGTCCGCGTCGCACGCAATAAACGTCGAGCCAGTGGGTTCGAACTCGACGCTCCAGAACACGGTGTCTTCGGCCAACACAACCGAAGGCACTTCTTTTGGAGCAGACCAGTCCATCACGTCATCGTCGTCGGGCACATGACGGGCGATGGCCTTCACATCCCAAAGGCGGATGCCTGGCTTGTCGCCTCCCCATGTCGCCAACCAGTCGGTGCCGGGGATCCACCCAACCGTGCCCTCGCTCTCGCTTGCGGCCCATCCTGTCTGCAACTCGCCGGCGTAGTTGTAGAGGAGAACGTTGTCGTCTGTCGCGATCGCAATGCGTTGCTTCGACGCGTTGGCTGAGGAGGAACCCTCGGGAAAGTCGTCGTCGGGTTCTTCTTTCCGCGACAGATCCCACAGCATACAGGACTCGTGGAAGTGAAAGAGCAACTGCACGTCGTCGGCAAACTGCACGCTGTTGATTTGACACGTGTAGCGCTTGCTATCGAATCGCTTGAGATCGGGGCGATCGAGCTTCTTGAGTTTCCTCGGAGCAAAGTCGAGTGGGCCTTCCGCCAGTGCAGGCGCCTCTGACACTTTCTTCTCAAGCGCTTTTGCCCTTTGCGCGGTTTTCAGCTCGCCCGCGAGGCGCTTGCAATAGGCGTCGAGCGTTCGTGCGACAGACTCAATGTGGTCCTCTTCGTGATCAAAGAACACGACGCGTCCCGAGTCGTTGTCGACACACACATAGTTTCCAGCGCCGTCGGTCGACAGTGGTACGAGGGTCTGCCCAAGATCTGCGCCGGCAGAGTCGAGCGACGCCAACGCCTCAAGTGCACTCTTGAGACTCATGAGGCCATCGCAACTTTCAGCGTCAGCGAAATCGATCGCATCGAGGTTGGCTGCGCTCGCGTAGAGATCGATCGCGTAGCCGTCGGACCGACCGACTCTCTTCTTGAGGGCGATGAGGTCGCTGCCACTTCCTCTCATGGGCGACCATTCTGGAACCGACCCGGCAAGCAACGCTATGGAGGTCATCATCATCGCGCGCTGGAGCAATTCTCACGCCAAGCGACTTCTTCTGAAATCGCAACGATAGACTCAAAATTTGGGTCTCGTTCCGCCTGCGTTCCCCAATGTTTGCGAGCTTGGTGGGTTTTTTGTCACCCACCCATCTGTACCGAACGTGCGAGGGGTCACGAACGAAAGGTTAGAACCGCGCGCTCGTCTCCCATCGCGGCAGTGCTCGCGCAAACCACCCGAAAGAACGAGGCATTCGTAAATTTTGTTGAGCACTTCTGGAAAGTGCGCGTCGCACGAAGGTCAGTTTTATTGATTGTCATGTATTTTGACGACTTCTTGCATCGACGAGCACCGAGAGTGCGGGCGCCCCCTGCGAAAGTTGCGCGCGGCC
>JAHFDZ010000050.1 GCA_023248745.1 Myxococcales bacterium | reverse complement strand
ATCGCGTCGGGTCGCAGTCGTGAGTCCGATAACGTAGTCGAGCAGCGATTCTTCGACATGCACGCGCGCCGCCATTGACTGAAGCTCGAAGACGCGCTCCGGACTCAAGACCGATGTCGAAGTTGGCGGTACCGAGCCGTGGAGCTTCAACATGCGAAGCTCTTCGTCCGCGGTCGGGTATCCCATCCGAATTCTGATCAAAAAACGATCAATTTGAGCTTCTGGCAGCGGATACGTGCCTTCAAAGTCGATGGGGTTTTGTGTCGCAAGAACGAAAAACGGTGATGCCAACACGAAGCGTTCGCCGTCAACGGTGACTTGCTTTTCTTGCATCGCCTCAAGCAGTGCGGCTTGGGTCTTTGCCGGAGCGCGATTGATCTCGTCGGCCAACACGACGTGCGCAAAGATCGGTCCTGCTCGAAACGAGAACGTTCCGTCTCGCGGCGAGAGCACGTACGTTCCGGTGATGTCTGACGGCAAGAGGTCTGCCGTAAATTGAATGCGCCGCGACGTGCACCCGACCGCATGGGCAAACGTCTTGACCATCGTCGTCTTGGCCACGCCGGGAACGCCTTCGAGCAAGACGTGTCCTTGCGCGAGCAACGCCGTTGCAAGGAGATCGACCGTTGAAACGGGGCCCGCAATGATGCGCGCAACTTCAGCGCGTAGGGCTGCGAGCGCGCTGTGTGCGAATGCGATTTCGTTTTCTTTGAGCGCGACTTGCATCGACTACCCGTTGCCTGTGAGGGTGGAGACCAGTCGCTCGACGCGATTCGTGAGCTTCACGACCTCGGCGTCGCGCACCAAGGCACGCATGGGATCCCGCTGAACCTGTTGTTCGATCGCCGTCAGTTCTTCGAGCACGCGCCCGAGCTCGATCCGCGTGGGCTCGGCGAGTTCGAGTCGAGCATTCGCCTGTGCGAGCAACTCGCCCGTCGTGACCAATTCTTCAGAATGTAACAATGAACGTACAATTTCGACAAGGCCTGCCTTGAGCTCGAGAAGCACCAGTACGCGTGACGTACTTGGTGCAGCAATCACGGCGGCATGTCCCGCGAGGCCTCCTTGGAGCACCGTCGGAATGCGGCGCGCGTATCGTGGTCGCGTGCCGACGTAGCGACGTCCCGCCGTGAGGAGTACCCAGCCCACGACCAGTGTCGTCATGCACAGCGCGATGCCATACCGCATCGCTGGCGAGAGCCCATGCCGTCGAAGGTCGGCGAGAAATGTCCGCAAGTTATGCATGAGCTCATCGGACCAGCTGCGCTCGCCGAAGTTCCCAACCTGTTTGAATCGTCCCGAGACGATGAAAAGGCGACCTCGTCTTTGACCCCAGTGGTCATCGTCGGTGGCGTAACGAATCAATGATTTTGCAAGTTCTCGATTGCCGGGAAATCGCAGCATCGCGTTCATGGCGACCGAAGAATCTCCAATGACGAGCAAGCGCCCCTTCTCAACCGCGCCGGCGAGCCCCACCATCGTTGTGGTGCCATCTCGTCCTCGCACCTTCAACAGCGGAGAAAGGGATGGATGTGCAACGCCGGTGGCATGATTCAAAATAACGCGCTCTACGTTGCCCGTCACAACGTGTTGTCCGGCGGGTTCGGCGACCGCAAGCTGTGGATTTTGGCGCAACATTTCAACGGGATCGCGTGGCAACGCCGTGCGCGTGATCCCAAAGTAACGCAAGAGGTCGTCGCTTGTGCCAAAGTCGTCCAAAACAATGACCCGGCCACCTGCTGTCATGAATCGCGCCAAGTTATCGAGTTCAAGGTTCGATTCGGGGTGGATGATGAGCACCCCGTCCTCGGCCTTCAGATCCTCGTAAACGAGCCGTTCACTAGCAATGACACGAGGCGCGCCGAGCTCCGTTCGTGCGAGGTCGACAACCTCTCTTGAACCCTCCCACGCATCGCTGTCGAGTTCCAAAGGCGTCGCCCAAGCTGCGCTGAGCTGTACAATCAGCATCCACGCAACCAAAAGCGCCAATCTGAACTGACCCAAGGTAGCCAACATGGTGAGCGTAACCCAACCAGCGGAACTCCGAACACTTGACCCGCTTGGGGGCGTTGCTACGTTTCTTTTATCAGTGGTCGCTTCTCCACGGCTTTCGCCTCGGAGGTGATTCGATGCTTCCTCCGTTCATTATCGAGCAGATTCGTAGACGTGAAGAAAAAGAGCGCGTGCGTGAGGAGCAGCCGCGCCTTGAGCTGCCGCTCGACCGTCCCGCGCCAAGGCACCAGACGCCCGTTGCAGAGGATCCGGAGCGCGGTGTGATTGTGATCGAAGTCTACGGGGATTAGCCACGTCGGTGAGTGCGTGTCGCGTGGAAGTGCCGGACGGCACCACCCATTTATCGCTTTGGCTGATGCCTTGGAGCTCCGCGGTCGCTTGGAAGTGTCGGACGGCGCCACCAGGTTAGTCGCTTTGGCTGATGCCTTGGGCGCTTGTCGCGTGGAAGTGCTGGACGTCCGGACCCTCTTGCGCTGCCTGGGTGTGACCGGGGGGTAACGGTGGGCGCGACTTTGGTGCCTGTTCTGGTTGCGGTGAAATAGGCGGATCGCTTGGTAAGTATGCGTGGCACGCGGCCTGCTTAGGCGACGCGCATGAGCAAACTTATTGGTTGGCGATGCGTTGTTGTTTGCGGTTCCTTGGTTTCGTTTGCGGGTTGCAGCAGTCCCGTTGACGCGTCTCCTGCGCCGCAACCGATCGCTTTCCCTTCGTGCGCGAATCTTCATGATGCGCTGACGTCAGGCGCCGAGTGCAGTGCGCTCGATCCGATAAGCGTCGACGTAAAGAGTTGCACGACGGGTTTGTCGTTGGCGCAAACCGAAGACGCGCTCGAAATCGCCGTCGACTTTCTTGCGAGTTTACGAACCCTTGAAGATGCTGCCGCCAAAACGAACTACTTGGGTAGCAGCGCATCGGTCGCGCTCGTTTCCCTGGCGCGGCATCCAACGGTGGACGCGATTCCTTGGGGCTTCCAATACGAAGAGGGTGGCGCCTACGTCACGCCGTTGTTCAGCGGTGGATCGGCGTCGATGCGCGCGCAATTTGCCTTTGCCAAGGACTACGCAACGACCAACAAGGGTCAGGTTATCGTCCCATCGCTCTTCCGTTCGGAGAGCTACCTACTGGGGACACAGATTGCGCTCCACGATCTGTCCGCAACGATCAATTACCAATCAACGGGCCCTCTTGCGGAGCTTCTCGGCCACGGGACTGCTCCGCCGAACCCCCTTGAGTTGTCTCTCTTTGACCCCGACGAGCTCGATCTGCAGTTTCTAACGACGGTATCGTCTGGCGACGAGACGACAGCGCTCGGTACTGCGATTCACCACGTCATTTCGATCACTCAACCCACCTTCGTGCTCGACGAAGCCGAAACTGTGGTGCAACTGAAATCGACCGCAACCCGCGGAGGGCAGACGCTCGCGATCACGCTATCGGCAATGCGAGCCTCTCGGTCGTTCGGTTCCCTCGTTCGCGGAAATATTGGGTTCACCGTAACGGGCCAACCCGTTTCCTTTTCGGGCACGGTGATCTACGGGAAGGACTCGGGAGTGCGTCAACTTGCGCTCAAGTGCCTGTGAATCTCCATGTAGAAGCGTCGTTCATGCCGGCTGCGTCGTTCAACCAGGCAAATTGCACGATTTTTGAGTAGGCTGCCGCCCCATGCCGGCGCCTTACTCTAAGCTTCGGTCGGACTTTGTCCTTCCCCGACGACTCGCCGTTTTGACGGCGGTGCTGGGCTTGGCTTCGGTGGCCGCATGTTACAGCGACAGCGCCGGCATCGAGCCGCCGGCGAACAACATGTACTATCCAACGGGGCTCGCCGTTTCGAAGGGTGGGGGCGTCCTCTACGTCGCCAACAGCGACTTCGACCTTAAGTACAATGGCGGCACCCTTCAGAGCTACGATCTCACATCGATTCGACGGCACGCTGCATTGACGATCAGCAACCCACAAGATCCTGATCTTCCGCTTCTTCGTGGTGCATCTGGACCTTGCGCGTCTGCGGTTCCAATCGAAAAGAGCGATGGCTCTGGGGACAGGCAGCCACTTGGCGAAACGTGTGCGCCTCCGGTCGATGCAACCCGCTACGTGCGCGATACCGCCATCGTGAGCGCCTTTGCGAATGATCTTGCGTTCTCGCCCTCAGGCAATCGCCTCTTCTTTCCTGTGAGCGGCAACGCATCCATCATGTGGGCCGACATCGAGCCCGACGACAGCGCGCAAGCTGCACCGTCAACAAGCTTTACCATCGGTTGCGGCACGCGCACGAACAATCGGTGCGACGCAAGCCACCAAGCAGGGGCGTCTGCGACCGAACCAGGCAATACGCGCGGCATCACATTGCCAGGACAACCGTTCGGGATGGCATTCACGGCAGATGGAACTGGCCTTGCCGTCACGCACCAAGCCGACACTGTCGCGAGTTTGCTCACAACCGGACTCTCATCAACGGGATCGCGCGTGTCAGCACCTGCGTTGCAGTTCCTCATTGGCGAAGTCCCCAATGGCTCGACGGGAATCGCGCTTGTGCCTCACGACGTCGATGCATATGACGAGTGCATCGACGCGCCATCGAGCGCCGCTTGCATCGCGACGGTGCCCAAGCCGGCATTTCTCAAGACCAGCAAGACAGAGTCAACGCTCGCACTACTCCGCTATTACGCCGATGAAGGTAGTCAAGGAACTTCATCATTGTATCGGCCCTACCTCACATTCGAGCGTCTCTATCCCGTTGCCGCGACGTCGATCGGTGTCGATCAAAGAGGCATCGCCATCGATGCGAATGCACGCCTCGCTTGCAAAGCACAAGCGTCTCTCCTTACAGGCGAGACAAGACGCACAACCATTCGCGGATGCGCGCGTTTGCCGGCACGCGTGTTCATTGCCAACCGTTCAACGAGCGCCTCGTACGGTGGTCTTCTCGTTGGCGAAATTGGCGCAACGGCTGCTGATGGAAGCTACGACGCTGACGCCCTTCGCATCGTGTCTTCGATTCCACTTCTTGGAGGCCCGTCACGCGTTCACCTCGCACCCATCATCGACGTCGATGGGCGTTACAGCTTGCGCGTCTTCGTCGTTGCATTCGATTCGAACCGCGTGTTCGTCGTCAATCCAGAAACACTTCAAGTTGAGTCGACCATCGTCGTCGGGCAGGGACCGTTCGCAATGGCTTTTGATCCCTTCAAATTCGACGAAGTCGCGCGTCGCGATCTCGTCGCCGACGATGCGCGGTTTGCCCAAGATCCTAAGGTAAAATTGAAACGTTACCGATTTGGTTACATTGCAAGCTTTACAAAGTCATACGTTCAAGCCATCGATCTCGAAAATACGTCGATGTCACCGACGTTCGAACGTGTCGTGTTTACGCTGGGCGATCCAAGTGCGGCTGGGGTTTCAAAATGAAGCTACGCCACGTCGGCGCACTGTCTTGTCTCGCGCTTCTGGGTGCGTGCCAACAAGATCCCATCACTGTCCCCGAACGCACGTTTGAAGGCGCCGACGCAATAGAGCTCTTGTGCCTGCGCACGTTTGCGACCGACGCTACTGGAAAGCGCACGATCATAGCGCCAGTTCCGCTCGACGAAGCCGAGTGCTCACCCCTTCCTGCAGAAGCGACAACCGACGACGTCAAAGCGCGCGATGCACGCCTCTACGGTTTGGTCACGCAAACGCTCCGTGGCGAAGTTGCCGTGGTCGATCTCTTTGAAGGACGCGTCATTGATACGGACTCGGCAACGCCTGGCATCAACCTCGTGCCGGTGGGTCAGAACCCAACTGGCATTGCGCTAGCGAATGATCGGCGTGCGGTCTTCGTCTCGACTTCCGAGGTCAACAAGCCTGCAATTTATCTCGTGCCATCAACGCGATTGCTGGGCGACTTTGGGGTCGATCTCGGTGGACGCGATGGCGCTGTGACGCCGAGAATTGTTGATTGGCCTGCGTGTAGCTTGCCTCAGCCGGCAGGTGGTCTGAAGGTGGCGTCAATTGATGGCGGCGCCGGTTACGTTTTAGTCGCGACGTTACTCCCCGTCGCGGGGAGCGATGCGAAGGTTGTCACAATCGACCCGCTTCCGCTGCTGCGAGGAGCGGGTCTCGATGCGACGACAGGCAATCGCGTGGACCCAGGCGCACTTGTGCCGTGTCCGGTCATATCGTCAACAAGCCTGACAACCAAGATTCCCTCAGTGACGCCCAAAGCTGCGACAGACGGTGTCCCTTACGTGACGGGTGGCGTCGACCTATCGACCGATCGCCCAGAGTCTGCCCAAAGTACGTGCGAGATTCTTCCCGCGACGCCGCCCGAACCGTTCTCGGTGCGCTCCGTGCCGGGTTCGCTCGTGGCTGATGGGCGACGTGTTTACGTCGCCGACAAAGCACTGCCGATCGTTCACACAATTGACGTTTCCTCAGATGGCGTCGCGAAGGAAAACGCGCCGCTCGTGGCGACCAATGATTCGGGTGCCCCCGCACGGCTGGGTTCGCTCGCGATCAGTCCTGAAACGCGAAACTTCGAGCGCTTTCTCTACGCCATCGATCAGAGCGACGGCGGGGTCTTCGTCTTCGATGTCACGCAAGTTGACAGTTCACCACGTGGACCCTTGATGCGTCCGCATCCAGAGCTGAATCCATTCGTGCCGAAAGATCGAATTCGATTTGGCGCAGCGGCCGTTTCCGTTGCGTTCGCCCGCCATGACTGGCCGCTTCGCAAGTCCAAGCAAGGCGATCTCTCCACAACGCGCACGGGCCTCTTGTGCAATCCGAATCCGAATGCGGGTGGCGAGCTCGACGCCAATCCGTATCGCGATGACGGTGCAGCGTATCGCGCCAATGCGAGCTACGCGGATGTGGCGCTTGGTCCGACGCGACTCCGTGGTGTGTTCGCCATTGTCACGCTTGCCAGTGGTGTCGTGACGGTCCTCGACATCGATGATTGGGACGCCCCATGTCGAAGGCCCGATCCCTTGAACGCTGCCGGGCGCGTGGGTTCGCTCGCCGTCCCTGAGCCCGACGCGATCAACGCCAATGACCTCGATCACTACCATGCACCCATTGCGTTTAGCTCGGCCTCGGGGACCGCAAGCCCCATCTCACTCGAGGTGACATTTCCGGTCAGCGCGCCTCACCGAGCGCGATCCAGCCTGCTGCTTCGCAACGATCCCGAAAAGGGCAACGCGGTTCCTGGCGTTGTCGGCTCGCCGCAGCTCTCGTTCTTCGGAACCGCACGTGTGGTCGTTGGCGACGACGGGCTCAAGAATCCGTTGCTCGCGCCTGCGGGGGCGCCGGGTTTCATCGATCCCACGCTCGCATTCGTTCCGCTCTCTCCCACGCTTGAGGGTCGCAATTTCGTCGCGGCGCCAAAGCCAGGCGTTCGGATGTCGGTTGACGATCCAACCGTTCACGTCGATCAAGAGTGGAAAATTTCTTACGAAGGCATCCTTCCAGACAGCAACAGACGCCCCGCTGCTATTAGCACCACAGACGGTTACCAATCGCTGACGTTTCGTAACCAAGATGGACGTTTTTGCAACTTGGGCGTCGAAGACATCGCCGTCGGCGCAGCGCGCGTTTCAGTCGAACGGGCAGCGGGGGCGAAACTCGGTCTCACCATCGGCGCCGACGAGGCAACCAGGGTCGCCGACTATCTGCAAATCGACGATGACATCCTTGCGGTTGACAACCCTTACTGGATTGAAAATCAGGTCGACGAGAACGGTGGATCCTGTTGGGACCCTTCGCTCACCAGCGGTCAAGCACGTCACGACGCCTGCGTTCAAGCGTTTGGCGAAGGTGACGCGCGGGGTGGCAACCTCTATCGCGACTTGCCGATCGTTGAGGCTTACGAAGATCGCCTGGTTGTGAGCCGCTACGGCTATTCGGGTTCGGCGCCTGATCACGCGAGCCGTGTCGTCAACGCGCGCGATGCAAGCAACGTTTCGTTTCTCAAGCTCGCCCGTTGCTGCTTTCACAACCAAACGAAGTTCCGAGTGCGAACAGGTCGTCGGTGGCTCGCGCTCGGCGGCGTGTCTGGGTACTTGCATCACATCAGCAGAGGCGACGCTGGGCGCTGCGTTCAATCGTGCGACAGCGCCGACGTACTACTCAATTCGCGCGCACCATCCGTCGCGCGTGCGGGAGCTGCAGTGGTCGATGTGCCGCGAAACAGCGCGCTTGCATTGCGCAATCCATTCTTCTCGTTCGCGATGTTCGGTCCTGGCGACGGCGGCGCGGCAGTCGAGCGAGATCTCGAATGGAAGTTCTCGACACGCGGCCAATTTACGCCGTTTCAAATCAGTCTAAGAACGTCAAGTAACCAGACAGAAGCCGCGCCCACCCTGACAAAATCGATGCGCTACGTGCCCGCATTGAGCAACGTTGCCATCGTTGATGGCTCTTCACGCGGCCTGACCTTCCTGGATCTGCGATCGCTCGCTTTGCGTCGCGATCCTATCTATTGAGATCGCGATGGCAGGTGCAGACACCCCGGTCATGCGGCAATACCTTGCCGCAAAAGAGCAGCATCCGGATGCGTTGGTCTTCTTTCGATTGGGCGACTTCTACGAGCTTTTCTACAACGATGCGGTAGTCGCCGCGAAGCTTCTCGACCTCACGCTGACCTCGCGCAACAAAGCGGCCGCCGAACCAATCGCAATGGCCGGCGTGCCCTTTCACGCCGCGGGTGGCTACATCCAAAAACTGATCGATTCCGGTCACAAAGTTGCGCTGTGCGAGCAGATGGCCGACCCCTCGAAGACGAAGGGCATCGTGCCGCGCGAAGTCGTTCGCGTGATTACGCCCGGTATAGCGTTCGATGAAGGAGCGATCGCGGCGCGCGAAAATCACTTTCTTGTCGCCATCGATCGCGCTGACGATCAATACGGCGTTGCTGCGCTCGATCTCTCCACTGGGGAATTTGTAACGTGTTCGGTGTCGAATGTGAGTGAGCTCATCGCCGAGCTCGTTCGACTCGAGCCTCGGGAAATCCTTCTCGGTTTCGAGGCGCAAGACCTGCGAAAGACGCTTGAAACGTTGTTTGTACGCTGCCCGATTCGCGATGACGGCGCTCTCGATGTCGACGCGGATGAATCGATCCGTTCGGTGGTCAGCGAAGGCGCGCCTGCTCGCTTGAGTGCGATCGCGAAGACAGCGTCGGCGCGATGCCTTCGCTACGCGCGCGATTGCGAGCGAGGAAAGTCACTGCCGATCGCGCGATTGGTCGTTTATGAGCCAGGTGACGCGCTCGTCATGGACGAAACGTCGCAATCTCACCTTGAGCTCACGCGCGCTCAATCCGGTGAGAAAAAAGGGTCGTTGCTTGCCGAACTTGACGAGACAAGCACTGCCGGTGGCGGACGCCTCATGCGGCGTTGGTTGCTCGCGCCACGGCGCAACGTCGTTGAGATTCGTCGCAGGCTCGACGCCGTTGAGTTTTTCGTGCAGCAACCGCGTTTGCGAAGTGAGCTACGTAAGGCTCTCAACGAGGTTTTCGACCTCGAGCGTCTCGCGGTCAAGATCGCACTCGATCGCGCGAGTCCCAAGGATCTCGCTGCGGTGCGCACCTCGCTGCAGGTGCTGCCGAAAATCGAAGCCCTCTTTCAAACCCTCGATTTGCTTTCGGTACGTGAGGCGTTCGGTGGCAACGAAGAAGCGGCGATCGATACCTGTGCCGAACTCACTGCGTTGCTCGCACGCGCGGTAGACGATGATCCTCCGTTCAAACTTGGCGACGGAAAAGCGATCCGAGACGGTTATGATAAAGAGCTCGATCGCAGCCGCGAACTTGCGCGCGACGGACAGCGTCTGATCGCCGAACTTGAAGCACGGCTTCGCGAATCAGCGCAGATCAACAGCCTCAAGCTGAGGTACACGCGCGTCTTTGGTTGGTACATCGAGGTCACACGATCGCATCTTGCCAAGGTTCCCGAAGGTTGGCGTCGCAAGCAAACGGTCGCAACTGGGGAGCGATACACAACCGACGAACTCGACAAGCTTGCCGAAGAACTCGCCCACGCAGAAGATCGTGGGCAAAGTCTCGAAGCCGAGCTGTTTCGTGAACTGCTTCGCATCATTGCACGTGACACGGGTCGCTTGCATGCAGTCGCCGAAACGCTCGCGCGCCTTGACGTGCTCTCGTCGCTGGCCGAGGTCGCGCATCGACACGACTACGTGAGACCCGATGTTGATGATTCGCTCGTGCTCGATATCGTTGACGGTCGCCACCCCGTTGTTGAGCGTCTTGCAGCGGCGGGCCGATTTGTGCCTAACGACGTTACATTATCGGCCGAAGAGGGATCGATAGACCCGTCGCTGTGGCTCGTGACGGGGCCTAACATGGCGGGCAAGTCGACCTTCATGCGACAGGTTGCGCTTCTCGTTGTGATGGCTCAAATGGGATCGTTCGTTCCGGCCAAGAGCGCTCACATTGGCGTTGTCGATCGCGTGCTCACACGCGTTGGAGCGAGCGATAATTTGTCACGCGGCGAGAGCACCTTCATGGTCGAGATGAAAGAGACGGCGCACGTCCTGCGATCCGCAACGCGCCGCTCCCTTGTTGTGCTCGACGAGATCGGGCGCGGAACGAGCACGTACGACGGACTCGCCATTGCGTTTGCGGTGGCCGAGTATCTCCATGACGTGATTGCGTGTCGATCGCTCTTCGCGACCCACTACCATGAGCTCACCGAGCTTTCGCACACGCGCAAACGCGCCGCAAACTACAGCGTGAGCGCCCGGGAGTACGAGCGCACAATCGTGTTTTTTCACAAGGTGCAGGCGGGTGCTGCGTCGCGAAGTTACGGTGTGGCGTGCGCGCAACTGGCCGGTGTCCCCGAAGCCGTTCTTGCTCGCGCACGAACGCTCCTTTCGCAATTTGAAGGTGGGCAACCCCTTCGTCGCGGAAAGCAGCAAAATGTGCCTCAACTCGATCTATTTGCGCAACAAGCCGAAAAAGCCGCCGCGGAGCATCCCGCAATTCAGACGCTAAAGCACGCGAATCTCGAAGAGATGACGCCAATCGAGGCGATTAAGTTTCTTGACCAACTGCAAAAAATGATTGCGACATGAGTGATCGCACGCCCTTCTGGGCGCGTTTGGCAATTGCGGTTTCGGCGGCTTCGTGGGGAACTTGGGTTGTCTTTTTGCGCGCTGCCGAGAAGGCAGGGCCGACGCATGCAGCGGTCGAATCGGTTGTGATGATGAGTGTCGTCACGCTTGCGTCAGGCGTGCTGGCACTCCGTGAGCGCGCGCCGTTGCCTCGTGCGATTGTGCCATGGCTCTTTGTCGTGCTGCTCGGCGTGTTCGATGCGGTCAACGTGATTGCGCTTTTTCGCGCCTATCAGACGACAAGCGTTGCGATCGCGGCGCTGACTCACTATCTCGCGCCCATATTTGTAACCATCGGTGCACCTTTAATCCTTGGCGAGCATTGGACGCGCCGGGGAGTGCTTGGGTGTCTTCTGTCGTTCGGGGGTCTTGTGCTTCTGCTGCAGCCGTGGCGCACGCCGCTCTCGAGTCTCGAGGGAGCAGCCTACGGAACCGCAAGCGCGATTTGCTACGCGCTCAACATCTTCATCAACAAGAAGTTCGCGGGACAATTTTCGGCTGCGTCGCTCATGGCGTGGCATGGCGTTGTCGCGACGCCGATTCTCGCGCTCTTCGTTCCGAGCGGAGCGTGGCAAGCGCTACAAGTGAACTCACTGCTCTACCTGCTTCTCGGTTCAATTTTGCTCGGCGCGATGGCCGGTCTTCTCTTTGTGTGGGGGCTGCGTCGCACGCCGTCAAATGCTGCTGCAACGATTACATTTGTCGAGCCGCTCGTTGCGGTCCTTGTGGGCGTGTTCGTGTACGGAGAGACCTTGAACGTAGTTGCAAGTGCAGGTGGCGTGTTGGTGCTGAGCGGCGCATATCTTGCGGCCGTTCGATCAGTGCGCGCTGCCGCCGTGTCTCCCTGACGTGGGCGTAGCTTGCTCAAAGCGCTCGTTTGACGCGTCCCATTCGAATGTTTTGATGACGAAGGTGTCCGAGTCGGTTGATACGCTCGCACGCAATGTTGGCGTGGGTCCTTTGCGTACGAGTCGCACGTAACCTGCTGGGAACTTTGGCTTCACTCCGCGCGCGGCCTCATCGGGCGCAGGGCCCTCATACGTCCCGGTGGGTTGCGAAAATAGGGTCTTGGCCGCGCCATTGACGATCGCGATCAGAACCGTCTGTTCGTGAAAGCACGCCGCGCCACACGACGACCAACACTTGACTTGGAGCGCGTCGCGGTTAGGCCACAGTGTTATGGCTGCTAACGTTGACTCTGCTCCACATGCCAGAAGACTGGCCGCATAGATTGGATGCTTGGCATCCGGTCCGAAGACAACGAGTCCGTTTCCCATCTGTCCTTGTGAGCTCTCGTAGAGCCGTGCTTGAACCCGTGCTCGCACGCCATCGAAGCGTCCCACAATTGACTGTTGCGCAGGTTTGCTCACGTCGAACATCTCGCATTGCGGTTGCGCCTCGTCATACAGGCGAGCCAGTTGCTCTCCGTTGGCAGCTTTCACCCGGTATAACTCGCCGACCGACGGTGCGTTGATCGACCCGACAACTTCGCCGTCAACCCCGCAAGGCTGAAGACGATCCAAGAGCGTCCCGCCATCGTGCGACTTCGCTTCACTTTGCGATTCGGCTGAAGCGTCTGCGTCTTCGGAACGCAAGCTTGCGGCATCGCTCTCGGCATCGGTCGCCAGATAGGCGCTGACGCCGGGTTCGAAGGAGCGGTTCGACGGTCGCGACTGTGACGGTGGACTCCGAACGCAACTGAGGACGGACGTGAGCATGCCGAAAAGTGGAAGCGCACGAGCGGGCCACGTCATGCGAGCGAGACTACGCTTCTACAGCACGAACTTGGCCCACTTAAGCGTCGGTTGGGTCGACGAGAACTTGGTGTTCTTGGGCGCTCGGGAATCACCTTCCCTCAGTCAGTGAATCACGCCTGCGCCCTTCAACGCGCTCACTGCAAGCGCGTGCTCCGCTTTGCTGTATTGCGACGCTTCCGTGTAAACGATCGTGAGCGTGCGCTCGGCGTGCTTGTCGCGTTTGTTTGCAGAAAGCCGTGATGCTGCCATACGAAGCGCTGGCGTGACGAGACCTGTGCATCGCGTCGTCACTGCATGAGCGATTGCGGTACCGCTCACGTCCGCGTCCGAATCATGAAACAAACTTTTCCACGCCGCGCACGCCGTCGCGATGCGATCGGGTGGCGTGAGTGACAACCCTTCCACAATTGCGAGTCGCACCTCACGCGCCGGATCTTTCAAGCGCGAAATCACAAAGGGCGTCCAATCGGGGTTCTCGTTGGTCGGTGCAGAGGCGAGGTCACCCAGCGCAGCCGCACGAAATTCCTCGCGAGGATGTTTGACCAAGAGCTCCTTGAGCGCATCCACTCCAATGCTGTCCCATCCGGCGATGAGTCCGAATTGAATTTTTGCGACGAGGTGGCCAAGTGCCAGCGCAATCTGGCGATCGGTTTCCTTCTCTGCCACTTTCAGTAGTCGCTGCGCGAGCGATTGGTTCGTTGGGAAGGTAACCCCGAGTCGCGAAAGAACAGCAGCTCCTGCACGTCGCAGCTTCACGTCTTCGCTCTGCAGCATCTTCAGGCACTCGTCTTCAATGATGCTGAGGCCATCGTCTCGATACCGCGATTTTGGCGCCACGGCGTCCCACGCTGCGGCAGCAGGGCAGTCCGGTGCGAGGCCCTTTGCGGTCACCAGCATTAGAGGTTTGCCTGCGAGATCGCACGTCGCGAATGCGCGCGTAGCGTCAACAGTGGGAAGGCCCGGAACCGGCAACGCGGTGCGATGATCGAGGTTGTTCTTCGGAACGTCTGAAACGCGCGCGGTTGCAGTCGGTGCGATTGGCAGTTGTGGTGGCGCAGCGGTGGGCTCTTGAGGTCTAAACGACGCGCCACAACCGATGATCAAAAACGCGATCGCTGCCCAAGACGTTCGAAACGCTGATCGCAACGCAGTCTCCCCACACTACAAAAAAACGCCGACGAACTTGGTGAAGTCGCCGGCGCATAGGGTAAATTAGGTTGACTATGCGCGGGCGGATGCGCGCTTGTCAGCTTTCTTGGACGTCTTCTTTGTGCCCTTCTTGTCCTTCTTCGAAAGCTTGAGGCCCTTGCTCACCAATTCAACACGCGCGTGGCCGTTGAGTCCGTTGGTTACTTTCTTGTCGGATTTGTCAACACTCTTACCTTTACGGCCAAGAATGTCGTCTGCGACCTTGGCGGCCCGCGGCGTCTTCTCCCAGCTGAACTGAGGACGACCGAAGTGACCGTACGCAGCCGTTGCGCGATAGATGGGTGCGAGCAATCCGAGTTCGTCGATGAGTGCCTTGGGTCGCATGTCGAAGTTCGCCATGACGTACTTTTCGAGCGTCTCGTCGTCGACCTTGCCGGTGCCAAACGTGTTGATGTGAACGCCGACAGGCTGCGCAACGCCGATGGCGTAGGCAATCTGCAATTCGCAGCGCTTGGCGAGGCCTGCGGCGACGATCGTCTTTGCGACGTAGCGAGCGTAGTAGCAAGCCGAGCGATCGACCTTTGAAGGGTCCTTGCCCGAGAACGCGCCGCCGCCATGACGGCCCATGCCGCCGTAGCTGTCGACGATGATTTTGCGTCCGGTAAGACCGCAGTCGCCCATAGGTCCGCCGACGACGAAGCGTCCGGTCGGGTTGACGTGGAACTTGGTGTTCTTGTCGATGAGGCGCTTTGGAATCACCTTCGTGATGACGAGGTCGATGATGGCTTCGCGAAGCGTCTTTTGCTTCACGTCGTCGTCGTGTTGCGTGCTGACAACGATGGCGTCGATGCGAACCGGAACGTTGTTCTCGTACTCGAGGGTGACTTGCGTCTTGCCGTCGGGGCGCAAGAAGTTGACGGCCTTCTTCTTGCGGATGTTTGCGAGCTCGAACGCGAGTTGGTGCGCGTACTGAATGGGCGCCGGCATGAGTTCGGGCGTCTCGTCGGTTGCGTAACCGAACATGAGGCCTTGGTCGCCTGCGCCTTGCTCTTTGTGAAGGCCTTCGCCCTCCGTTACGCCTTGCGAGATGTCGGGGCTCTGCTGCTCGATGGCGGTGAGGATTGCGCACGTGTGACCGTCGAACCCTGTTGCCGAGTTGTCGTAGCCGATGCCGATGACCGTTTCGCGAACGATGGCCGGAATGTCGACCCAAGCGTCCGTCGTGATTTCGCCCGCGACCACGACCATGCCGGTCTTCGCAAGCGACTCGCAGGCAACACGCGCGCGCGGGTCTTGCTTGAGAATGGCATCGAGGATGGAGTCAGAAACGGCATCGCATAGCTTGTCTGGATGGCCTTCGGTGACTGACTCGGACGTGAAACGGTAGCGCGACATGAGTGGTCCTTTTTGAAGGGTTCAAATGGCGGGCAAGCGTGCCCGGCCGAAAGGACGTACTACAGCCCAAAGACGTCGGCGAGTAGGTTTTGGGGGGTGCGCTACCCGGGAGACGGTGGGTGCGACGGAGTTTGCGCAGCGGGCGCGCAGCTACGTATATGGGGCGGTTGGATTATTCGTGGGGGTTACTTGGCGATCCGGACACCGTTCACTTTATAGATACTTGAGCAACTGCCTGTCCCGCTCATGCCGATCTGAAATTCTCCCTCGCCTGTGTCGCCGTTCTCGCTCCAGGTCATTACCCCGCGCTGCGTAAGCGTCCCACCGGTCGTGGTTGGGCAGCTCGCATCAACGGTTACTTGGCAATTGTCCGTCGAGTACTTGATGGTGCCCGTACAAGGTGACTCCGGCGCCTTCGGTTGCTCGGTTAACGATGTAATTTGTTCGGGGAAAAGGCCGCAGGTGCCGCTTTTTTCGGTATAAGTATGCCGATACGTCCCACTGCGTTGCGCACACGTTTTCGTACCCGTGGTCCCTCCGTCTCCTCCCGTCGTGGCCGTTGAACCGCAGCCGGTGATGACGCTCAGAATCGCGGCCAAGCCAAGTGATGCACTCAATTTTCTCATTGGGAAATCCTCCATTTCACAATTGGAATACCGGACTAGTACGGTGGTGACTAGTCCGGTGAAGAAGCACGTTGAAAGGCGTGCCATCCAAGGCTCGCGAGACCCACCGCTCGTTCCGCTCCGAAGCGCGTTCTGCGCCAGCGGTCGTGAAGGCGCTCGTGCAATTCGGCAAGCGCATCCGCGAATTGCGACTCGCCCTTGGCTACACGCAAGAGCAAGTGGCCGAGCGCGCGAAGCTCGATGCCAAACACGTTCAGGCAATGGAATCAGGCAAGTCAAACGCCACGATCGCGACAATCGTTGCGCTTGCTAAGGCGCTCCATGTCACCGTTGCCGAACTCTTCGCCGCTCCTGCGAAAAAGATAAAATCGTCTGTTACGAATTACAAATCGAGCGAAAAGCATCCCCAGCTCGCGCTCGTGGCGGAGCCAGGGACGGGTCGAAAGACCTGAGCACGGGCGAACGGCCTTAGAAGAAAAACGACAGTCCCAAGCTCGCCGTCGGGTACCCAAGCCGGATCACCAGCGCCTGCTTCGACGAGAAGTGAATTTGCGCGCCGATTGCGATGACAGGAAACGCGCGTGCCGTGTTGTCGCTGAAGGTGTAACCGAAGCCCAGGCCAGGTTCGAAGAACGCCGAGAAGCGTTTGTGGAAATAGAAGTTCCACTGCATCACGACCGGAATTTGCAACGTGCTCCGGCTATCGTGAAAGAGCAGATCGAAGCCGACGCCAACGCCGACGCTGTTGTTGATTTCGGGCACGAGCGCGTCGTGCGAAAAGATGAAATTGAACCGCGCGCCTGGGCCGATGCCCGCTCCGTAGCCGCGGTAGCGCTCGAACCCGAACGCGAGGTGAGGTTCAATATCGACCGAGTAAGCGGTGTGCGCCCTTGGTTGCGTGATGCTGCCGCCTTCTTGCGCCGCAGCGATGGGTGAAAATAGGGCCGCTCCCAGCAACGTACTTGCGAACGCGCTGAAAGGTAACTTGGTTCGGTTCATTTTATCCTCCTGGCGGCCTGAAACTGGGATAGCTCGGATGGACGTCGAGCTCGACATTAGCACCGGGGAGGGTCCCGAGCACGAGAGTAGCTGGCGGACGGAAAGTGAGCGGAACGTCGGGCCCGCCGGTGTGTTCGTAGAACGCGCGCGCAATGCGCTCAAAGCGCGCGTCTCCGAGTTCCTCCCACGTGCGCCGTAAGGCACCTGATTCGCGCATGGCGTTGACGAATAATTCGGCCGACCGAAAGCTGAGCGTGTGACGAACGACGCTGTGGCGCACCATCTCGAGGCCCGCATCGTCAAGAAGCTTGCGCATCGATTCGCGACGAGCGCCGTCGTATGCGTTCGGCCACGCCTTTGCAGGTTCGAGCTCGCGCACGCAATCGCGCAATAGTTCGAAAGGTTGACCATCTTCGCTCGGACCCCAAACGAGAATTCCGATCTTGCCGCGTGGCGACAGCGCGCTTGCCCAAGAGCGAAGAACAGCGTTGGGTGAGGCAGCTTCGTTTTCTTCTGAGGCGCCAACGAGCTGCCAGAGCCCAAACGCGCACACAATAACGTCCCAAAGACCGCCGCTCACGTCGTTCGCTTCTGCAACGGCGAACTCTGACCGAGTTTCGAACCCGCCACTTCGGAGCTGCTCGGACGCGATGCGAATCATCTCGCCGCTGCTGTCGGTTGCGCGGATAAACCCTCGTTCGCCGATCACGCGCGCAAGCCCCACGACTTCGGCTCCCGGGCCGCACATGGGAACGAACGCACGCTCGCCACCTTGCAGGGAGAGTTCGCGCACCAAATCGAGATGATAGGGAACGAAGCGCGGGGCCCAGTCTTTTAGGTAGCCAGCGGCAGCACGGTCCCACGCGGTCGGCATCGCGCTCAGTGTATGCGCCTCCCGCCCTGCCGAACAAGGAATCCTCACGGATGAAAAGACGCTCGCTTCGAGCCTGCGTTTCTGTTCAATATGCAGGCGCGCGGTACTGCTCGGTTTTCATTGGGGGTCAAACGGATGTTCACGATTCATCGTCAAGGTGGGGTCTTCGTTGGCATTGCGCTCGCGTTGCTTGGTGCTTGCGGAACGAGCAAGAATGGTGATCGCTTCGGAGACGCCGCGGTATCGGACGGTGGTCGCGTCGATGGCTCACTACCCGACACAGGCGTTCTTGGCGGCAGCGACGCCGACACGACGTGCCCTGCGCAATGCTCGATTGACTACCACGACGTGATCGATTGCCACGGCAACGTTGTCACCAAGTGCGGCGACGGTGAAGCGTGCGACCCCGTGACGCTGAAATGTAACGTTGCTTGCGACGTTGCTTCGGCAAACAAGCAGTCTGTGGGATGCGATTACTATTCCGTCTACCTCAAGCAACAAAGCAACGAAGACAGGTTTTGCTTCGCAACGATTGTCGCAAATACCTGGAAATCGCCGGCCAAAATTGCGGTCGACTTCAATGGCTCATCGCTCGATGTATCCAAGTTTGCCTGGCATCCGAAGGGCAGCGGACCGGGCCTCACCTACCAAGCCTACGATCCGTCGATCGGTATCCCTGCCGGCGAAGTTGCGATCCTCTTTCTTACCGGTGCCGTTGGCGAGGCGCCGCAATGTCCGAAGGCAGCGGCGAAGACGAGTGGTGTGATGGTGAACGGCACGACCAAGGGCGTGGGCTTTCACGTCCGCTCCGACGTTCCGGTTGTGGCCTATCAGATCAATCCGTACGGCGGCGGCGACGCTGCGGTGACAGGTTCATCACTTCTCATCCCGACGAGCGCTTGGGACAAAAACTACATCGCAGCGAACGCGGCGAGCAGCACGACCGCCGGCAAGCCAACGCTCAACATCGTTGCGGCTGAAGACAACACAACGGTCGAAATGCTGCCGGTGAAAGCCATCGCAGCAGGCACCGGCTTTCCTGCTGGGGCTCAGGGTGTAAAATACACTTTCACGCTCAACGCGGGACAGCACGCGCAATTCATGCAAGACGCCGAGCTCACCGGAAGCGTCGTCAAAGCTGACAAAGTCGTAGGGCTCTTCGCGGGCCACACCTGCATGAATGTTCCGACCGGTGTTTCGTATTGTGACCACGGTGAGCAAATGATCCCACCCGTTCAGGCGATGGGCAGCGAGTACGTCGGTGTGATGTATCGACCGCGCAAGAGCGAACCCGGTATTTGGCGCGTCATCGGCGCTGAGCCTGGCACGCAGCTGACTTGGTCAAGCAACGTCGGTGGCCCCGCGGCATTGAAGGCGGGACAGTTCGTCGACTTCGAAACGAGCGAGCCCTTTATCGTCAAGTCGCAGGACAGTTCACATCCTTTCCTACTTCTCTCGTACATGAGCGGTTCAAATTGGAAGACGGGCCTCAATGGTTACGGTGACGCGGACGTTGTACTTTCGGTGCCGCCACAGCAGTACTTGTCGCGTTACGTTTTCTTCGCGGACCCGACGTATCCCGAAGGCAATCTGGTTGTTGTGCGCAAGAAGAATGGCGCCGGTAACTTCGTCGACGTGAACCTCGACTGCGCGGGCAATCTCACGGGTTGGCAAGCGATCGGCGACTACGAATGGACGCGCGCAGATTTGATTACGGGCGCTTTCCAGAACGTAGGGAGTTGTTCCTCGGGGCGGCACGAAATGACAAGCACGGCGCCCTTTGGTTTGTGGGTCTGGGGCTGGGGAACTCCGCTCACAAGTACGTTCACGGCGAATGTGTCGTATGGCTATCCCGCTGGGATGAACTTGCAGCCGATCAATCAGCTGGTGATCGAGCCCGTTCCGCGTTGAAACGCAACAAGGTTGTGTCGACGTTCCCCGTTCGTCGCCGCCACGATGCCGTTGGTCACAGCCAAGTCGCTGATCGGCGCGAGGCCCACTATGGCTTGATGGATGTGGCAACAATCGTTACGAGTTCTGCTCGGCTGTTTGGGCTTTGCGCTGTCCGGGTGCGGCGGCGCTGCAAACGTTCCGCCTTCCGTGGATGCATTCACGCTTGACGCTCCCTCCAAAGGCACCGGTATGGTCGCTTTGATGATGACCGCCACGATCACGGTCAGCGATGCCAACCACGACAAGATTCCGCGCGTAGAGCTGTCTGCGACGGGCCCAACCCGCCTTCCTGCGCAATCGATGACACTGCCCAGCGGCTCTTCGGGCACGTACCAGCTCATCTTTGGCGTCGTCGGAACCGTCCTTCCGGGGGAGTACACCTGTGCGGCGGTGGCCTATGACGAGGATGGCATGGCGAGCGCTCCGAAGACGGCGAAATTTGTCGTTCAGTAGACGCGCGGTTCTTGGATAAATTCTCTCGAATTTGGATGCGCCCCTGGCCTCAACTGGCTACCCTCCGGCGCGATGTCCGAGCCCGAAATTCCAGTGCGTCGCACTTCGATCTACGACGAACATGTCGCGCGAGGAGGGCGCATGGTGCCCTTTGCCGGATGGTCGATGCCCGTGCAATATACAGGCATTGTCGATGAGCATCAGGCCGTGCGCACGGCTGCAGGAATGTTCGACGCTTCCCACATGGGTGAGCTCGAACTGCGCGGCAAAGAAGCGCTGTCCGTAGTCAACGAGCTCATTACGAACGATTTGCGTAAGTTAGTTGATGGTCAAGCACTTTACACATGCGCCTGCAACGAGGGCGGCACAATACTGGATGACCTCATCATCTACCGTGCGGCCGAAGATCGCTTCATGGTCGTGTGCAATGCTTCCAATCGCGACAAAATTTCTGCGGTCGTAGGGAACGCCGCCAAGGGACGTTGCGACTTCGTCGACCAGAGCGACGACACTGCGCTCATCGCGCTTCAAGGGCCAAAGGCCTTCAACGTTCTTTCGCTCGCCGGAGACGACGCGGCCAAATGCAGCGAGCTCAAGAGCTTCCACTTTCGCGACGCCGTGGTCGCCAACGTAAGGTGCACGGTGGCTCGAACGGGTTACACGGGCGAGGATGGCGTCGAGCTCTTCTGCCCGTGGAAAGATGCGCCCCATCTATGGCGCATGCTCCTCGAACTGGGTGCTCCTCTTGGCGTGAAGCCCGCGGGTCTAGGCGCGCGCGATACACTCAGGCTTGAGGCGCGCCTGTCGCTCTACGGCAACGACATTGACGACACCACAAACCCTCTCGAGGCGGGTCTCGGTTGGGTCGTCAAACTCGATAAGCCCAGCTTCGTCGGCAAAGCCGCGCTTGAGGCCATCAAGGCAAAGCCGCTTCCGCGCAAGCTTGTTGGCTTCGAGGTAACGGGTCGCGGTATTGCCCGACATGGCTATCTACTTCGTAACATAAATGGTGACGAAGTGGGCGTGTGCACGAGTGGCAGCCCTGCTCCCACGGTGGGAAAAACGATCGGTCTCGGTTACCTACCTTCGTCCCTCGCCGAGCTCGGCACCAAGTTTCTCGTCGACTGCCGCGGAAAGAACGTGGAAGCCGTCGTAGTCAAGACACCGTTCTACAAACGAGCTTTGTGAGCATTTGTAACAAGAGGAGTGCATTAATCCATGAGCCACGTCCCCGATCACTTGCGCTACACCCCAGACCATGAGTGGACCAAAGACGAAGCGGGTCGCGTCACCGTAGGTATCACCGCGTTTGCGGTTGAGCAGCTTGGCGACATCACCCTCGTCAATGTTGACGTCAAAGTTGGCGATAGCATCGAAGCGGGAAAGGCATTCGGCACGATCGAAAGTGTCAAGACGCTGAGCGATCTGTTCGCGCCTGTGAGCGGAAAGGTTGTGGCCATCAACGCCGACCTCGAAAGCAAGCCCGAGTTGGTCAACGAAGATTGCTACGGTAAGGCGTGGATGATCACACTCGAAGCTCCGCCTGGTTCCACCGGTTCGTTGATGGATGCTGCGGCCTACAATGGCCATCTAAAAGCGTCTGCGCACTAGACAATTAACTCGTTGTTCAAGAAAGTTGACGATGCGCTATCTTCCGCACACCCCTGAGCAAATTGAATCCATGCTGAAGCGCATCGGAGTGCCGTCAATTGACGCGCTCTTCGCGCCGATTCCAGAGAGTGTGCGGATGAAGGAGCCGCTCGGCATTGGGCCGGGCCTCGACGAGCAACGACTCATGGCGCACCTCGAGTCGCTCGCCGATCGCAATACCGGAACGCGAGCGCTTAGCTTTTTGGGCGGCGGAATGTACGACCATCACATTCCGCCGCTCGTCGATCAGCTCCTTCTTCGTGGTGAATTTTACACCGCGTATACGCCCTATCAGGCCGAAGTTGCACAAGGCACGCTGCAAGCGATTTTCGAGTTTCAAACGATCGTCAGCGAGTTGTTCGGACTGCCTGTTGCGAATGCATCGATGTACGACGCTTCGAGTGCAGCCGCAGAAGCGATATTGATGGCGCGAAGGCTTACCAAGAAGCATCGCATCCTCGTTAGCGCAGGCCTGCATCCCGAAGATCTCGAGGTCATGCACGCTTACTTGCAGGGCCTTCCTGGCGGCCTTGAGGCTATCGACGTGGTGCCACTCGCCGCGGACGGAACGACTGCCCCAATCGTGATTGGTGAAGACGTTGCTGCCGTCGTTGTGGGCTACCCGAATTTCTACGGCGTGGTCGAGGACGTCAAGAAACTTGCCGATTCAGCGCACGCCAAAGGTGCGCTCCTCGTCACGGTTACGCACGAGGCTTATGCGCTCGCGGTGATCGAGTCGCCGGGTGCGCTTGGCGTCGACATCGCTGTGGGTGAAGGCCAGTCTGTCGCGTTGCCGCCGCAAGGTGGCGGGCCAGGTGTGGGTCTTTTCGCATGTCGCGATGCGAGAGACTACTTGCAGCAGATTCCTGGTCGCCTCTGTGGCGAAACGGTCGATAAGCATGGCGAACGCGGTTACGTGCTGACGCTCTCCACGCGTGAGCAACACATTCGTCGCGATCGCGCGACGAGCAACATTTGCACGAATCATTCGCTATGCGCGCTCGCAATGGCGATCCGCATGTCGTTGCTCGGTAAGGTAGGGTTTGTTCAAGTTGCAGAGCAGTGCCTCGCAAAGGCCGAGCATCTCAAGCAAGCGCTCGTGGCAACCGGCAAGTGGGAGCTACCGTACAGTGGCTTGACGTTTAACGAGTTCGTCATTCGAAGCAAGAGCAGCGCTGTTGCGCCACTGCTCAAGAAGCTTGAAGGCGACGGCATCATCGCCGGCGTTCCGCTTTCACGCTTCGCAGCGACGAAGAGTGCCGACCGCGACGTTCTTGTTGCCGTAACCGAGAAGCACAGCCGCGCCGATCTCGATCGGCTTGTGAGCGCGCTGGGTGAGTAAGGCGATCCGATCCGTTCCTTTGTTGGCGCTGCTTCTTCACTGCGCCGTCGCTCATGCGGAGGTGCCGTATGCGCCAAAGACAGCGACGGGCGAGTCTCCCCGCGTGCGCATTCGCTTTGGTGAAGGCGCCACGATCGCGACACGCGACAACCGCACGTCGCTCACCATTCGCGCGCGCATTCAAACGCAGGCGCTCTTTGCGTCGAAACCTAGCGAGAACGAGGAAGAGCGAACCGAATTTTTGGTGCGGCGTCTGCGCCTCGAGCTCAAGGGCAATCTCCTTGGCGAGACCCTCACGTATCGCATCCAACTTGGTTTCGCAAATCGCGACACCGAGGCCGACCTGCGGTTGCCGCTGCGCGATGCCATCATCGAATGGGCGCCGCACAAGCTCATGCATCTGCGCGTTGGGCAAATGAAGGTGCCGTTCGGAAGGCAGCGCGTCAACTCATCGAGCGCGCTCGAAATGGTCGACCGATCGATTGTGACCAATGAGCTCAATCTTGACCGCGACGTCGGCGTGTACCTGCACTCCACGGCAATTGGAGGGAGCGGCGGATTTCTCGGTTACGCGCTTGGTGTCTTCGGCGGCGACGGTCGCAATCGCGTCGGGACAACGCCGGGTTTGCTTTTCGTTGCGCAGCTCAACGCCGCGCCGTTTGGTCGGTTCGACGATCTTTCCGAAGGCGATCTCAAGAGCGATACAAAGCCACGCCTCCTCGTCAGCGTGAGTGGGGCGTACAACCAAAATACAAACCGCTCGCAGAGCACGTTGGGCAGCACGTACACCTTGGGAGGCTTCGACTACGCGCACGCGGCAGTGGCCGCTCTCTTCAAGTGGCACGGTTTTTCGGCGAGTGGTGAGTTCCTCTACCGACGCTCCAATGAAGTGAGTCACACCGGTGTTCCAACGGGCGCGAAGGCCGCAATCACCGAGTACGCCCGATCGGCTCGTGGCTACTTTGTGCAGGCGAGTCAGATGTTAGGGCCGCATGTACAAGTGACAGCGCGCGTGGGTGAATTTGCTCCCATTGGCGAAACGGACCCGAAGCTGCTTCGGTCTCGCGAACTTGGTGCAGGGTTGAATTACTACTTCATGGATCACAATCTGAAGTTGCAGGCCGACTACTTCTATCTGCATGGATCGATCCTCAGCGAAGGTCATCATCAAGCGCGCTTGCAGATGCAGGCCTATTTCTGAGGAGCTCTGAAAAAAAAAGCCCCAACCGGCTTTCGAGGTTGGGGCGTCTGCGGGCGTTGTTTCGCAACTCTGCTTTGCTCACTAGATATCGTAGTACAGGAAGAACTCGTGCGGCGTGGGGCGCATGCGAATGGGGTTGAGTTCGCGGGTGCGCTTGTAGTCGAGCCACTCTGCGATCGCGTCCTTGGTGAAGACGTCGCCTCGAAGGAGGAACTCGTGGTCGGACTCGAGATGGTCGAGGGCCTCTTCGAGGCTTCCTGGCATGTGCGGCACGTCCTTCAGTTCTTCCGGTGACAAAGCGTAAATATCCTTGTCCATCGGATCGCCTGGGTCGATCTTGTTTTGCACGCCGTCGAGGCCTGCCATCAGCATCGCCGCAAAGGCGAGGTACGGATTGCAGCTCGGGTCGGGGAAGCGCACTTCGATGCGGCGCGTCTTGGGTGACGGACCGGTGATCGGAATGCGAATCGCCGCTGAACGATTGCGGCTCGAGTATGCGAGGTTGACCGGCGCTTCGAAGCCGGGGACCAAGCGACGATACGAGTTTGTCGTTGGGTTCGTGAGCGCGGCGATCGATTTGCTGTGCTTGATGATGCCGCCGATGTAGTGGAGCGCCATCTCCGAGAGGCCCGCGTATCCGTCGCCAGAAAAGAGGGGCTTGCCGTCTTTCCAAAGCGATTGGTGCGTGTGCATGCCGGAGCCATTGTCGCCAAAGAGTGGCTTTGGCATGAACGTCGCGGACTTGCCATGCTTACGGGCAATGTTCTTGACCAAATACTTGAACCACATGAGTTGATCGCCGCAATAGAGCAGCGTGTTAAACTTCATGCCGATTTCGCACTGACCGCCGCTCGCCACTTCGTGGTGACCGACTTCGACCTCGATGCCGCTCTCGGTGAGTGCGAGCATCATGGCTTGGCGCAAGTCGGCCAAGGTGTCAGTGGGAGGAACTGGAAAGTACCCTTCCTTGTGGCGCGTCTTGTACCCGAGATTTGGAAATTCTTCGCGGCCGCTGTTCCATGCGCCTTCGGCGCTATCGAGGAAATAGTAACCGGCGTTGGGTTGGCTGTGATCGAAACGCACGTCATCGAAGATGAAGAACTCGGCTTCGGGACCCATGAATACCGTGTCCGCGATGCCGGTTTGCTTTACGTACGCTTCGGCCTTGCGCGCGATGTGGCGAGGGTCGCGCGAATAGGGTTGCTTGGTGATGGGGTCGAAGACCGAGCACACAAGGCTGAGCGTCGGATTGGCGAAGAACGGATCGAGCTTGGCGCTCTTTGGATCCGGGATCATCGTCATGTCGGATGCATTGATCGGCTGCCAGCCTCGAATCGACGAGCCGTCGAATGCGAGTCCGTCTTCGAAGAGGCCTTCGTCAAGACGACTGACAGGAATCTGTGTGTGCTGCCAGATGCCCGGAAAATCGATAAATTTTAGGTCAACGAACTTGA
>JAHFDZ010000296.1 GCA_023248745.1 Myxococcales bacterium | reverse complement strand
TCTCCCCAAGCTCTTTTTTTAGTTGCACGTACTCGGCTGAATCTCGGCGATCACCGAATCTTTCTTGACCAGTTTTGCCTCAAGCGCTGCGATGCGCTGCTCGGCCTTTACGACAAGCGCAGACTCGCGATCGTTTTTGCGTGTCCGATGCTCAAGCGTTTGCGCCATCGCATCGAGCGCTTGCTTCTGCCATGCGTAAAACACACTCGGCGCTATCTGATACTCGTCACACAGATCGCTCACGGTCACGCGATCCATCTTGGAGCAGTTGGGAGTCACGTTCCAGCTGGTGCGGGACACGACCATCCAAGCGCTAAGGTCTGCACGACGCTGGCGGCGGGTTGGAGTTCGGTCATTTTGTAAACCGCTTCACCCGCATAGAGGGGCGTGACCTCGAGTCGCTCTGTGTTGTCTTCCCCGATCGTCATCGGGGAATAGAAGGGGAGACGGAGACTTTGCATGCGCACAACCCAGGCGCTGCGTTCGTGGGAGGCGACGCGTCCAAGCGGAGCGCTGAACTGATTGAAGAGGTCGATCGACCTTGGGCCGCGCCCGTGTTTGTCACACCAACGATCAGTCGCAGAATTGGTTGCAACTCGGTGGCGCGCAGGCCAACCAAGGCCAAATAGCCGTGTCACAATGGTCCGTGAAGAGCCTGCGATCCGTCGCTTGTAGGCCATCGGCGCAGCACATTCGTGGGTGAGCAAGAACCGACTGCCGACAACCACACCGGAGGCCCCTCCATCGCGTGCGATTCGGACATCGGTTGCGTCGGCGATCCCACCGGCAACAATGACCGGAATACCCTCGGCCATTTGGACTACACGTGGCAGCACGTCCGCGCTTCTTTCTTGCGCGAGGAGATGTCCACCTGCTTGCAACCCCTGCGCAATGAGCACATCCGCGCCATCGGCAATTGCCCTCTTTGCCTGGGCCGGAGTGCCAACTTGATGAAGTACCACGATGCCTGCATCGTGAAGCTTCTTGACTATGCTTGCTGAGTGTCCAAAGAAGAGAACCACAGCGGTAACTCTCTGCTGAATACAGACTTCGACGTGTGCATCGCGTACGAAAGGCAAGAGTAGGTTGACTGCAAGCGGTCGCTGCGGCGCAAGCATCCTTGTCTTTCGAATTTCATCCACGAGGCGCTTAGGATGGGTCAACCCGATGGTCCCGAGGCCTCCGGCGCGGGAGACTGTCCCGGCGAGCGTGGCATCGGCGAACTCCCCCATGCCTGCTTGAAAGATTGGGTATTCCAGTGAGAGGCGATCAAGTAGGTCCATCAAGACCTCCTCGCCGCGTGTGTGAGCAATTCATCGACTGACCATTGATCATCGGCGTGCAATCCATATTTCAAGGCGACGATTCGTCCTTCTCCATTCACGAGAAAGTCGGCCGGCAACCCCAAGCGGCCGCCACCCGCTTGGGCTACGTCGCTGTTGCCCGACATGATGCCCTGCACGCCAGCGAGCCAAGATCGTGGATCAAAAATTGCGCGGATGGACTCGCCGACGCCGAAGCGGCGATACCAGTTTTTTTCTGGATCGGCGACGACGTCGAAGGGCAGCTGGTGCTGATACAGACTCATCTCCTCAGCTGAGCTGTGGAAAAATACCAGCTCATGGATGCCGCCTTCTTGAATGCGATCGATCTGTTTTACGAACGATTGCAAATGGAGATTGCAGATCGGGCAACCTGCAAAGCGTCGAAATTGGAGATGCCAAAACGGACGAGCGGCGTCTGGAATGTTGCGCTTCTCGTCGCGAAGCGTCTGAACGACGAATGGCTCAATTTTGTCTGCAACCACAAGCTCTTTGTTCATGAATTCCGCGGTGACGTCGCCCCGCCTCCTTCAGTCTCAGTATGTGGTAACGATTGATTCTATTCAGCTCGCGTTGCGTTTCACATTTTATTAACAGCACACCGGTATGGTCGCTCAACCAGGCAAAACACCGCGAAGAGCGCCAAGACAGGGGCGGTCGAAAGCAACGTTCGACGCCGTCTTGGACGCCGCCGCTCAGATTCTCTCTCACGAAGGCTACGAGCAGATGACGACCAATAGGATCGCGGTGCGAGCGGGCACTAGCGTCGGGTCGCTCTACCAATACTTTCCGAACAAGGAGTCGCTCGTGATCGCGCTCCGCGATCGTCACGCGGAGAAGATGATCGAGGCGTTCGAAACGATCGTGGCAAGTCTGATGGAGGCGCCGCTCGCCAACGCTGTTCCAGCGATAGCTCAAGCGATGCTTGCCTCACACAACATCGATCCCGAGCTGCACGCGAACCTCAACATCCTTGTCAGCCACCTTGGCGGAGGGCGACGATTGGTCGACAAAGTGGAAGCGCGCGCCGTGGTCGTCACCCGCGCCTACCTCGAGGCAAGGCGAGACGAAATTCGTCCTGCAAACGTTGAGCGAGCGAGCTTTATCCTCGTTCACACGGTGTACGCTCTCGCACAGCAAGCCGCGCACCATCCGCAGTACCGAAGCAATCCGGCGTTCGTCAACGATGTTGCCGACCTTGTGCTGCGGTTCCTCACAAAGGACCCGGCGGTTACATAGCGGTTGGTTGGCCGGCCGCACAAGTGTGGACAAGCGACTTGCGTGCGAAAGACGGCAAGAAAGACGACAAGTAGGCCGTGCGGCCCAAGGCGCACTCGCTTCTGTCCTTTACGTCCTCCGCCGACGGTGACATCAACGGTCCTCGCGTGACCGCAGGGTGCCGTCACTGCGGAGGTTTTTCAGGGCGAAGTCGTCATCGTCGGAAACACAATGGGGTGACGAGGAAAAGGGTAACCTCGTTGACCTCCACAACGACGATAGAGGGTCCTATCAATGAAGCATCGCTTTCATGCATGGGTCGCGTTGCTTTGGGTCGGTTGCACAAACGATCCAGGGCCGACAGACAGTGGCGCGCTCGATGCGACTCTCACAGATGTCGTCGCCGTTCCCGATGGGGGTGCTGTCGACGCCGGGGTTGATTCGAACGCAGTTCCGGATGCGCCACTTGCGGCGACCTTTACGTTGCTCGAGGGTGCGACGCCTCTCAACGATTACCGCGGTGTCATCTCTGGGCCCTCACCGAACTCGCCGACCGCGTGCTCGTACGCGACTCCGACGACGTTTGCACAGTCCCTCTATGACGTTGGTGTGCGCTCAATTCGTAACAATGACTATTACGATGACACGCTCGATATCGACCTCATGTTTAACTGCAGCGGTAAGACGTATGGGTCGAACGCGGCGTGCGGAAACGAATACCCGTGTTGGAAGGGCTGCACGCTCACCTATCCGACGGGTTGCGCGGGCTTGATGACGTACGACGCCGGAGCCACGAATGGCTTCACGAGCGATCAGCGTTTTGATTCGATGACGGACGGTGGGTTCGAATCCTTCTTTCGCGTGGGTGGCGAATTTAGCGTCGTGCCAACCTATCTCGCGACTGGCGTCACAGCTCGCCCCGGCAAGGGACCTCAAAACGCCGAAGAAGAAGCCAACTGGATTGAAGCGGCCAAGTGCGCCGCGAGTCACTTCAGCGGCAAGCAACCCTTTCCCTACTTGAACATCATCACCGAAACGTCGACCCATTTTTGGAGCCGCAAATGGACGGAGTTCCATTCGTTCTGGCACAAGGCTTTCGCTGCACTAAAGTCAACTTTCGGAACTAAATTCAAAATCGGCGGCCCTGGCATGTGGGGCGGCGAGTGGATCGTCAACCTTGGCAAGGCGCACGAAAACGCCGCAGACTGCACCACTGCGACGTCGCTTCCTGCGCGCGATTTTCTAAAGACGCTCGCGGACTACGGCGACAAGCCTGACTGGCTTGGTTTCCATATTTTCGCAACCGATGCGACGGACTATCCGCGCGTTATTGCTGCCGTCAAGGCGCTGCTGACCAAGTCAGGTCCGTGCTTCGGCGCAGGTAAGCCACTCGAGTCACCCTGGAAGAACGACTACTTCAAGGACGCCGAGCTCATTGTCGACGCGTTTATGCCCAGCAGCTCAGCGCTGTTCTCACAAATCGAGCCGCCGAACGTCGCACGCTACTCAAACAACAAAGAGGGCGCGGCGCTGAACGCATCGAACTACATCGTGTTTCAGAGCGAAGGCATCACGCGCGCCTATCAGTATCGCGCGGGTGAGCAAGGTGCAGGCGGGCCGGCGGACGGCGTGACGAAGTGCGACGCGAAGGCGACTCCGAAACCGCGCGCTCACGTTTATCGATTTTGGAATCGCATGATGGAGGCAAACGCTCTCCAAGGCACGGTTCTCGCGCCCGACACCACCACAGGCCTCTGGGTCATGAACGCGAGCGCGGGCGGCAAAAAGTTCGTTCTCGTTTCGAACACAAGCGACACCGCCAGCACTTACACACCGAGTTGGAAGGGGTCGAAAGGCATCTTGGCGCACACAACGAAGTCGCTCTTCACCATCGACGACAAGAGCGATGGTTCGAAAGCCACAACGCTCACGTCGAACGAAGTGAAAATCGAAGCGCGTACGGTACAGTTGCTCGAGCTTGAGTGATCGCGCTCGAACAATTTTCAATGCAGGGATTGAACAAGCATCGATCGGTGCGAACTCAAAAAAAAACACCTTTGGAACGTTACGAATAGCAATTGCGCCCGCCGCGAAGCATCGTGTTCGGATACCGCGGAGCTAATGCATGAGTACAAGCACCTACGACTCAATTGTGATCGGTGGCGGCCCGGGTGGCTACACGTGTGCCATTCGCCTTGGGCAGCTGGGCCAAAAGACCGTCTGCATTGAAAAGGAAGAAGTCGGCGGCGTTTGCCTCAACTGGGGGTGCGTCCCGTCTAAGGCCCTCATCTCGATGGCGCATACCTACGAAAAGGTGAAGCACGGCGCGAGCATTGGGTTGCACGCCGATGGGCTTCGCCTTGACGTCGGCGAGATGCAGCTCTGGAAGGATGGCATCGTCAAGAAGCAAACGGGTGCCGTTCGCTCGCTTCTTAAGTCAAATCGCGCCGAACTTTTGTACGGCAACGCACGCGTTGTCGCACCCGACAAAGTTCAGGTCACGAAGCGCGACGGGCAAACAGAGACGCTTCTTGCCACCAAAGGAATCGTCATCGCAACCGGCTCATCAACGATTGAAATCCCTGGCTTCAAGTTTGACAGCAAGCAAATCATCGGCGCGCGCGAAGCCGTGAGTCTGCGCGAGATTCCAAGGCGCCTCCTCGTGATTGGGGGCGGCGTCATCGGTCTTGAACTTGGCGGCGTCTACCAGCGATTCGGATCTGATCTCACCGTCATCGAAGCGACGTCTTCTCTTCTGCCTGGCGTTGACTCCGATTGCACCGCCGTGGTGCAAAAGCGTCTCATCAAGGATGGCGCAAAAATTCAAACCAATGCGACGGCCAAAGGCTGTGAGCGCAACAGCGATGGTTCGATTTCGGTTTTCGTCGAGACAAAAAATGCAGAGAGTGTGACGACGCAGACGTACGTCGCCGATGTTGTGCTCGTCGCTGTGGGCATGCGGCCAAACGGGGTGGGCTTAGGTCTTGAAGAGTGTGGTGTGAAAGTCGAACGCGGCTTCGTGCCGACGGATGCGTTTGGTCGAACAAATGTCCCGAGCATTTTCGCCATCGGAGATGTGAGCGGAGGCCCGATGCTCGCTCACAAGGCCATGAAGGAAGGTGAAGTGGTGGCCGAAGTCCTTGCCGGCCTCAAAATGGCAAAGGACTGGGTCGGAATACCGGCGGCAATTTTCACAGAGCCTGAGATCGCGACCGTTGGCCTCACCGAGGCGCAGGCGAAAGAAAAAGGGCTCAGCGTTGTGGTTGGGAAGTTTCCATTTTCAGCGTTGGGGCGCGCCCTCGCCGCGAACGCGACCGATGGATTCTTCAAGGTGGTTGCGCAGGAGAAAACGCACGAGGTTCTCGGCATTCACATCGTGGGGTCGTCGGCGAGCGATCTCATCAACGAAGGTGCATTGGCTGTTGAGATGCATGCATTCCTCGAAGACATTGGTCTGACGATCCACGCACACCCGACCTTTGCCGAAGGCCTGATGGAGGCAAGCATGCGCGCGCTGGGCCACGCCATCCACGTCGTGAATCGCTAGAAGCTCACTTGCACATTCCCAGAATTGTCTACGACGGTGACGGTCGCCGTGGAGGCTTTGTTGGTTTTGTCGTCCGTGAAGTCGCACTTGAGCTGATCGCCAGGTTTCTTGACGATCACGCCAGCGGGACACTTCGCGGTCGCTCGATGATGTTCCTTCTTTTCGTAACGTTCCTCGATGAATTTCTCGACCTTGCTAGCCACAAGTGCGGCGGCATCGAGCTCGTAGTTGGTGACTGAGCCTACGCGCTTCGTGTTCACGTTGAACTTCTCGCCCGAGGGCGTTTCAAGGACGCAAACGAGGTCGACAACGGTTGGCTGGTTTGCAGCCGGAGGGCAGGTGATCGTGCTCACCATGATGTTCTTCTTAAGGAAGGTGTCGCGGATCGAATTGGCGAGGCGTTCGCGTCGATCCTTGCCTGACGATGCCTCTTCCTTCTTTGTGGGCGTGAGGCCGATGATCGTCATCGTTGTGGTGCCGCGCAATCGCGCAATAGCCGCAGCGCTCACGTTCGTTTCCCTCAAGTCGAGCGTCTGCAGCGTCGACCGGCTCTTCAGGTGCTCGAGTCCTGTGTCCGTTACTTTCGTGCCTGACAAATCGAGCTCCTGCAGCACCGTCAGACCCTTCAGGTGCTCGAGTCCGGCGTCCGTTACCTCCGTGCTTTGCAAATTGAGGTTCTGTAGTGTCGACAGGCCTTTCAGATGCTCGAGGCCCGCGTCTGTTACCTCCGTGAACGTCAAGTCGAGCTTCTGCAGCTCCGTCAGACCCTTCAGGTGCTCAAGACCCGCGTCTGTTACCCACGCCATCGTCAAGTTGAGCTCGTGCAGGTTTGTCATACCTTTCAGGTGCTCGAGGCCCGCGTCTGTTACCCGCGCCATCGTCAAGTCGAGCTTCTGCAGCTTCGTCATCCCCTTCAGGTGCTCGAGGCCCACATCCGTTACTCCCGTGAATGCCGGGTTGGGGTTCCTTCTCAGGCAGAGGACTCTCAGCATCGTCAAGCCCTTCAG
>JAHFDZ010000295.1 GCA_023248745.1 Myxococcales bacterium | reverse complement strand
GCGACGACGCTCATGCCGCGATCGGTTCACACGCTTGAGTCGGTGTTTTGGAAATCGAAGGCGCCCAAATGGCCGGAAGCGATGCTCGGCAAGCTCGACACGAATAAGGT
Source organism: Myxococcales bacterium (assembly GCA_023248745.1). Lineage (GTDB taxonomy): Bacteria > Myxococcota_A > Polyangia > Polyangiales > Polyangiaceae > JAHFDX01. The sequence goes on along the minus strand of JAHFDZ010000295.1, from coordinate 7,035 downwards.
TCGTCGTGGTGAGGCAATCTTCAACGCCGAGTGCGCAAGCTGCCACGTCAAGAAAGCTGACGAATTGACTGCCGTATCGTCAATCGGGACCGATCCAGGAAGGTTCGAAGTTTATCACTTCGATGTTGACGCGAAAGGCGGAGGCAAGGAAAACGCGCTCATCAGCATTACGCACGTGCTCAAGGCCATCGTCGCGAAGGCTTACGAGCAAGAGAAGCTGACGGCCGCCGAGATCAAGGCGATGCGGCTTGGTCGCTCAGACGAAGGCACCTGGGATGTCAAAGGACGCAGAGGCATGTTGCGCAACCCGCGCCTAACGAGCGTATGGACAACGGCTCCTTACTTGCACAATGGATCGGTGCCTACGCTCGATGCGCTGCTTCGTCCATCGAACCAGCGGCCGAAGAAATTCTACCTTGGCGGTTACGATTTCGATCCCGTGAAGGTCGGATATGAAACGAAGGCAACGGCGCCTTCGGCTTGGAAGTTTGACACTTCAAAGTTGGGCAACAGCAACGCCGGGCATGAGTACGGCACGCACCTTTCTGAAAGTGATCGCGCCGCACTCATCGAGTACATCAAGACGTTGTGAGGGATGCGCTCAGTTCTCTCAGGGGCATTGACCCGCCGAATAGTAGCCCTTCGAACTGCCGTTGAGCTTTCCGCCGGCGTCACTGCGCACGCTACCCTTGAATGCGCAAGAATTCCCGTATGTCTTGGGCGCCTCGGATCGAATGGTTCCGCATACCGGGTTGTACTGAAGCGTGCACATGCCCGGTGTGTTGCAGGCGCCTGTGTAGACAACCTTGCTTTCGGCGGTGGGCTGAAGGAGTGACCAGGCGACGCCTTCGGCTTCGGAGCCAACGTTGCGTGCGTAGTAGGTTGTCGATCCGGTGAGTGAGTAGCTCGCGCAGAAGAGCGACGAACCGTCTGAGCACGTGCCCTTTGCGAACGCGCCGCGGGCTTCGCCGGTTGCGCCGGCTTCTGTGCGAATGGCCGCGCGGAACGCGCAGTCGCTACCATAGTTGACGAATTCGCCGCTGCCGCTGATGCCGCACTGTGGCTGGTAGATGGCGAGGCACTTGGTCATCACGTCGTCGCAGGACGACTCGTAGACGCCGCTGGCGGTGGCGTTGGGATCGGCAATCCAGGCGCTCGCTTCGCTTTGGACTGTGAAGTTCTTCGCTTCGACGACGCCGTTGACCGTGCGCTCGGCGCAGAATTTGTTCGCGCTGCAGGCTGCGTTGAGGGTGACCTTTGCGCCAGCGGGTGCGTGGCCAGGAACGTTCGGTGCAAAGAACACGAAGTACTTGCCGTCACTTGGAAATGTAACTGCGGTTGAAACGGTTTTGCCAGACGAGGTGAAGCTCGTGGCGAGCACCTTGAAGTTGACGTCGGTGACGGCGATGAGCGCGCCAGCCTTGGCGGTCCATGTTGCGTCGAGCGTGAAGGTTGCAGTGCGGCCAGCCGTGCCGGGGAAGCTAACGTAGAGTTTCTTGCCGCCGGCCTTCGTCTTGCCGGAGTAGGTCTGGTCGCCGCCGTCGCCGGCGCACGAGAGATTGGCCGAAGGGACGTGGTCCCAACCGCTGGTCTTGATTGTCGAGCCTTTGGTGACGCTAAGCGCACTCTCGTCTTCGGTCTGCGCAATGTCCGCATCGACTTGGCTGCCGCTGCAACCTGCACTCAATCCGAGTGCCATCGAAAGTGCAAAGCCCACGAAATACTTGATGTTCATTACCCCGCTCCTTGGTCCGTGTGCGGATCCCTCAACCGCACGGATGCGGCGACATACCACGGAAGCGCGTGTGGTCAACGCGCGGCACTCATCCCACCTGCTCCGTTGTGCATCACGGATGAGCTGCCCGTACGGTTAGGTCCGCAGAAGCCACCAAATGCCGCCGGCGCTCACGCCGAGCACGATCAATCCGAGCAGCGCAATTCCAATTTCGGCGGCGCTCCATCGGCCGCTTGGGCGGGGCTGTCGCTCTGCTTTCTGAACTCTCGCGTCGGCATGCGCTTGCGTTGCAGCGGGAGGTGCCGCAGTTGGTGCTGCTCTCGGCGCTTCGACGATTTCGTCGGCGCGCGCCTCGATCTCGGCGAGCGCGTCGCTCAGCGGCTCTACAAGCGCAAGTACCGTTCGTCCAACCGCGATGGCCTGCGCTCTGCGCCACAACGCGGGAACTCCGGGATCGAGCGGTTCATTGCCGAGCCATGTGCGATTGTGCGCGCCGAGATCGAGCACCCCAACGGCGTGTCCTTTTCGCCTCACCGCAATGTGCTCACGCGAGACTTCCGCGTCCGCAAGCTTGAGGTCGCATTCGTCACCGCGCCCGATACGATATTCACGACCTTCTTCGGTGAGTTCCAAGCGCGCGCTGAGATCGGGTCCCTCGACAACGAGCACTGCGGGAAGCACCGACTGACCCGCTTGGCCCATGACTTTCGCCACAACCGCGAGTGCGATCTGGCGCGTCGTCTCGGGCAAGTCACGCGTCGCTAGCGTCTGCTCGATTCGGACGTCAAACTCGATGCGGCCGACGCACACGCGATCGCCAGAGCGAAGGAGTCGTTGCGTATGCGGTTGCACGCGCACTCCGGAGACGAAGGTTCCATTGGTGCTTCCTTCGTCGACAATCGCGTAGTCCTGACCCTCGCGTCGAACGGATGCATGCCTTTGGCTGACGCTCGCGTCTGGAAGGCGAACGTCGCTGCTGGGACTTCTTCCGATCACAATTCGATCGGCGTCGAATGTCAGCGCCGTACCCTGCAGTTCGCCTTGGCAGAAGGTAAATGTAATTGACATTATTGCGGATCAGGAACCGAAGTGCGTTCTTCCGCCCAGGCAATCACGTCTTGCGCGACCTCGCGATTTTTGTGGCGACTTAGTTCTTGAATGCCTGTGGGCGAGGTGACGTTGACCTCGGTGAGGCGATCGCCAATGACGTCAAGTCCGACGAAAAAGAGGCCGTCTTTCCTAAGGCGCGGCGCCATTGTGGCCACCATGGCGTGTTCGCTTTCGGTTACCTCTACCGCTTCGACGCTGCCGCCGGCGTGAATGTTGGAACGCAAGTCGTCGCTTCGTGGAACGCGATTGATTGCGCCGAGCACCTTGCCGTCGAGCAAGAGAATGCGCTTGTCCCCTTTTCGAACGGCGGGAACGTATTGCTGGACCATCGCCAAAATACGTCCCTCATGCGTGAGCGTGTCGACGATTGATCGGCGATTGTCGTCGCTTGTGCGAAGGCGCATCACGCCCGAGCCACCCGCGCCGTCAAGCGGCTTGATGACCGCGTCGTCGCCCACTTCTTTTACAAACTCGTGAATGCGAGCTGTGTCCGCGGTGACCAAGGTTTTGGGCATGAATTGCGCGAAGTGAAGCGTATAGAGCTTCTCGTTGGCGTTGCGGAGGCCGGCGGGATCGTTGACGAATAACGTTTTGCCGCGTGCGAGCTCGAGTAGGTGAGTCAAGTACAAGTAGGCTGCGTCAAATGGTGGGTCCTTGCGAATGAAGACCGCGGCGAGCTCAGACAGGCGAACGTCGGCCGGTGAGCCATAGGTAAACCAATTTGACTGATTCGCATCGACCGCAACAGGCCTGACTTTGGCGCAAACTTCACCTTCGTGAACGAATACGTCTTTGGGTTCGCAATGAAGCGAAGTATGGCCGCGCGCCTGGGTCGCACGCTGCATTGCAACCGTCGTATCTTTATCGGGGAGCAGTCGCTCCATCGGATCCATTACGTATAGGAATCGCATGCGAACTCTCTCGGCCTCCCGCCTCCTCTTTACGTTACCACTCCTTGTTGGCCTCCACGCGAATCCGCGTGAGGCAGCGGCTGCGTATCCGGCTTCTCCGCAGGGAAAGCGATTTGCGGTGGCGACTGATCACGAAGACGCGACCGCTGCCGCAATGAACGTTCTTCGAAGCGGAGGGAGTGCTGCCGACGCGGCCATTGTGGCGGCGCTCGTACTGGGCGTTGTTAACCCAAGCGCGAGCGGAATTGGTGGCGGCGGTTTCGCGCTGATTTATGACGCGAAAAAGAAAGAGGTAAAGGTAATTGACTTTCGCGAATGTGCCCCAAAGGCTTTCGACGAAGCCGCACTCGTTGCGCTTGGCGAAGCGCCGTTGCGCGGGCCCGCAATAGGGGTTCCGGGAGAAGTCGCGGGTCTCGCATGGCTTTCACGTCACTATGGAAAAAAGCCGTGGGCTACCTTGGTCGCTCCGGCAGCGGCCCTCGCAACCCGCGGTTTTTTGGCGCAACGGCACCTCGCGCGCATGGCGGTCGAGGGAAGAAAACTGCTCGAGACGAGCCCATCTCTCGCGACGAGCTTTCTGCCAAAGGGCGAACCCGTTCTGTACGGCGCGCGCGTGGCGCGTCCGGCGTTGGGTAAGACGCTTGACGAATTGGCGCGCCGTGGCGCCAAAGCGTTTTATCAAGGAGCCATCGCAGAGGCGATCGTCGCAACCGCAGCCAAACATGGCTCCCGCCTCTCTCTTGCCGACCTTGCCGACTACGCGGTTAAGGAACGTGCTCCGCTCACAGCAACCATCGACGGAAGGACAATCGCAACGATGCCCGCACCCTCGGCCGGTGGCCTCATGCTTCTCGAGGTGCTGCGGATTTTTGGCGCGAGTTCGCAGTCACCGATGGTCAAGGAACATTACGGTTCGAGCGCGTACTTTCACCTTATTGCCGAGGCGATGCGCGGTGCGTTCGCCGATCGGGCTTTGGTGGCCGGCGATCCCGACTTTGAGCCGAGTGTGAACGCCGACTACGCGCGATTGTTAGAGCCCGCTCAAATCGAGCGACGCAAGTTGCAAATACGCTCATTCGGGACAGCCGCGCCCAAGGACTGGGTGCCCGTTGAAGAGGGCACTTCGCACCTCACAGTCGTGGACGCGGAAGGCAACGTGGTCTCGCTCACCACGACGGTGAATGATCTCTTCGGCTCGCGCATCGTCGACGAAAAGACAGGTATCTTGTTAAACAACGAACTTGACGACTTTGCGTTGCCAAAGAAACAAGTAGTTGATCGTCGTTTTGGTGTGCGCAATCGACCCCGCGCGGGTGCGCGGCCTGTGTCGAGTATGACGCCCACCCTTGTACTTGAAGGAGGAAAGCCGATCCTCGTGGCGGGGGGGTCGGGTGGGCTGCGCATCGCGACGGGCATTGCGCAAGCTGTCGCACAACGTCTTTGGTTTGGGTGCGATCCGCTTGCGTGCGTGAGTGCGCCGCGCGTGCACGTTGCGGGGCTTCTGCCAGGTATCGCTGTTGACGCGGACGTATCCGACGATGTGCGTGGTGGCCTCCTGCTGCGGGGTGAGTCGCCGCGGGTCGATCCGGTGAGCCATACGGCGCTCGAGATGATCACGATCGACTGGCAAGGCGACGTTCCGACGTTGCGCGCTGCGTCGGACCCACGAAAGTTCGGCGTCGCCGCGGCGGAGTAATAACTTGGATTTGAACGCGACTTCTTCGCCCGCGGGAGTTGCTCACTGCGGTTGCCTGTTCTAACGGAGTCCCTCATGAAGAGCCGTATTGTTTCCGGTGTGGTCTTTTCGCTGACGGTGGTTGCCTCAAGCGCGCATGCCCAGATGCGGCCCGGCATGCCGCCACCGTCATACCCGCCTTCGTATCCGCCAAACGCACCGGGTCCCGTACCTGCGCCGTACGCACCAAAATCGGCGGAGGCGACAGACGAAAGCAAGAGCGGAGAGCACCGCGTGCTCGGCGGGCACCGCTTCGTCACGCCGAGCTACATCGAAAGCGCTTTCGCGAATACGTCGGTCGCATTTGCGCAGGGTGGCGGCGTGCTCAACTACAGCGGCGTTTCAGCGTTCAGCGGAGCGCAGCGCGACGTGCAGGTGTTCTTGTACACCCAGAGCGTACTCGGCACGATTGGCATCGCGAATCGCCTGGCCTTTGACCTGCGCGCAACTGGCGCCGCGGCGGTAGGTGGCGATCTCGACACGATTCTGACTGTCGGCGCGATCGCCAACTTGAACGCGGGCGGAATGGCGAAGATCAGGCTCCTTACGCTCGAAGACGTAGGCCTTCAGGTGACGGGTGGCGTCGGCGGCTACTACACCCGATCACTCAATCTGCAGCCCATCGTCTTGCTCGGAAAGGCGCTCGGAGATGCAAAAGCACTCGAGACCGACGTCATCCAGCAAACAAGCAGCTTCGAGCTTGTACCCGCCGTGATGGTCGCCGAAGGCGTTGGTGCCTTCGGTGCGCAACTATCCGTTGCGCCCAGAATTCGTACGGCAACTGGACAATCGACGTCCATAGACGCAGGCGGCCAGCTCACACTCGATGTTGGAAAGCTGACTTCGTACGTGCCGATAGCGGTGTCGGGTGAGTATCAAATATCGTTGCCGAGCGGCGCCGCCGAGAAGGATCATCACCTGGGGGCGAGTGTTTATTACTCAGGGCGCCAGGCGTTTAATGTTGGGGTGCTGGGTGGGTTTCATTTGTATGGGGGCGGGATGAAGATCATTACGGGTGGTCTGGCGATGCAGTACTTCTTTTGAAGGCTGCGAGCTGGCGCTGGCGTTGAACGCTTTGCTCACGCGTAACCGCCGCGTGGCCTTTGATATGGTCGCTGCGCTTCGCGGGTATGTGCTGCGCACGGCTATTTGGGGGCCGAAACTGCGTTTCGCCCCCAAACCCCCATCTTCCTTTCACTACGAAGAGATGATTCGTGCATCTGGGCGCTTGGCTACCCTGGTGTCCACCTGGATCGCTTCCCTACGCACGCTGGAAGCGTGCTCGGTCGCTGCCTTTTGGAGGCTGTTGGTGTTTCCTGGGCGTTGACTGGGCGGAGCTTGCGGGGGCACGGTTCGCTGACGCTGACGCTGCGGTGGCTGACCCACCCGCGCAAAAACGTGCCCGTTGCACACGCAAAGCGATGAATGGGTAGGCTCCTGTACCAGTTTGGACCACTACAGTCGTTTCGGCGAAGGTAGTGGTCTCGGCTTCTCCTGCGAGGTCACCTTTTAGGCTCTGTGCATAAGGCACCTGGCTCGGACTC
>JAHFDZ010000294.1:3701-7146 GCA_023248745.1 Myxococcales bacterium | reverse complement strand
CAAAGTTTCCTTCAATCCTTACTCAGAAGTCGTCGAAGAGAAGGACAACGATACTTGGGAGTCAGGCATCTTTGAGAGTGGATGCGAAGTGACCGGTCAAGTTTCGCTAACGCGATCGACCTATGGTTGGCGCTACCGTCAGGTTCGCTTCAGACCTGCAAAACCGCCTTCGGATCCGAAGTGCAAGGACTTCGAGAAAACGCTCTCAACCGTCATCGAACTTGAATCGGTGCCCCAAGGATATTGGTGGGGATGCGACACGTTTGTGTTTGAGTGAATCATTGAAGTCGCTCTAACCAGTAGCTAAGCGCCTTCGTCGGATTTGTCGGGCGCCCTCTGGTGTCGGCGATTGTTGCTAGGAAGCCTCGCCTTGATAGCGGCTTCCTTTCGCGACAGGTTCCCGTCGAATTCCATAATTGCGGCACGCTCAACAATGAACTCATCGCAATCGAGCAACTCATCTTCGATGTTCTCTCGCTCGCAGATGTCCGGGGAAGGCGGGGCAGGCGGGGAAGCTCGAAAATTTCCGTCTTTCGACCCTTTCAAAGTCGTCGCTCTGGCGGGGACTTCTGGGGACTTTGACGTGCCCACCTTCACTTGATCAGATGCCTTTGTCCCCGTTGTCCCCGGCGGGGTGCGATTTCGAGCATGGCGAACGACCGATGTTGTTGGTGTCCCCGTGTGCCCCGTCATCCCCGCTGCATCCTTTGGAAGCAACAACAGGTCGAATCGGAGTTTCATGAGTCTGTGTCCAAGCTGTTTTTGAACACGTAAACTCGGTGTTTTCGCCCATCTGGGCCGGGGAGGTTCTGGGTTGCACGCGGCGGATCTTCGTTACCAAACACGAGCCAGCCGCGAGCGGTGAGGACTGTTCTTACGTGCTTATGATCGAAGCCGCGACAAACCTCTTCCCTGAAGGTTTTAGTGAAGACGCAGTAACGACCGTCCGAGAGAAATCCCGCACGTGAATAAATGGCTCGACCGTCGATGTTGTCTGAAGTTTGAAAGCGGCTTGATCCATGAGCTTCGAAGAACGAGCGAACTTTATCAAGGATTGCGCGTTCCTCATGACTGCCGTCGGCGCCCCCAAAGTTCGTTAGCCAGTTCTCGAAGCAAGCAGCTGCTGCGCGTGTGCTTTCGCCTTCGTTCCAGCCTGTTGCCCCGTAGTATGATGCGAGTTCGCCGGCTGCGGCCACAAGCGCAAAACGGCGCGCCACGCGGAGCACCTGACCAGACGCATTGCCGGCCACATGTGCCGCAATGAACTGATCGATAGCGTCCTTGATAAACGATTCGAGCGTCGAACTGTCGGCCACCAGAAGGTGAAGCCAACGAATGCCGACCGAGCCATACGAGGCCTTTGCAGCCGCACTGATTCCTTGGGCAAGCGCGTTCGGAGAATCAAACTTGTGGAGGGTTTCGAAGGAGCCGATGTCGATGTCGGCGAGGCGAACTTCTTGACCCGCCTTCGGCCTCTTTCCTGCTTGAAGCATTGCCGATTGGAGCGATTCTTCGCCTGCGCTGAGAAACAGTGTGCGCCAACGCTTCACGTCCCTTGCATTCCCGTCGCGACCAGCGCGCGATTTCCCGACACCGTTCGCGAGCAGGTATGCCGTGGTTCCCACTTCCTTCGGATCTGCTTGGCTGATCTCGTCAAGCACCAGAAGGAGATCATTGTGCAGTGCGGCGATTCCCTCGAGCCCGTTGCTTGTCGATCGCCATTCCCGTGTGAATGTCGAGGGGTTCCCGTAAACTGAAGCTGCGGCCCGTAGCGCCGTCGATTTTCCCGTCGACGATGGTCCGCGCAAATGAAGCCCGCCTGACTCACCCCCTGAGTACTTTACAAGTGGTGCCGCGAATGCGGCCGAAATCGCAAAGACCAATCGAGTATTGCCACATGCGTATGCGGCAACCGTAGCGACCCAGTCCTCCACCGAGCCGCAAACTGACATTGCCGGTTCTATTGCGTGAACGCTTTGATAGGTGATGACTTCATCCCCGACATTGCCAATCGTACTTGTGGGGGTGACAAATGCGTCACCAAGCCAGCCGAGCTGACTCACGCTCCGTGCTCGTTTCTTCGTGGGCCATTCTTTGATGTACGCACAGAGCAAATCCCGAGCTTGTCGCTGCTGAGATATCTTGACTCCTTTGTTTGCGAGTTCCTTGCGTAGCTCTACGCCGTCGCCTTCAAGTCGTTCGAGTGGAACGGCGAGTGTGTGTTCGATGCCATCGTCGTCCAGCCAAACGAGATGCCTGCCCCAATTGCTGCTTGCGGGATCGCGAGTCTTTGCAGTGACGCGCAATTCCGAACACACGAAGACACGCTTGTCGTTTTCACCGACGATCTTTACGAAAAACACACCACGCGCAGATACTTCGAATTCGCCATCCTGATATGAGCACCGCTCAGCACTCTCGTCTTCTTTGGGTAATTCACATTCCGGTTCGTCGACATGACGCTTCGCGCGTGACCCACTATCGGCCTTCATGCGTCACCCACTTGAAGGCCGGCCATCCACTTTCGAACATCTTCGACCCGCCAAGCTGTGATGCGCTGTGACAGTTTGAAGGGCGCAGGGAAGCTGCCACTACGGACCTTACGCCAAACGCTCGCGCGAGAGATCGGGATGACTTCGAGTAGCTGCGTGAGGCGGACGTAGCCATCAAGCGGAAGGGACGTCTTGATTTGAGTCTTCTTGTTCATGGGTTCTCCTTTGTGGAACGCCATGACTCAAGCAGATCCGAGCGATTAAAGTAGCTAGGTAGGTTACAATTACCTTCCCACCCGTTTTGCTCAAAGGGTGGGTGGGTTCCACGCTCTAGGGGTGGGTGAGTTGCACGACGACGTTCGTCGTGAGCTACTTACGCTGTTTCGAAGCAACGGTTGTGCTCTTGTTCTTCGCAGTTGCGTCCGTCGGTTTGCGGTTCGCAGCGGGTATGCGATCCGAACCGGATAACTCTGATGTGCCCGTTTCAGGTGCTCCTCCCTTCCAGCCCCAGTTCGCGACCTTGGCGCATTCCTCGATGGCGAGCTTCACGGGATTACCTTCTGCGTCCGTGAGCCCTTCAAAGTCCTTTGCATTTTCTCGCAACCACTTTTCAAGGAGCTGCTTTGGACTCTTGTTGGGCGTCGGCATAACGGCAAGCCACGCGCGCACGGCAGCCGCGAGTTTAGGTGCATAGCGCTCGTCGCGCGCATTGAGGTAGCCGAGATTGGGACGAGGATCAGGAAAGAAGAAGCCCGATCGCACTCCCTTTGACGCGAGCCACGCCCTTACGTTCTCCGTTCCAATGAAAGACTTGGTCCAACACGGGACAAAGCAATCTGCGTTGGGCGGATTGCCGTCCTCATCACCCATGTAAATGCGGACGGCTTTCGCGCCGCGAATCGCAGCAAAAGCTGCCGCAAAACCCGGCGGTCCCTGCGCGGGATCGTCTGCTA
>JAHFDZ010000294.1:2076-3601 GCA_023248745.1 Myxococcales bacterium | reverse complement strand
CAATCTGCGTTGGGCGGATTGCCGTCCTCATCACCCATGTAAATGCGGACGGCTTTCGCGCCGCGAATCGCAGCAAAAGCTGCCGCAAAACCCGGCGGTCCCTGCGCGGGATCGTCTGCTATTGAATCTTGATTCTTACACTCACCGGGATCCGCGCCACACATGAGCAGCGCCGCTTCCACCACGGATAGGCGCTCCGCGAGTCGCCACAAATCAAGCGAATTCACGCGACCCCCACTCTCAACGGCACAACCTTCGAATCCACTATCTTCCACGCATCAAGCAAATCGCACCACTGCTGCATCATCGTCGTCCTCTGATCCAAATAGTCCGCCTGGTTGTAACTTCGCCGCACCGCGTTCGTATCCGCGTGCGCCAGCTGCTTCTCGATCCAATCGGACGCAAAGCCCATCTCGTTGAGCCGCGTACTCCCCGTTGCTCGTGTGGCGTGCGGGCTGTACTTGCCGCCCCAGCCGATCACATTGAGCGCTGAGCGCAACGTTGCGTAGGTCATCGGTTCCATCCGATTGTCGCGGTGAGGGAAGACGTGGGGCAAGTGTCCACTGATGCGATGCAGGGTTCGAAGTAGTTCCACCGCTTGACGAGGTAGCGGAACAACGTGTTCCTTGCGCTGCTTCATCCTGCCCGCTGAGATGCGCCAAATGCCTTTGTCGAGATCCATTTCGTCCCAGCGTGCGCCCACTGCTTCGTTGGGTCGGCACAGCGTGAACCACATCAAGCGAAACGCGCTCACCGTCTGATGGTTCCGCTCGTAACCTCCGACGTCACGAAACAATTGACCAATTTCATCGATGCTGAGTGCGCGCCGATGCTGCGTCTTGTTGGCTGGCAGCGCTTTGCGAACCACGTATCCGGGATCCGAGTCCGCTCGTAACGTGGCCACTGCGAACTCGAAGATGCTCGACATTGTCCTCCGTGCCTCATGCGCAACCGACAGCCCTCGGTGTTCCTTGGCCGTGTTGAGCACATCAAGGAATTGCAGCGAGCCGATCTGCCGCATGGGAAGCGCGCCGAGCTTGGGAAAGACAACGCGACGGAGCATGTCCAGACGCTTTTTCTTGGTAATCGGTTCCCAGTCCCGAAGAGCCACCCACTCGCGCGCCACACTCTCGAAGGTGATCGCCTGGTCGTGCGCCTTCTTGATTCGATCGAGCTGCCGGCTCCGAACGGGGCTGAGTCCCTGCTTCACAAGCGCCCGCGCCTTCTCGCGCTCGAGGCGAGCTTCGCGCAACGTGAAGCGCCGACCATCGCGGCGCGTCTTGGCCTCCTCGTCGGTCTCTCCAGTGGGCGCGTAGGCGTACTCACCGATCGTGAACATGTTCTCCTTGCGGATCCCCTCGACCCCAAGCTCGAAGCGATAGCGCCACGCTTTGACCCCGTTCGGCTTCACCTCGAGGAACAGACCTTTGCCATCCGTCAGCTTGTACGGGTTTGCCTTCGGCTTGGCAGTGCGGCAGCGGGTGTCGTTCAACATGGGGATTTCCCCTGCAGACCGGCCGTACCC
>JAHFDZ010000294.1:0-2066 GCA_023248745.1 Myxococcales bacterium | reverse complement strand
GCCATACCCGGTTGCATACCCGGTTTCCTTTGAGCTGCCAAGCGACTGCCCGGGACGTCAAGAGCTCGTAACTATCTGAAATCGTGCAACTATTGCCAATAGGCGAGACGCTATGAAACGCCCTGACACCAAGGGATCAATTCAGACGTTGAACCTGAAGTGCATCACGTCCCCGTCCCGCACCACATACTCCTTACCCTCAATCGCAAGCTTGCCAGCTTCACGGCATTTCGCCTCGCTCCCAAGGTTCACAAAGTCTTCCCACCACATGACTTCGGCCTTGATGAAGCCCTTCTCAAAATCCGTGTGGATGACACCAGCCGCCTGTGGAGCCTTTGCGCCAACGACGGTCGTCCATGCGCGCACTTCCACTTTGCCCGCGGTAAAGAAGGTTAACAAATTGAGCAATTTGTAACCTGCGCGGATCACTGAATTTAACCCAGGTTCTTTCAGTCCAGCGCCTGCCAAAAAATCGGGCCGATCAGCAGGATCGAGCTCTGCAATTTGCTCTTCAAGAGCCGCGCAAATCGGCACGATGATCGCGCCTTCGGCCTCTGCAAAGTTCTTCATCGCGAGGTAGTGCTTATTGCCATCGAGGTTTGCGAGAGAGCCCTCGTCGACGTTTGCGATGTAGAACGTTGGTTTCGACGTGAGCAGCTGCATGTCACGCACGATGATTGCCGTTTCGTTGAACTCGGGCACCGTGCACGAACGTGCAGGTTTGCCTTGGTCAAGATGCGGAATCAACGCTTCACAAATAGCCTCAGCAGCCTTCTCGACTGGGTTGTTGCTCTTCGCTGCTTTCTTCGCGCGATCGAGTCGCTTCTGAACAGTATCGAGATCTTTGAGGCAAAGTTCGAGCGTGATCGTGGCGATGTCGCTAACAGGGTCGACGCGATTTTCGACGTGCACCACGTTGGCATCGTCGAAGCAGCGTGCAACCTGCACGATGGCGTCGCACTCACGAATGTTGCTCAAAAACTTGTTGCCAAGTCCTTCGCCCTTGCTTGCACCACGAACGAGGCCGGCGATGTCGACGAAATTGATCGTCGTCGGAACTATTTTCTCGGCGTGCACAATCGAATCAAGTGCGGCGAGGCGCTCATCGGGCACCGTGACGACGCCGACGTTCGGCTCGATGGTGCAAAAGGGATAATTTGCCGCTTCGGCCTTTGCCGAGCTGAGCGAGTTGAAGAGCGTCGACTTGCCGACGTTTGGGAGACCAACAATTCCGACTGAGAGCGCCATTGGGGTGCAGCGCGCGTATCACGACGAGGCCCTTGGCAGCAAGCCGACTTGGGAAAACGTGCCTGAATTTCGTGCGAATCTTTTTGCGGCAACCCAGTGGTGGTAGGTGAGGCAACCCACCCACAAGGAGGCCGCTCATGTCGAACAATGCCGGACGTTTCACTTGGTACGATCTGATGACCACAGATACCGCAGCAGCGCAGACCTTCTACAAGCAAGCGCTTGGCTGGGGCACTGAGCAATTTGGCGACGATGCGTCGCAGGACTACACGATGTGGACCACGAAGCAGGGTCCGATCGGTGGGGTGATGCTTCTGCCAGAGGAGGCAAAGAAGATGGGCGCGCCTCCCCACTGGTTGGCGTACATCAACACCGAGAACATCGACGCAACGCTCAAGCAAGCGACTGAACTTGGTGCGAAGGTTCACGTGCCCGTGACGCAGATTCCAAAAGTCGGACGCTTTGCAGTGCTTGCCGATCCACAAGGCGCCGTGTTCGCCATTTTCGCATCAGACAATCCGATGCCGCCTCACGACGGGAGCGGTGTGGGCGAAATGTGCTGGCACGAGCTCTACACAACCGATCCCGTTGCCGGCCTCACGTTCTACTCGACGCTCTTCGGCTGGCAGAAGACGACGCAAATGGACATGGGACCCGACATGGGCATCTATCAAATGTACGGTCAAGGTGACAATACGTACGGCGGCATCATGAAGAAGCCGGCCCAGATGCAGGCACCTTCGGCGTGGCTGTTTTACACGAGCGTCGACAGCGTCGATCACGCGATCAACCGCATCAACGAGCTCGGCGGCAAGATC
>JAHFDZ010000049.1:24810-26324 GCA_023248745.1 Myxococcales bacterium | reverse complement strand
TGGTCGATCGCGACAAGGCGATCAACGACACATTTCCATTTCTCGTTCGCTGCTACGACGCGACTGGAAACGCGATCTTTCAGACAAGTCGCCGCGAGCCCCTTCAGATTCGTGAGTTCCTCGCGCAGATCAAGATCGGCCTCGACCCATTCGTCACCTTTCCCGAACTTGGTGACTTCGGCATCGCGATTCCGAAGGACGCAGCCATCACCCGTGTGAAGTTCTTTCGTCGTGAGCTCGACGGAACGGAAACCGCACTCGGTCAAACGCAACTCGCCGAGGTCGAGGAGATCCAGCCGCTCGGCGCCAAAGTGGAGACGCTTCACCACGGGGGCGATCCGAATCGTGCGCTCGACATCGCAATCTTGGGCGACGGCTATCGCGAGTCAGAGCTACCCATGTTCGCCGAGCATGCAGCCACCGTGGCCAAGGAGTTTCTCGCAACAGAACCATACGCGTCATTCAAGGAGCGGCTCAATCTTCATCGCATCGATGTGGCGAGCGAAGAATCGGGCGCGTCGTATGATTGTTCCGAGACGGTAGTGATCGAAGGCTGCGCCGATCTCCTTCGTAAGACTGCCTACCGCAGCATCTTCCCACTTCGGCTCGCTAGCTTATTTGGCATGCGCGGGCTCTGGGACGTTCCGCTGTTTCAGCTCGATCAGCGGCGCATGCATCAAGCCGCTGCGAACGTGCCCTACGATGCGATTGTCGTTCTCGTGAACACAAAGAAGTACGGTGGTTTCGGTGTCTATGCAGCATCACTCACCGCGCATGATCCCAATACACCAGGCGGCGTCGTCCACGAATTCGGTCACGCATTTGGGTTACTCGCAGACGAGTACACGAACGAGTCGAGTCCCTGTCAGCGCTACACGCTCACGCCAGACTTTCCAAACATGTCACCTTTGGTTACGAATGTCGCGGACGTGAAGTGGTCCTCGTGGCTCTCGCCTGGCGTGCCCCTTCCCACACCGAAAGATTATGCACAAGACGATGCCGTCGGTTTGTTTGAAGGCGTGGGCGGTGGCTGCAAGACAAGTCTCTACAAGCCTCGCCGATATTGCCGCATGCGCAGTTGGACCGAAAAAATGTGTCCCGTGTGCGCGGAGCAAACCGTATCTCGTATGCTCGATGTCTTCGATGTGTCCGTGCCCGCGGACGTTGAAGTGACCGGGAACACGTTGCGTGTTCTCGCACCAAGCAACTTCACGCGCACCGGTGCGATGTACATCGGAGATGCGCGCGTCGCAGGACTCGACGAGGCGCTCAAGCTCACGCGTCCTGCTTCGCCACCATACGAAACCACCGTGCGCATCGTCACCGATCCCACGACCCCATGGAGTCACCGCAAGATTGAACCCGAGGTGATGAACGTGAAGTTGACTTGGTAGGGAGGAGTGGAAACGGGCCCTGCGCCTATCCGTCCACAAAAATGGCGGCTCGCGCCATCGCGAGGCGCGAAAGCACAAAGAAACGGTGGCAACTCACGGAGGCCATCGAAAAAGTTACGC
>JAHFDZ010000049.1:0-24800 GCA_023248745.1 Myxococcales bacterium | reverse complement strand
CCTGCCTTACGACATATGTCGCGCTTATCATTCCGCTTTTTTTCACCAATCTTGGCTGTGGCAACAACCAGGTCGATGCCAAGGGCACCGCTTCCACCGACGCGGGGAGATCTGACGCGAAATCGACCGATGCTTTGACGGATGCCGGCGTTGATGCGCCAACTGACGCAGCTCCAACCAAGCAGAATGAGTGCAAGCTCGGGCGCTACGCCGGAACAGCAACAGGAACCATCGTCGTGCCGTTGCTTGGCTCCAACCTGTCTGGAACGGCAACGATCGAGTTCACCCTCGCAGGCAACGATGATCCAACGGCTCCCCCACAATTTTCAGCAGGCAAGCTCAAAGGTGAGGCTTGCGACAGCAACGCAACAAACTGCATCGGCTACACCGCCGATCTCGCAGGCACACTCGATTGTGACGCGCTCAAGCTCAAAAACGGGATCATCTCGAACGGACAAGTGGTTTCCCCATTCGGCACGCTCTCTTTCACGGGCACCTTGGATGCCGACTACGATCCTGTGCTTCACGAATTCATCAACGGCACGTGGACAGGCGCGGGAGACTTCAACTCGACCGGAAGCGGAACTTGGTCGGCAGCTTGGAAAGGTCCCTAAGCCACGCGACGCGGTGCCGCGCTCATGAGTGCATCCGCCAGAGCCAGCGCATCGTCGCATCTCGTCCTCGCAGCCACCACTCGCACACGAGCCAATTGAGCGGCAAACACAAATAGTGGCCCCACTCATACGCTACCGCGTGCGGCACCGAAAATATCGGAAGGATTACGATGAACGCGTACAGTGTTGGAAGCGTCAGCAACAGTGCAAAGGTGCGCGTCATCCATCGCTCGTGTTGAACGAGATCCCGCCGAATCGCGGCGTGGATCCCCAACACGGTGAAAGTCGCCAACATCACGCCCGTGGCAACGTTCGCAGCGATCGCGATGGCGTCACCTCGCATTGGCAGAAGTATGGCCATCGCCGTACCCGTTAGACCGCCAACGACGCACGCGATCGCATACGCGTATCCCAAAGCGCGATGCACGCGCGGACGTCGCTGCCGCACGCGGCTTGAGAGTGCGAACGGAGCAATGCTGATGGCCACGCCCATCCCGATTGCGTGGCCAACGACGAGCGAGGATAGTCGTACGTACCGAGGGAGTTGTGCCTCGGCAAACTCGCGAAAAATAGTCGTCGGCCGCGACGAAAGCCACGAGAGGGGGCGATCAGCATAGGCAAGAAAATTGACTGCTCGAACACCAACGATCGCGTACCGCAATGCAAAGGCCCCTATGACGACACACGCGATGCTCCCCCAAACGGCGCTCAAGCGATAGCGAGTACGATCCACTTCTCACTCCAAACCCGGCTGACGAATGCCGAAAGAGAAGCATGTCTGCGGTAGAGCGAACCTTCGACTCGCGTTACGTTACCTTCTCAGTGGCCCAGTCTAAGCGCTCGAGAGTCCCCAAATTACCGCGCCAATCGCGTTCGAAAGCCACCGTTGATGCCATTGTCGTCGGAGCGACTCAGGTTCTTGGCAAAGATGGTTGGCACAATTCGAACGTGAACGAGATGGCGCGCCGTGCGGGCGTGAGCATCGGATCGGTCTATCAGTACTTTCCGACCAAAGAGCAACTTGGCGCCGAAGTCGCGAGGCAGGTCTCAAACGAGATGCTTGCGCAATTTGTTAACTATCTTGTCGAAATCATTGATCTTCCACCGCGAGAGGCGCTCCCGAACGTCGTGCGCATGACGCTTGAGCTATTCCGAGCCGCACCGAACGCGCGCGCCACTCTCATTCGCGAAGCTCCTGCAATTGCGGCGTCGTTCGCCACGCCTCTGTTTGACGCGCACCTCAATGCAGCACTTGTTTCCTATTTCGAGACGCATCGCCGTGCGTTGCGCGTACGCGATCATCGTGTTGCCGCAAGCGTCCTTTGCACAGCAGTCGAAGCCATCGCTTCGCAACTCACGCAAGACCCGTCCCTTAACTTCGACATCCTCGTCGAAGAGACGAGCGATTTAGCCGCGCGATATCTGTTCGCCGAAGCGCCCTGAATTCGCTTGGCGGCAACGTTACCTTCAACGTCATGGTCAAAGCGGGATGAGGGTGACATCCTCGCATCATGCCTCTGCCTTCGCCTGACTTGGCCGCCTTTCGCAACGCGCGCATCGAATACGCGAATACCGAGAACGGACGCATTGCCTTTCGTCGATTTGGATCGGGTCCAGCACTCGTGCTGGTGCACGGATGGCCTGTGTCTGGCGCGACTTATCGACATATCATCCCGATACTCGCCCGCGAATTCACATGCATCGTCGTCGACTTGTTGGGCACCGGCAGTTCGGAATGGAACGAGAAATATACGTTCACGTTCGCCGAGCATGCGGAGTCTGTAAAATGCGTGGTCAACGCGCTTGACCTTAAGTCCTATGCGCTGCTCGGGCAAGACACCGGAGCGACAACCGCACGCCTCGTCGCAGCGTCGGATCCGCGCGTGCGTGCGCTCGTCATGGCCAACACCGAGATTCCGAACCATCGGCCTCCCTATGTGCCTCTCTATATTCACATTGCAAAGAGCGCGGCGCTATGGAGGAGCGTGCGGCTTTCGATGCGCGTCCCTTTCTTGAGACGTTCAGCGCTAGGCCTTGGCGGTTGCTTCGCCGACGCCTCACGTCTCGAGGGCGAGTTCCACGCTCTCTTTGTGGTGCCAATGCTCGAAGAAGGACGCGCGTCCGACGGACAGCGGCGTTACCTAGCAGGCATCGATTGGAAAGTGGTGGACGGCCTACCAGACATCCACCGTCGAATCAAGGCGCCGGTCTTGCTTGTGTGGGGCGCCGAAGATCCAACGTTTCCACTCCGTCGCGCAGAAGCCATGGTGAGACAGTTTCCTCAAATCTCCGGCATCCGCGCAATTCGAAATGCGCGCTTACTGGTGCACGAAGAGCAGCCCGAGGCGTTTGCCAAGCACACGTTGGACTTCTTGCGGACCCAACGCCTTTAGTTCAGCGCGCATCGGCAGCACACCCGTTCGGTATTTTGCACCTGCGCAGCAGGGCCAGAGCTCAATCGAAACTGCCCCACTCGACGTTGAGCGCACAGCCCGTCAACGCAGACACGGGCTCGAAGGACATCGATCGAACGACAGATTCACTCACCGGCGCTGCACGAAGGCTGCGGAGCGTGTCGAACCTTCGTGATGTTGGCGGCGCAACCTCGATATCGGGATCGTTGAGATCGAGTTCGGTCTCGCTGTCGGGCGCGTCTTGCGCTCGATCGTCAACCGCTTGCCGCAAACGCGTCTCGCTCGAGCCGAAAGCGGCGCTTGAGCTGATCACGCGTTGGCTAGAAGCAGGAGCCACAGTGGGCCTCTCGCTCACAGCACTAACAAGGGTAATTTCCTCACGGCACAACATCGTAAATCTCCACAAAGACAACTGCTAAGGACTTCCCGCGTACCTACGATTCATATGTTCGACGCATCAGCATCTTGATCGGTTCAACTCATCAATTCGGCCGCTGATTCCCACTCCGATGCCCAAAGCGTCGTCGGGATTCAAATTCGTAACGGATTGGAACCATTTCCAGATGGTTGCGCGTTTACCCAAAGAGGCTTCAGTAGTTGGTTCAAACGTCCAATTCCTTGTAGCCTCGCGCTCAATCAATGATTTCTGGAGGCCGTATGAACCGTCGTTCGACAAGCCGCATCCTTGTGGGTCTTGCAATCGCGTTGACGCCCATTTTCCTGGTCGGAAGTACCGGCTGTAAGAAAGACAAGCCCGTTGAAGACGCGGCGCCGCTCCTGGTCTCAACCGAGCCGGACGTCGTCGAGGTGGCCCCACTCGAGGAGCTCGATGCAGGCACCGATGCCGATGCCGATGCCGCCAAGAAATATGGCCCCGCCGGCGCCGGCGCTGGCATTCGCGCGTGCTGCAACAATATCAGCGCCTATCTCAACAACCCGCTCGTCAAAATGAGCCCCGAAGGCGCGGCAGCAAAAGGCTACCTCGCGCAGTGCTTCGCCACTGCATCCGCGGTCGATAAGAATCCGAACGCGCCCGAAGTTGCGCAGCTTCGCGCAACCATGGCCGGCAAACCCATTCCAGGGTGCCGCTTCTAGGCCAATTGGCTCAACCACCTTGGCAAACAAAGCCGTTCGCTAACTTTAGCGAGCGGTTTTTTACGTCCATCAACCTACTTGACGAGCCCCCCAACTGGCGTCGGGCTAGCGGAAACCCATGCCCGCTAAACGGAATGCACGTACCCGCTGGCCAGCGCGGCCTGTGGCATTTCACGGCCATCAAGGCACTTGACGAATACGCCCTCGCCCTCCGTCACAACCCCAATGGGCTCAAATCCTTCGACGCGCTCATCCGAGGTCACAACCAGCGCGTAGTCCTCTCCTCCGCCCAGCGCCAATGCCAACGCATCACGCTCAGGCAAAGCCGGGGCACACAACAGAAGCTGCGCTTCATGAAGGAGCACACGCACTCCTGAAGCGCGGGCCAAATGTTCCACGTCTTGACCAAGTCCGTCCGAGACATCGATGGCGGATGTGGCGCGTGCACGCGCCCGTAGTCCTGCATCAATCTGCGCGAGTGGCCGTCGCCACGCGACAACGCCCGCGCCGCCATTGTGAGCCGCTAAGAGGTGTCGCAATCCAAGTGCAGCATCGCCAAGACGCCCGGCAACTTGAACCAAGTTCCCAGGACGCGCGCCGCTTCGGAGCAGCGGCTTTTCTGCGCGACCGAGCACCGTAGTGGTTACGGAAAATGTATCTCCACTCGAAATATTTCCACCAATCACGGGGCACCCAAGCAGCTCGCCGGCCTCGCGTTGCCCGCCGGCCAATTCGACGAGCATCGCCTCGCAAAAGCCCCGCGAAACCGTGAGTGCGGCAAGCGCACCAACCGGTTTTGCGCCCATCGCAGCG
Source organism: Myxococcales bacterium (assembly GCA_023248745.1). Classification (GTDB taxonomy): domain Bacteria; phylum Myxococcota_A; class Polyangia; order Polyangiales; family Polyangiaceae; genus JAHFDX01. The sequence continues at coordinate 19,864 of JAHFDZ010000049.1, read as the reverse complement.
AGGTCACTCGCCGCCGCCATCATGCTCCGATACCCAACATCTGCCCACGAGAGCCAATCACGACGAAAGTGCACGCCTTCTACTTGTGCATCGATCGTCCAAACCAACGCGCCATCGCCTGCACGAAGAACTGCCGCGTCATCGCCGATGCCCACCACAACATCGGAAGTCGGCTGTGTGAGCACGCGCCGTATGGCAGCAATCAACGCGAACTCGCTCACGTCGCATCACCCATCGATGGCAGCTCAACAACGAAAATCGTGCCCGACGGCGTGTTGTCTTCGATGCGAATGCCTCCTTCGTGAGCATCGACAAGGCGCTTGACGATCGACAGTCCTAGGCCTGCGCCGCCAAACTCGCGCGTCGACGAACTATCGACCTGATAGAAGGCGTCAAACACGCGTGAGCGCTCCCGCTGAGGGATGCCAATCCCGGTGTCGGCAACACGCACCTCAATGGCACGCTTTGAGGCAGCTAGCAGCGCGAACCCGGGCGTCTCTTCTGGCACCGAGGGCCTAACGTCAATTTCATTTACGATAACCGAAACAGTACCACCCTGAGGCGTGAACTTGATCGCATTGTCAATTAAGTTGATAAATACCTGCCTCAAGCGCTCTGGATCACCATGGGTATCGGAGAGGGCGCCTCGCTGCTCGAGCACAAGCGACACTGTTCGCTTCAACGCCTGCGGCTTAACCGACGACACAGCTTCTTCGAGCACTGAGCGAATCGCAATACGCCTGCGCTGCAGATGCATCGACCCCATATCGAGCTTGGTCAAATCGAGGAGGCTCAAGATGAGCCCAAGCAGCTGCTCGCCCTTGCTGCGAATCGTCCGCACATATTCGGACTGCTCGTCTGTGAGCGTTCCGACGAGGCCCTCGCCAAGCATCTCGCTATACCCAATGATCGACGTCAACGGCGTACGCAGCTCGTGGCTCACCGTCGCGAGAAAGTTGGACTTCAGACGGTCAAGTTCCTTGAGTTGTTCGTACGTTTCTTGAAGCGCCACATTTTTCTCTTCGAGTGCGCGATACCCCTCTCGAGCGCTCGCAAGGTGCATCTGACTCGACAAAAGCGCCCGGTGACCGCTGAAGAGAATCAGATCGAGCGCGCTCTTTAGGTGTGTCGCGATGCGTGCAACCGTATCGATCTTTGCCTTTGGCATTTGCAGAAGCGAGAATTTGATCGCTTCGCTGTCGCCCTGCGGAATAACTGCAAGCAGCGATGTTGGAGGTTCTCTAACGAAGATTGGCAAGTAAGGACCAATCACCAACCGACCGACGTATCGCCCCTCATAGACAACGCGGCACACCCGATATTGGGCGCCCGTAAAACAGGGATGCACAACGTCTTCCGAATCGGGAACCAGCGCCTTCACATCCCCAACCGTTTCGCTGCATGCGACGCGCCCAGCAGCTTCCTTGCCCACCAACGCACAAATGGCTTGCTCGTTTGCTGCCTCTGCTAGCAAAGCTCCGGCGCTCGAAAAGATGCGAACGCCAATGCCGAACAAGACAAAAAAACTACGACAGAGTTCGCCCAGCGCTTCGCGCTCAACGAGATCTTCTAAGCGCACCGCACCGTCAATAATATTGACTAAGTCACCCTCCGAGCGCCTCACAACATGCTCCGGCGTTCGAGAGAACCCGAAACGGCGCGCTCGCACAGTGTGTCAAAGTTCATTTCGACGCCCAACTGGCGCGCTGTCAACTCGATGAACCGGTGACTCTCGATTCCGAGCATCTCCGAAAGGTTGTGAGAGCGGTCGAGCCGCAGCCAGGTCAAATGCAGCAGCGCAAAGAACGATTCAAGCACACCGTCGCCCGCAATCGCACTCGCCCAATAGACGGGCTCCCGTCCTCTTGCGGCGAGGTCCTCAATATCTTGCGGCGACCTTGAATCATCGAGGTCGCGTTTGTTGAACTGAATCACGAGCGGGATGTCTTTGATCGCGATTCCCAGTTCGTTCAAATTGTCGCGAAGGTTCAGAAACGAATCGGTGTTGGCCTGCGCTTGGTTGCGCTGCGCATCGGCAACGAAGACCACGCCGTCTGCCCCTTGAAGCAGGAGCTTGCGTGTCGATCCGTGAATGACTTGCCCCGGCACGGTGTAGATCTTCACGCGCAGCGTGATGTTGTTTGGCATCGATGGCCGCCCTTCTCCATCCTCAGGCCGAAAGATGAACGGGAGCACGTCAAAGAACAGCGTGCGATCGTCGCGCGTCTCGAGTGTCATCAGACGACCGCGACTCTCGGGCTTGGTCATATCGTGAAGCGAGCGGAGGTTCGTCGTCTTTCCGCTGAGCGCCGGACCATAGTAAACAAGCTTGATCGTTGCCTCTTTGGCCTCGAACTGAATTTGCACGCTAGGTAGCGTATCTGAAGGAGTATCCTCACGCCCATGATCGAAGAAGGCGCAAAGGCTCCATCGTTCAAACTCGAAAGCGACAGCGGCGAAACGCTTAGCCTCTCGTCATTCACAGGCCAGTGGCTCGTCCTCTACTTCTACCCAAAGGACAACACGCCCGGATGCACCCGTCAGGCACAAGCGTTCAGCGAATCGATGGGCAAACTCAAGAAAGCCGGAGCGCAAGTCGTTGGCGTCTCGAAAGACTCCGTCAAGAGCCATTGCGGCTTTCGCGACAAGTATTCCCTGAAATTTCCGCTACTTTCTGACCCCAACCTACTGGCGCACAACGCATTCGGTGCTTACGGCGAAAAGACGATGTACGGGAAGAAAGTGATGGGCACCATCCGTTCGACCTTCATCATCGATCCCAAAGGAAAGATCGCCAAGGTGTTCTCGCGCGTCAAAGTCGACGGCCACGCTGATGCGGTGCTCTCTGCACTCAAGTTGCTTCAATCCGGTTAGCCCTCTTCGAACCAAAGGTCTTCATGGCACAAGTTCCCGAACTCGATTTCGCTGCGTTCGTCGAGCAACGCAAGGCGCTTCATGCCGGCGGCACACTCAGCGATGGCCATGACTACGCGTACATCAGCGATCGCAACACACGCGCGACATTCGAACGTATCAAGCCGATCGAACTCGCAGTTGCGGCTTCCGTCCGCATGTTCAAGCAGCTTGGCAAGAACCAATTCTTGGGTAGCTCCGTCAAAGTGGGTGAGCGCCAGTTTCCACGGCTGCACAGCCTCGTTAAAACGTGCGCGAATACGTTACAAATCGCGACGCCTGAGGTCTACATCGTCAACTCCCCAAGCCTGAACGCCGCGACCTACGGAACGCCAGACGAGGCGTACATCTTCATTCACTCCGCCCTGGTCGACCACTACAGCGACGAAGAGTTGCTCAGCGTCATCGGCCACGAATGCGGTCACATCCACAACTCGCACGTCGTCTACCTCACTGCGCTTCACTACCTCACGCAAATGGCCGGCCTCTTCGTTCGCTGGGCCGTCGAACCCGCAGTCATCGCACTTCGCGCTTGGTCCCGCCGCGCAGAGATCACGTGCGATCGCGCGGGGATGCTCTGCTCCAATAGCGAGGTGGTCGCACAGCGATCACTCGCCAAGCTCGCACTCGGTTCGCGCAAACTTTACGAAGAACTCGATCTCGAAGTTTTTCTCGAGCAGTACGAAGAAGGCAAAGAAGGTCTCGGTCGCTACATGGAGGTGTTCTCGACGCACCCATGGCTTCCAAAGCGCATTTTGGCGATGCGAGAATTTGGCAAGAGCTCGCTCTTCCGCACCCATGCCGGCCTCGGAAGCGAAGGCTTCACCATGAGCGAGGTCGACACGAAGGTTAAGGCCATCCTGCAAGGCGATGCCTAACCCCTATTTGCTTCGAGCTCACATCACGAGCTTCCATTTATTGAACGCGTCAGTTGAGAAAGGTCACCGTCAATGCTCGAAAGCTTTCGCGAGCGCAAAGCCAAGGTTTCGCAAGATCTCCACCTTCTAGGAACGCTCGCCGCTGCGGTCGGTGCTCGCTCACTCGCAGCGCGTGTCGAATCTGCGCTCGTCAAGAAACTTGAAGAAGATCGCTTTCACCTTGTCGTCGTGGGCGAATTTAACCACGGCAAGTCCACCTTCATCAACGCGCTGCTCGGCACTCGCGCACTTCCTACCGGTGTAACGCCAACTACCGCGGCGATTCATCACATTCGCTTCGCAGAGCAACCCGAGGCTGCGCTTGTGTACGCATCAGGTGAACGCAAGGCGATTCCTTTCGAGAGTGCGCGAGAATTCTCGGTCGGTGGCACCACCGTCGAGAGCGTTGACTATCTCGAAGTTGGGTATCCATCGCCACTCCTCGCCGAACGCATTTTGCTCGTCGATACGCCCGGCGTGAACGACCTTTCGCTTCAACGATCCGACATTACCTACAGCTACATTCCGCGCGCCGATGCTGTGCTCTTTTTGCTCGATGCCGGCCAAATTCTAAAAGAGAGCGAGCGCGTTTTCTTGCAGGAGAAATTGCTCAAGGCGTCGCGTGACAAAATCATTTTTATCATCACAAAGTGGGACTTGCTCGACAGCGCAGAACAACAAGAAGCACTTGCGTACGCGCGAACGCACCTTTCTAATTTCGTAACTTCACCAGTTATATTTCCCGTGAGCGCCGAATATGCGCTCGATGGTCGTCGCGACGAGAGCGGACTCGATCCCCTGCTCGCGCACCTCACGACATTCCTTGCCGAGGAACGCGGACGCATCTTGCTCGACAACGCGCTCGGCGAAGGCATCAATGTCACCGCACTTCTCCAGCGCGGCATCGACGCGCGAAGGCGTGCCGTCACGATGGAAAGCGCCGAACTCGATCGGCGCATCGCCACACTCGAAAACGATCTTGCGGGTCAGGCGAGCACCATCGAACAGCGAAGGTTACAAATTCGCGAAGAGCTCGCTGGCATCAAGGTTGGCGCACGCAAAGACCTCGAGCGATTCGTAGACGAAACGATTGCCAAACTACCGGGCGTGATCGACTCCGCCAAGACAGACGAGCTCAAACAACATCTGCCCGCATTCCTCGAAGACGCGTTCCGCAAATGGGCTGAAGCCGAGACAAAAGAAATCGCCGAACAACTCGAACGCATGGCCGAACGCACTGTCGCACTGGTTCGAGACGACGCTCGCGCAACGACCGATCGCGTCGGCGAAGTTCTCGGAAGCCAAACGAACAAGACGCTCAACGTCGAGGTCGACACGTTTGCCTACGACGTTGGTGTCGTCGCGCTCATGGTTGGTGGTCTCGGTTTCATGGTCGTCAACGTGGTTGTCGGTGGCCTCCTTGCGGTTGCAGGGCCTGTCTTGGCGCTCATGTTGAAGAGCCGTGTCGAAGGCGAATTTCGCAAGCGCGCAAAAGAAGTTGCGCCTGGTGTTCTTCGCGATACTGCCGCAAAAATAGGCCCACAAATCGATCAGCTCATCGAGGAGTTTGGCAGCAAACTTGATCAATGGGTTGTGAGCGCTGGCGAAGAATTGCATCGCCAAGTCCTCGAAGTACTTCAGCAATCGCGCGAAGGTCGCAACGCTGGCGCTGTCGATGAAACGCAAGCGCTCGCATCGATCGAAGAGCAAGAGAAGCAACTCATCGCATGCCGCGACACGCTCGAAACAACGCGCAAAGGGTTGTGGCTTGCGGCGGTCGTCGAAGGAGCCGCCGCTTAGCGGTACCTGCGCGACCCGATCAGCTATGTGCCCCAAGCTGCAATCGCGTCTTGCCCGAGAGCCTGAAGCGACAAATAGCGAAACCAAAAACGTTTCCACTCCTTGACTACGCGAGGCCCCTCACTGTCAGCGCGCATTGCGAAATCTGTAATGCGCGTGATCGTGAAGCGAAGGGCTGCGAGCGAACCCTCGCTCAACATTGCGGCGCGCTCCTGATCGCTGAGCGGACGCACTTCGGTGTAGCCGCGCACCAACGCACTCGCGAGCGATTCGTCAAGTACGTTACCCGTGCACCACGCGAGAGCTGTGACCATCAAATCGAATACGAACGGTCCTCGGGCGGCGCTCTCGAAATCGAGCAGCGCTGCGATTTCACCTTGAGCGCTCCACAGCACGTTGTCGCGAAAGAGATCTCCGTGCGTGAGGCCTTGCGTCAGCTTCGTATCGCGACCCGCGACTGCCAGCTCGAGCGACTTTCGAAGACCAGGAACCTCGCTCACGAAACGAGCATCATTCGCGCGCTCAATTCGGTCGATGCGTTGAAAAAGATCTTCTGGGCGAAAGCGACCCGCGCTGATGCTTCCTACCGGAGCTGACTCACCCGCTCGGTGAATTTGTGCGAGCGCGCGGCCTACGGCTCGCACCTCGTGAGTGGTCACGCTCGCTTGGCAACGCATTGTGCCTGGTACCCAGGGGAAGAGCACGGCGGGCTTTCCTGAAATCACGACGAGTCGCTCGCCAGCAGTCGATACGAGCGGTGCTGGTGTCACCACGGCTACTTGAGAAAGAAAATTGACGAGCGCGACATCACGATGAGCTCCATCGAGCGATTGCTCCTCGTAAAGACGAAGGAAGAACGTGCCGCGGTTCGTCTTGAGTTGGAAGTTCGAGTTGACACTTCCGGCTGCGAGCCCATCGAGTGACAATACTGTGCCGAGGTTGAAGCGCAACGCGACCGCACGCGCTTCGTCGCCAGAGACAGATGTGAGAACCGCCACGCGGTCACGATCGCGGGAACTCGCAATGTTGACAAGAAGAAGCGCACGCATCCCTTGCTTCACTGCGAATCTGCACAGGGCATATAGTCAATAATATTGATCATTTACCCCCGTACAAATGGCTGTAGTCACTTCGTCGATAGGCCTTCGGAGCCAGAAAATACGGCGTGACGGCGTGACGGCGGATCACAATAAGGTGGACGACTTCGCAAACGAGGTGCTAATGCCGCACCTTGGCTAGGCCAGGGAAATCGGGCTCGTTTTCACGCCGAACCCCCTACAAGGCCCGCTCGAGGACAATCGCACATGGCCAAGGCAAAGAAAGACACCAAGGCGAAAGCACCCGCAAAAGGGGCAGCCAAGGACACCAAAGGCAGCGCTAAGGGCGCGAAGGCGAAGACCGACGCTAAAGGCGCCGACGCCAAAGGCGCGGCAGCGGCAGCAGCAGGAGACGCGTCAAAGCGCAAACTCGGCCTTCGTGGCGCCGCACCATGGGCCGCCCGTCATGCGGCAAAACACGCCGCAGAGGCTCGTGCCCGGGCTGCGGAGCCGCCACTCCCAGGTAGTGCGCGCGCGACCATTCGCGTTCCGGTCGGAGCGGAAGACATCAAGAAGAAGATCGGCGATCTTCACAACGCGCTCACGCAAATCAAGAGCCTCAAGAAGAACGTCGGCCGTTCGTTCTACGACATCGGCTCAATTCTCAAGGACATCCAACAGCGCCGCCTCTATGAGGCAAAGGGCTACGGCACCTTCGAAGCGTTTCTCGAGCGCGAGATCGACCTCGGCAAGAGCATGGGCATCCGCCTCATTCGCGTCGTCACCACATTCGTGAAAGACGCCGCTCAAGAATACGGCCTCGACAAAGTCATGCTCGCCATGACGGCGCTCGATGCAGGACTCGAGGGCGCTCCTTCGCCAGACGGACGCGCATCGCAGGCGCGCATTCCTCCTGCACCAATTTCGACGGCATCGCTCCCGTTGAGACCGCCAGGCCGATAAGTCCGGGTTTGTGCAGAACGCGCGGTGTGTTGCTTCTAAGAAGCGTGCCGCGCGTTTTGCTATTTCGTCGGTTGCTCGTGTCAGTCAAACGATGGCAGATCGATTTCAACCTGGGTGCCATTACCGAGTTCACTCGTCACGCGAACCTCGCCGCTGTGTTGCTGAACGAGCTTGCGCACAATCGATAGGCCAAGGCCGGTTCCGGCTTCCTTCGTCGTAAAAAAAGGTTCGAAGACGTGATCGAGAACATCGCCCGCGATGCCCACTCCGTCGTCGGCAACTTGCGCGAACACTCTCTCGCCTTCCCGCCGCACAATGACTCGCACCCTTCCACCCGACGGCGTAGCGTCAAGCGCGTTGACCAACACGTTAAGGAGCACTTGCTTCAACTTTTCGGGATCGCCAAGCACGAGACAATGACGATCAACGTGGCTCACAATTTCGATCTGACGCGCAAGGGCCGCTTCGAGTTCGAGAGCCACTACGCTCTCAGCGATGAGGCCAAGGTCGCAAGCACGCTTTGCTGTTTGGCGAGGATGAGCGAGCTCGAGAAACTCGGTGAGAAGACGGCTGAGACGACCGATCTCATCGTCAACAATATGAACTTTTTCCTCAAGTTGGTTGATGGTCTCACGAGCGACGGTCAACTTGCCGATGTGTCGCCCAAGCAGGTGAAGTTGCAAGACCGCTGCATTGAGCGGGTTGCGAATTTCGTGCGCTAAGCTGAGCGCCAACGCTCCCATCGCGCTCATGGCTTCGGCGTCTGCAGCGCGACGTTCTAAATCGTAACGGGCCGTGATGTCTGTTCCCACGCCGTAAACAGAACCCTCTGTCCCTGCGCGCGACAGGTGCCATCGAATGCGCCGACGCCGGCGCCCTCTTGAAGTCACACTCCGCGGCCCACCGATCAGGTCGACGAACCATGTTTCGCCTTCGAGTGGAGTGCCATCCGTGCGCACGCGATCCATGACGCTGCCCACGCCTTCGCGCTCCTCGGGCACGATCCACGACGTGAGAAAATCGCGACCGGCGACGGTTTCAGAATCGTGCCCCGCAAGCGTGAGCGCTTTGTGATTGAAAAAAACGACGCGACCTTTTGAGTCGAGCTCGACGACCATCACGTCGGTTAACTCGACGAGCGCGCGATACCGCTGCTCGAGATCCGTGCGATCGTGATGAAGGCGGACCTTCTTAAGCGCCTGCGCAACGACGGCAGTGAGCTCATCTGGTCGAAACGACTTTTCGATGAATGCGAATGCCCCCGAATGCAAAGCATCGATCGCAGCGTCCTTCGTTGCAAATCCCGTGATCACAATTACTTCGCTCGCAACGTTCCTTTGCTTCAGCTCGCGAAGAAGTTCGACACCGCTCATGTCGGGCAGCTTGATGTCAACGATCATGACGTCGAACGCAGCTGCAACGGCAAGGGCCTCGTCTGCGGTTGCCGTTCGCGTAACGTCGGCGCGAGCGCCTTCGAACAAAGCGTTCGACAGCACTGAGCAGAGGGATGCCGCCAGGTCGTCGTGGTCGTCGACAATGAGCACGCGCGGCACACGACGTACGCGTTCGGCGGGTGGGAGAGAATCAACGCTCATCGACAGATGAGTATCTTTAGCGCGCGATGAGCGCAATTTAGCCAGCGAAGCGAGTCAGGAGACTCATTCAGCCGTGGGCGGCTCCGATCCGAACACGACAGGACGTGGGACGTGCTCGTCGCGAACGAAGCGCCGTTCACCGGTAGCCGTGTCGACGAAGCTGTACTCAACGCCCTCGATTGCACCTCTTGTGGCGACGTCCTCAACACGGAACTCAACGATCTTCCCTTCAAGCACTTCGATCGCCTTACCAATCGCGTCACCATGATGGTCAAGAAGCTGAATGGTCCACCTACGGAACCTTTCGCTTACTGGGGCGGCAAAGCGGAAAGATAGTTCCCCCGAATGCGAGCTGATGCTCACTTTCTGCTCAAAAGGGCTTCCTGGCGACACGTCACGAGTCGGCGCTCCACACCATTTATGTTCTGGCTTTGGAACCTCGTGCGAAATCATCTCCCGATCCGCCACGTAAGTAAGCCACGGAGCTTGCTTGGTCGTCGCGCGCTCTGCACGCGTGTCGTCAAGACGTGGCTCGGTCAGCGATGTTGTTGCGAAGTAGCCCTTCGAGACAGGGCCCACCATCACGCGCGGCTGACCGTTGGTGTCGACGAGAAATACGCCGAGCCTCACGCTACCCGCGCCAAGATAGTTCACTTGCTTAGAAGCGGTGTGCGTGAAGTAATCACCGACGAAGCCGGTGTACTTCAACGCACCGTGGTGACGATCGGAAAACATGTCAAAGTACCAACCCGAATACTTTGGTGGGCCGCCCGAATCGCCTAGTTGCTGCGTGCTGATGTACTCCGCCACCATCGCGAGAAAGCGCCTTTGCGGCTCGCTAAGCCTGCGTCCTGCGCGCTCTGCCATCACAATGTCGCGAAGCATGCTGAGCGTTGCATCGTGCGCCTTGTTGCCACCCGTCAGCGCGGCCTCGTCTCGCTGATAGGCGAGCAGAGAGTCGATGGTGCCTAGGGCGGGCTCTACATACCCGTCGGGGATGTCACATCCGTATTGGTCGTACCCTTGCGCTGCGATCGCGACGTAGTTGTGCCGAATTTGACCAAAGCCCACGAGGGCCGAATTCATGCGCATGTGCTGATAGGCAAGCGTCTTGACGAACGACGGAGCGGTTCCCTCTTCGTGGCTGGCGAGCGCGAGGATCGCCGCGAGCCAGCGGTTGTACAGGCTCGTTCCTTCACGATTATCGCGTCGAATCTGCTCGCGTGCCTTGTTAACCTCGTCTGGGTAAACGGCTTCTTTCTGCACCAGCCAAGGCGCCGCAACGTCGTGACCAAGCACGTACGCGATATCGGCAAAGTTCGACGATTTTCGCTCGGGAACATTGGCGTGCACCAAACTCGTCAGCGGCTCGACGTCGGGGACTGGACGAATGCCGAGCATCGTCATCACTTGAGGGATCCCTGGACACATTTCGTTCCGAAAGTGTGTGTTCGCTCGGCGTGGAAACCGATCGCCAATCGCGTTCATAATTTTTTCAGGTCCCTTTGGATCGTTCGGGCTCGTCTTTGCCTCTTTCATGAGCCTGAGCATCCCGCGCACGCCAATGTCTTCGCGTTTGCCAGCGAACGCGGCGTACGCATCGTCAATGTTATTGACCAATGACGTCACGCCGCTTCGGTCGGACAGATCGGCGAGCGCCATTGCAAGTCGCACTTCGCGATACGTTGTCTCATCGTCGTGCGGTCCCTCAGGCGACGAGCTCGCGCATGGACGAGACACCAAGTTGAGCTCAATGCGCGAAAGCCACGTGAGCGCTTTGAAATAATCGTCGGACCGAATTTCTGGCCCTTTGGGCTCGCGGTACCCGGCATCATTTTCTTCAACATAGGCATCCTTCGGTGGACTTCGTGGCTCCTCCGGGCGCATGGTCCAAGCGCCGACGTAGTTTCCGCGTGGCTCAAAACGCGATCGATCGACGACGCGATCGCGACCGAATAGCTTGGTCGTAACCAAACCTTCGCCCGAGGCGAGTGCGCGGACGGCATCGCCATCGACGCTTCGGTTGAGAAGAAGATCGAGACCCCCGCGCACGTAGGTGCTCAAATCTTGTCGCACTTCGCGCGAATACGGCGACACGTCGATCGCCTTGTTGAGTTTGGTCAAGATTTGGTACAATGCCCGACTAAGCTCGCGCTCTTCGGTGCGCGAAATCGCAGTCGCGTTCGATCGGTACGTCGCGTGCAAGATCGAATCGATCGAAACGAAGACCGGCAGCTGCTGACGAAAAATCTCGTGGTACGCAAGGCCATACGACGTGTACTCAAATCGATCGAGCACCACGAGGCCGTCGCGCTGGAGCATGGCACGCTCACGTTTTGTCAGATGCAGGTGACGATCGACGAGATCGAAATAGAGCGGATCGCGCGCAGCACCCGCTGCCTTGGGCGCTGCTTCGTCACGCGAAACGGTGGAAGCTTCCCGCTTGGCCCGTTCGATGTTGTCTTGCGCCACAAAACACGCGTCGGCCCCCTCGGGGACCTTTCGAATGCGATCGTCCCAGGCATCTCCAAGCGCGACCTTTTTTAGATCGGGCGTCAGACGGGGCACTGCCACTGAAGTTGCCGCGGCTTGAGAGCAAAGATCGCCTGACGCTGAGGGTGATGGCTTCGCTGCTTTGGGTTGGGGGTGCGGCGGACGTGATGTTGAAACACATGCCGCCACAAGCAAAAGTGCGCCCATGCCGAAAGGCCAGCGATTCCCCATACTGAGCAGTCGCTAACACGACACGATCTGTGACGGTAATTAGCGGCGCAATTAGAAAGAAAAAAGGCGCACCAGGTGGCCCGCCGTAACGTGACCGCCTGGTGCGCTTTGCGAGAAGGTCAAGCCTTCGTACTATCGAGCAGCTCCCGCTTCAGCCGATCGCGCATGGCGACCAGCTCAGGCCGAGCTTCTGTTGGCTCGGAGACCGACTCTTCGATCTTCGTCGTCATGAGAAGCGACAGCAGCGTTTCGACAAGGTTGGTACTGCCACCCTGCCCGCCACTTTGCACCACAACGCGAGGAACGACATCGACCTTCGCTTGCGCGATGGCGTCGGCAAACCGCTGCATTACCTGCTGGGTAACCTGATACTTCGGGCCACCGTAAGCGCGCACTTGCTCTTCGATCGCGATCGCCTCGGCGAGACCAATGCGTGCGACCTTCTCGGCTTCGGCTTCGGCGAGCGCACGAATTTGCGCCGCTTGCTGGACCGAACGTTGGTACTCAGCACGCCCCATATTTTCCTGGATCTGCACGCTGAGCTCTGATTCCGTGATGGCCGTCTGCTTTTGGGCTCGCGCTTCGGCTTCGCGAAGTTCGCGCTCTTGAACAGCAGCCGTCTGTTGCCGAACGTAGGTCTCGACCTGCTCGGAAGCGATTTGACGTTGCCGAAGCTGCGCGAGAATTTGCTCGATGTGGTTGTCGCCTTTTGCCGACGTCGGCGTACCGATGAGCACTTCTTCGAGCTCCAGGTTGTAGTGGTCGAACTTCTTCTTCATCTCCCCTGCGGCGGTGAGTTGAATCTCCGATCGATCTTGAAGAAGCTCGATCAGCGTGCGCACCTGACCCACGTTCTTGAAGTGGGCTGCCACCATCGGATCGAGCGTTTGCTCGACGAGTCGTTTGATATCGCCGAAGCGCTGAATCACGAGCGGCGCCTTGCGATAGTCAATGTGCACAACAACCGACAGGGGCAAAGAAGGTTCGAACGCGTCCTTCGTAATGAGCGACACCTCCGCAAGATTTTCATCGAACCGATGCGCGCCCACCTCTTGTCGATTCCACTTCAAGATGAAGTTCGTTGTCGGAACGATCACCACTTTGCCTGCGTACGTGTTAAACGCATATTTGCCAGGCATTAGCGGCTCTCGCCAAACACCGCGCTGACCACGCGCAACGAGCTCACCGTGCTTGTAGTCGACACCCGAAACGTCAGAGCCAAGGTCGCCTGTATACGAAACGACGACACCAACGGTGCCAACCTCGATGACTGTCTTCTTGATCGGCTCGACGGTTGCGAAGAGCCGATTGACGTAAAATGTTCCATCGACGAGGACTTGAAGCTGACGACCACGAAATCCGCCTGCTCGCAAGAACGCTTCAGGATTCTGAAAGTTGTTGTGAAAGCTCTTTTCGTCGTCGGGGTTCTCACCCACCGTCGGCGCAATGATTTCACCCGACGGTAGTGCAGGCCCATCGTGAACGGTCACGACACCGACAGCGTCATCGGTACCTTGAATTACAATGGGCGAGAAGCCGTGGCGGACTTGAAGCACCTCTGACATCTGGCGCAACACGGCGTCATCCTCTTTGCTGAGCACGAGGCAAAACACGCGTTCTTGCGTGAGCACGACGAACTCCGCAAGGTTGATGGCGAAAGTACCTTCACGCAAAATTTGTCGCTGCGGACCGCGCTGTCCTCCGTCCGCGAGAAAGGCTCGCACGTCCTGAAAGTCAACAATGTTGACATTGCTCGCGAGCGTCTGAGAAGCCGCAAGCGGCAACCCATCGCGCGCGAACACGTACCCGATTTTGCCCTGTGGAATCGTCACCAAGGGCATCGTGTGCACTTTGTACTGAAACGGCGTGAGGTAGTGAACGCCACCACGAAGCACCTCGGGTTGAAATCCGGCCTCGCCGTTCAACGCGATAAAGCCACGCTGCAACGAACCCTTGAGACTCCATCTCTTCTCAACCACTCCGATGCGATCGTTGGAGACGTATCGAACCCCCGAAAGCAAAAGAAGAACCAAGAAACCAAACGCACCCAATAACAAAAACCCGCCGACCGTGGTCATGACGGGCCTCCCTTCTAAGAGCTTGATTACGCAAGCCACGTTGTTGTGTGAGTCACTTTCGTAACTCTTAGAGCAAACAATTCGCTCAGCAATAAACGTGGATCCGGCGCACTCCACGGCAAGGGGAAATCGGAAAAATCGGTGTGACAGTTCGTTTGCGAATTGGAGCTTGCAATGCTGCCCGCATCAAGCGTCGTGCCAACTGCTTGCACGCAGCTAGCTCAATAGGCGCTTCAACGCTGCGTTCACCATTTGCGGATTGGCGCTGCCCTTTGTCTCTTTCATGACGAGGCCGACGAAGTAGCCGAGCATCGCGACCTTGCCTGCTTTGTAGGCCTCGGCCTGCTTTGGGCTTTCATCGACGACGCGCTTGCACACCTCGTCAATCGCGCCAGAATCGGTCACTTGCTGCATGCCAAGTTCCTTGACGATGTCGGCAGGGGCCTTCGACGTGCCCACCATCTTTGCGTAGACCTCTTTGGCCTGCTTGCCGGAAATGTCACCCTGGTCGACGAGTTTCAATAGTTCCGCGACTTGACTTGCTGACACGCTGAAGGTCGCGGTTAGTCCTCGCGTCTGCACGTCGCGAAGAACCTCGGCTTGAACAAAGTTCCCAACCTTGACGAAATCACCGTGCAGCGCCACGGCCTCTTCATAGAACCGTGTGACTTCAGGGTGCGTCGTCAACACTTGCGCGGCGTATGGCGTCTGGCCGTGATCGCGCACGAAGCGCGCTCTTCTTGCCGCTGGAAGCTCCGGCATCGTCGTCCGGACTTCTTCGACAAACGCATCGGAGATCACGAGCGGTGGCAAATCGGGTTCTGGAAAGTACCGATAGTCCTGCGCTTCTTCCTTGCTGCGCATCGAGAACGTCTTGCCAGCTTTTTCGTCCCAGCCACGCGTCTCCTGAATGACTTTACCGCCGGACTCGAGCACGCCCTCTTGCCGTGCGATCTCGTAGTTGATGGCTTCGCGAACAAACTTGAACGAGTTGATGTTCTTCAGCTCAGCACGCGTTCCGAACTTCTCTTGACCAAGAGGACGAATCGATACGTTGGCGTCGCATCGAAACGAGCCTTCCTCGAGGTTGCCGTCGTTGACGCCGATGAAGACGAGAATCTCTCGCAGCGTTTTGAGATACTCGGCCGCCTCATCTGCGCTTCGAAGATCGGGCTCACTAACGATTTCAACGAGAGCCGTGCCTGATCGATTGAGGTCGACGACCGACACGTCTCCGTGTTCGTGCATGTTCTTGCCGGCGTCTTCTTCCATGTGGGCGCGTGTAATCCCCACACGCTTTGTGGCTGGCTCCGAACCTTTCGTTTCAACGGTGATGTCGAGGTAGCCGTGCTCGCTGTACGGCCGGTCGTATTGGCTGATCTGGTAGCCCTTGGGCAAGTCTGGATAGAAGTAATTTTTCCGAGCAAAAATGCTCTCGTTGCGCACCGCGCAATTGAGTGCAAGGGCCGCTCGAACGGCTAGTTCCACCGCTTTACCATTGAGAACCGGAAGGGCGCCCGGAAGGCCCAAGCACGTGGGGCAAACCTGTGTGTTTGGCGGCGCCCCGAACGCTGTGGAACATGAGCAAAACGCCTTCGTTTTCGTTAGCAACTGCGCGTGAACTTCGAGACCGATCACGGCTTCGTAGCGACTCATTGTTGCTAGGATCTACACCAAAACTGGCCCATTTCGGGCACGTTGTGGCAAGAAGAGATGTGGCGGTTCTTCTGCAACGCGCACTGCCGGCCTTTCTACTTGCACTGGTCCTCATCGCCGTGCCGGCGCTCCTCTTTCAAAAGGAGGGCCTGCCGCGCCTTCGGTTTCTTCGCGCCGAACTCGATCGCGTGACCGAAGAGAACCGCGAACTTGAACGCGACGTTGTCCGCCTTCGGGCGCAAGTAAAGCAGCTTCGCGAGGACCCTCGCGCGGTCGAAACCATCGCCCGCGAGCAGCTTGGCCTCGTGCGCCGAAGCGAAGTGGTGTTTCACTTCGGCAAAGCGCGATAGCTGGGTTCGCGTTATCGTTGGCGCGTGCGCATCTCACGCGGCCTTGGCGCCTTTGGGCTCATCACTGCTCTCGTCGCGGCTTGCTCGTCCACGCCACGCCACGACCCATTCGCTGTCGATCTCGACGCGAGTGCTGATGGCGATGCAAATGGCGCACTCGCCGACGCAACGACAGACGCCGATCTCTCCCTTGGTGGGCCATGTGTCGACGACAAACAATGCGACGACAAAATCGCGTGCACCTCTGACAAGTGCGACATGACGCTCAAACGCTGCCGCTATACGGGCGACGCAACGCTCTGCGACGACGGCGTCTACTGCAATGGTCAAGAAGCTTGTCTTCCCGGTCTCGGGTGCAAACCAGGCGCCCCCGTTACGTGTAGTGACGCCGATCCATGCACCATCGGTCTATGCGACGAAGCCACGCGAAGCTGCTCGACAACGCAGCGCGATAGCGACGGCGACGGCGATCCCGATGACCATTGCGTTGCCAAACGCGACTGCAACGACAGCGACCCCACAATCTCCAGCCTCAACGCCGAAATCTGCGGCAACAAGAAAGACGACAACTGCAACGGTCAAATTGACGAAACGGGTTGCATCACCGCGAAGGGCGACTCGTGTACGAGTCCGCTGACATTCACGACTGGCACGACGGTGGTCTCAACTGTCGGTGCAACGTACAGCTTCTTGACGAGTTGCAATTTGCCTGTTCCGAGCGCGGGTCACGACGTGGTGGGCACGTTCACTATTCCTGCAGGAGCAAACCGCGACGTCGAAATCGCGGCGA
The DNA here is from genome assembly GCA_023248745.1 of Myxococcales bacterium. GTDB lineage: Bacteria > Myxococcota_A > Polyangia > Polyangiales > Polyangiaceae > JAHFDX01. The sequence goes on along the minus strand of JAHFDZ010000049.1, from coordinate 3,041 downwards.
CCGCTGTGGGCGGGTCTTACGTCGCCGTTGCCATTATGGGCACTTGCGGAGACGCGACCACCGAAAAATCGTGCGACACAAGCACCGCGCAGGCCCGCACGCGAGCGCGCAATCTCGCGCCAGGCAACTACACCATTTGGGTTGCGACCCAATACGACGCAACGGTGACCCTCAAAGTCACGCTCTTCGACGCGACGTCGCCGCCCACAAACGAAACGTGCGCAGCACCGCTTGCAGTGGCGCTAGACACTCCGTTCAACGTGTCGCTCGTCAGTGTGACTCAAGACCTACCATCAGCTTGCAATGCATCGTCAGGCGAGTTGACCTATTCGTTCACGCTCACTTCGGCAAAAGATGTCCACATCTTTGCGAACACGACGATTGGCAGCGCCGAGCCCGTTCTCAGCCTGCGCACGTTGGCGTGTACGACCACGACCGATGAAATCCGATGCCGAAAGAACGCCTCGATTCCTCTGTTCGCACGCAACCTCGCGGCCGGTACCTACGTACTCTCGGTCGGCTCGGTCGATCCGATCGACGCAACTGTCCTCGTGCAAACGTCCGCGCCTACGGCCGAGCCCACCGACCAATTGTGCAGCTCGGCACCCACCATTCCGCTCAACAAGACGACCAACATATCGCTGGCCGATCGCGTCGACGCGATCAAGGACGATTGCTTCAACAATAACCCGAATGGCGCTTACGGCTTCACCCTCTCGCAAACGTCAGACGTTCTTCTCGTTGCACGATTTCCGCAGAACGAAATGGGCGCTGTCTCGCTCCTCGACAACACATGCTCAAACCTGACGCGCCTCGGGTGCTCGCAGGGATACACGCCGGTTCGAAGCTTCGCGCGCAACGTGCCACCGGGAACGTATCGCGCCGTTCTCACCGATACACTTGGCCTCACGGCGAGCATCACGCCGCTCGTCCGTCCTTTCGCAAACGCAACAGCGATCACGGGTGCCGACGACTGCTCAACCGCCTTTACCATTCCCGACGGCGGCGCTCTTTTCACTGGCGATACGACCCTTAGCATCGGGCAATACGACCACGGCTGCGACACACCTACCGTGCCCTCCGGCGGCGCATCGGATCAAGTGGGCAAGTTGGTACTCACGCAAAAGAAGCGAGTCGTCCTCGAACTCACCGGCAGCGGCTTCACGCCATTGCTTGAAGTTCAAAAAGGAACAACCTGCCCCGCCCAACTGATCAAGGGCGCGTGCCACGTTGGGTTCCAAGGCAACAAGAGCTTCCTCGACCTCGAGCTCGACGCAGGCACCTACTATGTGTTCATCGACGGCTACAACATGGGCAAAGGCGTCTGGTCCCTAGACGCCCACGTAGTCGACCCTTAGCGCCTGATCCTGATCCCAACTCGGGATCTGCACTCGCGTCACAGCGCCGTTATCGTTTCTTCCTTCCGATCGCGCGTCGTCAGCTCCACTTCAGCGCGCTGTCCCTTCGCGGGGAGTTCCATGACAATATGTATCTCTATGCTTGTCGCATTTTTCAGCGCCCTGCTTGTGAGATCGAGCGGTTCGAAGCCGCCAAACGTGGCGATCATGGTGCCCGTTCTTATGGTGGTGCCTTCGGGCATGTCCGGCATCTTGGACACGGTTCCGTTCATTTGAGCGCGGAATTCAAGACAGTCTGTGTTCTGCAACGTGGTCCTTTGCAGCAGTTGCGTCTCGCCAGTGAACGTCGCTTGGATCCCCGTGCCTAGAGCAAAGTCGCTCGCGACAACGGCCCCATGAATAGGCCACGACGCCCCGATGGCGCGACGCGTGGTTGAGCCGAAAATATCGTCATCGACGGCGCCGCCGTTGGACATCGAAATAACCAAGCCAAGCGCTTGTTTCACGGGCTTGGGCACGGCTGCGCCGTTCAGGGTCACGACAGTATCTTCGCTTCGTTTGCCTCGATCGACGGTCAGGACTTGTCCTGGAGCAACCAGGACCGTCGCAGTGCCATCTTGGGGCGTCGTTTCGAATTGCTCCACAGTGTACTCATCGCGCTTGGACTTTCCTTGGTCAGTGATCGAGACAACGCGCTCCACAGCGCGAAACGCGATCACAGCATCCTCCCGCGTATTTTTTTCGATCTTCCCGCCCACTCGTACCTGTGAAGTTTCGTGGTGCTCGCCATGAGTCACAATGCGATGTTGCTTCCCCACAATCGCGGCACGGTGCAAGCGAACTTCGTATGTCGCGTCGGTGCCACCACTCGTCGTTGGCGCGGTTACCGTCCGCGCAGGGCCACAACCAAGCGTCCAGCATGCAAGAGCGAAGCATCCCAACCCACTCGCCAATAGCGCTGCGCGGTTGGATGCAATGCGCGATGAGACCCCAGAATCGGCACTGTTCATGCTCTCCCGTCTGTCACGCTGCGCTTAGCAGCGCAAGCGCTATCCATCGCGCTGATGCGCCAATGTCGACTACGTTGGCGCCGCAACTACGGACTGCACACCGTTGCCGAGCTCGATCGATCGGGACGATAAACGCTCGATTTGTAACTCAGTCTGCCCGCATACGTTGCGCAGCTGAGGTTGTACGTCGACGAAGCCTTTGGCACGCAAATCCCGCGACTCGCATTCGAAGGATCGGGGATGCAAAACGTCGTCGCTTCGTTTGATTGATCAGGACATGTCTTCGTGCAGACTTCGGTGCACGTGCCGAGCGCCGCGCCCGTCTTCTTGCTACAGAAGCCACCGGTGAACGTGCAATCTGCATCGGCGGTGCATGCGTCTCCAATCCACGTTGAAGCGGTCATGCCGGTCTTGATGGTCTTTGGCAGCGCGCTGAAAGTGAAACCGTCGGCCTTGAGTTGCGCGATGATCGCGTCGAGGTTGGACGCCGTCACCGATTGAATGTCGTGAAACAACATGACGCCACCACCAACGCGTTTGGCCTCCTTGTAGACCCAGCCTTTGTAGTCGGTTGCGTACCCAGGCGTGCGATCGCAATTGCCGTCGGCGAAGCACCAGTCGTCCGTGTCGATGTCCCAACCGATGCCACCGTCAACGTAGCCTTGCGTCTTGA
>JAHFDZ010000048.1 GCA_023248745.1 Myxococcales bacterium | reverse complement strand
TCTTCAACCGACTCTCGGCTCAGCACCGCGCGGCTCTCACGTGCTTTGCCCGCCTTGAGGAGCGCGCGCGCGCATTCGGGAAGCCTCGCTCCACAAGACGCGTAGCAATGTGTGCGCTTCGGCTCCCGCGGGCGTCTCCCAGAGCAGCCGCTCGACCGAGTCGGCGAATGTACTCGCGTCGATGATGAATCCTTGCTGCCGGCTCAGACGTTGAAGCAATGCAAGCGCACGCAGTCGTGTTGCGTTCGCAATCTCTCTTGGGCTCGTGACGAGCGTTGCCAAGCGATCGGCGTTGTCGAGCTCGCCGCGTTTCAGCATCTCGCGAGCGACAGCGACGCGCGCGGTATCGTGACTGTCGCCTGAACGCGCAAGTTCGGGGGTGTGCCGGACGGCTTCGTCGAACGCGTTGAGTGCGTCGTTGAGTGCTCCCTGTCGCAAGCGAAGGATTGCCCATGCATAAAGTGCGTCCGCGCTAGAGGGTCTCGCAGCAAGCCAATCGGGCGTCTGAGCGGCGTCGAGGGCTTTGCCTGCGCGAGCAAGCGAGGCAAGCACAAGCGGAGCAAGGGTGCGCTTCGCAGCTTCGCTGAGCGACGATGCTCTGTCGAGCTCTGCAACAAGTCGATCGCAATCGCCCTCCATCGCAAGGGTCGACAGTGCAAGCGCGACAGAGTCCGCATCGTACGCGGCTCCGCGAACGACGGTGTGTGCGCGCTTGGCATCGCCCGAAAGCAACGCTGCGAACGCGCTCGCCGTTTCGACCATGACGGTTTGCGGGGACCGCGAACGTTCTTCCTCCAACCTCGACAAGGCGCGCGCTGGATGACCTTCGCGCGCGAGCGCGACCGCGAACGTTGCGACGAGTGCCGCTCGTTGCTGCGCCGGACAAATAGGCCCGACGATCGCCAAGTAGCGTTCGACGGATGCTGAAGGCGCGGCGATTGCCAGCCGCGCGACGACCGAAGCCGCCGAAGAATGATCGGCGGACGAAAGGTCAGCCACAAGGTTCGTCGCTGCTTCGAAGTTCTCGAGCGCAAGCTGTTTGAGAAATCGCACCACCGGTGGCGCACCATCGTCGGTTTGTGCAAGCTCACGGATAGCTTGGTCTCGTCCGCCTGCGGTGAGTGCGACGGACGCCCGTACCAAGGCCACGCGCGAGCGCATGTCCTTCGATTGTGCGCTCGCATCGGCGCAAATCGCATGCAGCTTCTCGGCGTGCGATGCCGATAAGTTCGACAGACCTTTCTCGCTCGCAAGCAAGTACAAGCTTGGCAAGAGAGGCTTTACGAATGCGGGCGAAGTCCATTCAGGGCAATCGAACACAGCGTCGACGTCGCCAGCTGCCACATCGCGAAGGAAAGCAATCCACTCGCGCGCACGAATTGCACTACGACTCAGTCCCGACGTAACGAGGACGGCCGTTCCCTCGAATTCAGCAAGATCGCCGGCGAGCATCGCGCAACCAGAGGCGAGCATCGCCGCCTCGGCATCGATGCCATTGATTGCGTGATCTTCGCGATAGCGGAGAGAGAAGTACGCTCTCAGCGCTCGCTGGGCGTCGACGAGGTTGCCACGGGTCGTGGCACCTATCGCGAGCTCCAGCCGCTTGCGCGCACCAAACGTCGGGAGGCCTAACATGAGTTCTGCCGAGGCTTGATCATGGTCTCACTTCGAAGAGTGCGTCCATAAGGCCGCTTCCGGCCGCTTCGACTACGGGGGCGTTGTTGGCGCGCACTGCAGAGAAAAGCAAATCGAGCGCCGCATTGAGCTTCTTGGCGTCGCCTGGTGAGAGGCGCGGCAGAAGTTCTTGAGCCTGACGAACGTACTTTTGGAATCGCTCTGGGACGACTACGGGCGCGGCGCTTGGCATCATCGCGCCTGCGGATGCGGCCGCCGTTCCTGCGCGAGGCGCCTCACCGCTTGGCATGAGTCCGATTGGGTTGATGCCGCGCAGTCGTTCGTCGACGATCTCGACTTCGCGTTGCTGGTTCGTGATCGTGTCGCGCGCACCGACGGTGAGCGTGTCATTCGAATCGAGCGTGAATGTGATCTCGATTTTCACTTGACCGGCAGGTCTTGCGGGCAAGTTCTCTAGCAAGAATTCGCGCAGCGATGTGTTCTGGGACACGAGCTTTTGCTCGCCTTGAAAGACCTGCACCCGGACGAGCGATTGGTTGTCTGTCGCCGTGACGTAGCTTTGAGTGATGAGGGCAGGAATCGGCGTTTGTCGAGGGATAAGCACGCTCATGTAAATACCTTCGACGGCGACGCCGAGCGAGTGGCCGGTCACGTCGACGACGGTCGGAAGGTCTGCGACTTTACTTTCGATCGCCGCTCGTTGTTCGGGTGAATCGACTTCGTTTACGTCAATGTGCTTCACTGCTTCGTGCGCGGCTCCAAGGGCGACGCAGAGATCGGGGTGGATATCAGTTCTCGGCTCCTTTCCGAACACCGAAGCGAGCGTTCGCTTAACGAGCGGAATTCGAGTCGACCCTCCGACTAGGATGATCTCGTCGATCTCAGTCGGTTTCATTCGCGCGTCTTGGAGGGCCTTTTCGACGCTGGCGACCGTCTCTCTGATCTTCGCCCCGATGAGATTTTCGAACGTTGAGCGCGTGAGTTCGAGTTCGACATCGAGCGGCTCGCCCGTTTTTGGATCGGCGACCGGCAACATCGGAAAGCTCATCGAGACCGATTCTTGTGACGACAGTTCCTTCTTGTAGCTTTCGGCGTCGACGCGCAGACGTCCGAGAGCGCTGCGTGCGCGTTCGCCCTCCTTGCCACCGGCTGCGGCAATGGCTTCGATGTCGACTTGAAACGTCTCTCGTATCTTGGTGCAGATCCAGTGCGACACCGCTGCGTCGAAGTCGACGCCGCCGAGGTAGTGATTGCCGTGCGTGCTCTTGACGCGGATATTGCCCTTCTCGATTTCGATGATCGATACGTCGAATGTGCCGCCACCAAGGTCGTAGATCAGCAGGCGAATCGGTTTCGATTGCGCGTCTTCATCTTCGTCCTCGTCTTCGGTTTGATCGTGGCCGTAGGCGATTGCTGCTGCCGTTGGCTCGTTGATGATCCTTTTGACGTCGAGGCCGGCCATCTTGCCCGCTCGCATCGTTGCTTGGCGTTGAGGCTCCTCGAAGTACGCCGGCACCGTGATGATCGCGCCTGTTACCTTTTCGCCAAGTGCGCGTTCCGCTGACTCTTTCAGTTCGCGCAAGATGTAAGCGCTGATTTCTTCTGGAGAATGTGGCCTTCCCGCAAAGGGCGTCGTGTGCGGCGCGCCGGTTGCGTCGAGTTCCCCCATGTGCCTTTTGATCTCGGAGACCGTGGCGTCCGGCTTCGTCGCGAGTTGTCGCTTTGCGGAGTCGCCAACAATGACCTCACCCTTTGCGTTGAGCCCAACCACGCTTGGTGTCGTCTGCTGCCCTGACTTACTTGGCAGTACTTCAAAGATGCCTTTGCGTTCGTTGAACACGGCTACGCACGAGTAAGTCGTTCCGAGGTCGATTCCGATGATGCGTCCCATGGCGGTGCTCCCTTTATTCCTGAACTCGAACTTCGGCCGCACGAAGCAAGACGCCGTTGGCGACGTATCCAGCGCGGGACACTGAAACGATCGTGCCCTTTGCGATCGCTTGCTCTTGTGCCTCTTTCGTGGGTTCGCCGTCGTGAAGCTCGCTATCGAAAAGCGTTTCGCCAGGCGTGATCACAATTTCCTCGACGCCAAATTTTGCAAACGCATCTTTCAACTTCTTTTGGAGCAGCGCGATGCTCGCCATCCCTTTGCTCTCTTTTTCTTCGCCGCATTCTCGGAGCACAAAATCGATGTCGTCAAGCACCGGAACCACTCCCTTAAACAGGTCGACTGCACCTTGCTTCGACGCATCAAGACGCAGGGTTGCGCCAAGCTTGTCGAGCTCGCTTGTGATGTGCGCACGCAAGTCGCGATCGCGCTTGTCGCTACCTTTGGCAACAAATTGGACCATCGCGGTCATGCCACTGACCGCCGCTTCGATTCGTTGAAGCGATTCGAGGCGGAAGTCGATCGTTTGCAACTTCTGAAGGAGCCCCTCAAAAATTCCGATGAGCGCTTCTTGAGAGCCCTGTGCCTCTTTTTTCTCGACGTTTTTGTCGTCGGGCTTTTGGGGCTCATCGCTGCCGATGCCAAGAAATTGTTGGATGCTATTCAGTAGCGCCATCTCTCATCCATCGAGCAAGGGGTTGGGTTTCAAAAGGTCGTGAGGTAGCGGTGCGTCGATGAGCGTTGCTGCGCGAACGGGATCGCCGTCGTCGAACCAAGCGCTCACGGCCCGAAGCTTGTCGAAGCGTGCGATTTGGGGCGAGTGCGCCAAGTCTGCAAACGCGTTTGCGATTGTGCTTGGTCTGCGATCGTACTCTGCTCGTCGATGCTCCACGGCGAGCGTCGCTTGCGCTTCGTTTAGACGCCACAGAATGTCCGTAGCCGCCGCGTCGCCCTGTTTGGAGCGCGTTTCGTACAACCGGCGCAGGGCGATTTCGGCGTCGGTGATTTCATCGGCGCTCGCCGTCTGAGAGACACCAAGCGCGTCGTAATAGTTTTGAAGGAGGGCTCTATGGTCCATGCGTTAGCTCATCAGATTAATGCGATCGCGATCGAGCGCTGAGGCAAGGTTGGCGAGGCCCTCTCGGATGTTTGCGATGTGGTCGGGAGATAAGCTCTCATCGCTCACGACGGATTGGGCATAGCGAATCCATCGATCGCATGCGCGCGCGATTGAGATGGCCAGCATCTTTAGGTCCCTCACTTGTTCGACCGAGTAAGGCTGCTGCGCGTTGTACCAAGCGATCATGTTGGAGCGGAGCGCTTGAGCGACCGCGAATGCATAGAGCGCACGGCCTTGAGGCTCTACCTGCACCCACGCGGCAGAGGTCGGGCCGGAGTGCGGTTGCCCTCTGACTTGGCTATGGGCCAGTTGCAAAATGCGGAGACCGGCGCCGGTGTCGTTTTTCACCTGGATTGCGATTCGGGCGCGCTCTGCGACTGCGCGCTGGAGCAAGAGGTAGTCGCTTTCTTGTGCGAGGGCGCTTGCGTCGCCGACGATGTACGCGGTGTCGAATGGCTGCATCGTGCCCACCGCAAGTTGCGCATGGCGTCTACAACGGCTTACCGCCTCGCGGACCTCTACTCTCGAGTCCTCGAGGATTGCGCGCGCGTAGAGCAGCTGGAGGCGGGAGTATCCCTGCGTTTGCTCAACGTAGGGGCTCGCGAGATCGACGGCGCGCTCTGGCTGCCCAGCGGATATGGCTTCATAGCCACGCGTGATGAGCGAACCGTAGGCCACATCATCGAGCGATCGCTTGAGCCACCTGTCGTCGAACTCGCTGCAGGGCGCGTACGCGTCGAGCATGGGGCCGCGCAGAACATGCAATTTCGAGGCGAGCGCGATGCACGCAGGGACGTTGTCGTCTGAAACTCGGAGCGCAAGGCGCATCAAGGCAATGACGCCTTGATGATGCCGACGATAAAATTCGGTCAATTCAATTGACGATGTTGCGCGATCGTATTCTGCCCGCGCTTGCTCATCGAAGATGGCAACGGTCGCCTCTGCCGCGCGGCGAGACAATTCGTCAACGTATTCTTTGGCGCGCGACGTGAGGTCGGGATCATTTGCGAGGCTTTCCCAGTGCTCGTGCTTCGCATTAAGGGCAGTGAACAAAGCGTCCATCGGAACGTCTTTTGCCACGTCGTAGTACGCGTAGGCCGTCGCCGGACTGTCCACGAGCGGAAGGTGCAGCACGCGAAGGCACGTATCAAAGATCGACGTTGCTGGCGTACGTAGATCGACGATGGCTCCCAAGACGTCGAGACCGATCGCCGCGCGCGCGCTTGGGTCAACGCCGAGACGTGCGGTGGCGTCTGCCCTCACCGCGAGCTCGAGCACGTTGTTGACGTCGGCAGCTGAGAGTGGCTGTTGCTGCTTCTGAGAGCGTTCGACGAGCGCGTTCATTTGCGTTTCGACGGCGGCCGCAGAAATGCTGGCCGCTCGCGTGAGTACGGCATCGCTTCGCGGACTGTACTTTGCGTAGAGCGCAAATAGGTCGGCGCGCTTTTCGGTAAGTTGAGCCGTTTCTTTGGCGTAACCGAGGTGCTCGGCAACGCGAAGGAGATTTTGAATCGTCGAAAGATTGTCGGCGTCGATGTCGAGGCAAGATTGCCAGCTGCGCCATGCTGCATCGAGGTCGCCTTCGGCCACTGCACGCTTGGCAACCAGATGAATGAGCTGCAAGTAGTCTTGCGCGATTCCATCGAGCGGCGGAATTTTGTCCATTGCCGATGCAAAGAGTTCGAGACGCTTTGAAGGATCGTGCACTTGGGCGAGGCGCTCACGCACCAAGAGGCGCAAGACCCGAACGTCGGAAATTTCGCGTGCGTATTGCGGCAGCCGTTCGCATAGTTCTTCTGGGTTGTTACATTTTGCGGCAGCCGCAGCGATGACGCTGGAAAGAAGCTGCGAGGGCACAACGACTTGCCATGCGCGCGCGACCTCGGCGATTTCGGACATTGTGACTTCGTTTTGCTTGTCGACGTTCTTCGCCTTGCCGACACCAAACGCGAAGATGGCTTGGTAGAGGAGACGAGTGATGGTGCGAACATGTGCCGCGGTTGGTTTGACACGCGCAAATTCGGTGCGAAGCGATTCGCGAAGGCGCTTGGTCTTGCCGTAGATCGTCGCTTCGATCGCGCCGATAGCAGCGGGGATATGAGCGGGCTGCGTCGTGAGCACCCACTCGAAGTCTTCGCGCGCAGCGTCGGCCAAATCGCTCGAATGCGTTCGGCGTGCGGCGTCGAGCAGCACGTACGCGCGATGAAAGCGATACGACGCATTGGTGGGTGCGAGCAATACCGCGTGATCGAGAGCCTCGATCGCTGCGCTGAGAGAGTCAGCCCGAAACGCATGGATGGCGAGACTGAAGCAAACCTCAGCGCGATAAGGGTCAAGTGAGCGGGCGCGATCGAGGAGCTTTTTCTCGCGCTGACCTGCGGCGCCGGTCACCACAAGGCGCAAGTGCGCTTCAGCCGCTGCCATTCGTTCGTGCACAAGGCGCGGGTGGGCTTCCACCTGATCGAGTAACTCGAGTGACTTCCTCTGAAGCGCGGTGGGCTCAAGGAGCATCCCTGTCATCGGATCGCCTCGCCGCGACGTACGCGAAACACGCGCGCTAAGGGGCCCACGGGAATGCACACGTCACCGTCATCGTCGATTGCGACGTCTGCAACGTGCGTGTGCTCTGGAATCGCTTCGAGGGCAACGATGGCGCACTCAAGTTGACCGGATGGAGAGAACCACTGAAGGCGTTTTCCTCCAAGGTCGGCAATCACCGCGCGGCCTGAGTGGTCGACTCGAACGTCGATCGGGAACTGAAGATGCCCCGCGGTGGTTCCTTCGATTCCAAATGCGAGGTCGAACTGCCCGTCTGCGCTGAAGCGTTGGATGCGGTGGTTGTTCGTGTCTGCGACCCACGTACGTCCGCTTGAGTCAAATGTAACTCCGAGAGGTCGAAAAAACTCGCCGGTTGCTTGTCCACTTTGAAGGAATCGCGACTCGTCGTCTTCGTTGACTTCTGCGGCGAGACACAACAGCACGTCGCCTGTTGGCGACCAGATTTGAACGCGATGATTTTCGGAGTCTGCCACGATAATTCGGCCGTCGCGCCCGATGTCGATGTCGCGCGGTCCGAGCAGTTGCCCCTCGTCGGTTCCTTCGGAGCCTAATGTTTCGAGAACCTCACCGGTGGGGCTGCACTTGAGAACGACGCAGCGATCGGCATCGACGACGTAGAGGGATTCATCTTCGGCAATCGCGACGCCTGTGGGTTGCAACAATACGTCGGGCGAAAAGGTGGCCACCACGCCTGCATGAGCGCCTGCACGGAATCGATCGAGCACCCATCCTTGATTGTCGCCGAGCTGTGAAAAAACGATCAGCGCATCACCCGAAGTGGACGCGACAGAGAATGGAGTGCGCTTCCGGCCATCGCCTGCTTCTATGGCGACCTCGCCAACGAGGATTGCGTGATGCGTTGAAGGGGACACGCTTCGTTTGGAATCGAATCCACGCGCAGACTCAGGGATCGGCGCGCGTAGGCTGCTTGCGGGAGCATCATCGTTGAGAACGTTTTTCATCGACCCCGCCTTCGTGGTGGTGTGTAACCGGGGACGCCGTAAAGGCCTCCGTCTCGATTGTATGAGTAAGTCGTTCGGGTTTTGCAGGAGGCCGCGCTTTGGAATGACTTTCCGGTCGACTGGCCCAAAGAATCGAGCAGCGTGTATCGCAGCGTGCACGGCCGTGTTTGCCCGCTGCTCGGATCATCCGAATCGATGGACGGCGTGCCCGTGTACTTTACGCTCACTTGAACGATTGCCGACGTGTAGCCGCGTACGACCTTTAGCGAAGACAGCCCAAGACGCCTCAGCGTTGCTGAATCAAAGGCTTCTATCAGGCTTTCCATCGCCTGCTTGGCGAGATCGTCAGACGTTGCAGTCTCAACCCGATACGTAACGACTCCCGTACCTTGAACGCAAATGTGTCTTTGCAACGTGAGAATGAACGAGAGCTCGGCAGAGCCTTCGACCGCGAGTTCGAGGTCGGGATTGTAGCCGCACAGCTTTGCGAGGTGCGCCTGGACCTTGGGGCGTTCGTTCGACGATTTGAGGCGATCGTCGCCGAGAAATTCGCGCGCATCTACGATGGACCCGCCTAGCGCGGCGCGAAGGGAGAGTGCTTCGTATCGCTTAAGCACATAGGTTTCGAATGCCTCGTCGAGCGAATACGTTGCTGCATCCGCGAGGAGAGGTTCCAGTTCGTCTTTGGAGCGTGCCTTTACGGTCTCTTGTTTTGCCAAGGTGATGAATCGTGTTTGCACCTTGAGCAGAACGGCGGGCGTGCAGAGAGAGGTACAGCCGCCGAGAAGCTCGCGAGCGTTCGCCGCTTCTTTGAGCGTGGGCACGAGCTTCTCGACGAGCCCAGCATAACGGGCGCGAATCGTCTCTCGCTCTTTTGGGTCTTTGTATTCGCTCTTCTCGAGAAACTTCGCTGCATCCGCGAGCGTGCCGGTTGTGGCTGCGGTCAAATCGCGATCATGGCGTTCCTTCGCTTGCGCGATGCGCGATGCGCGCGCCTCTTTTGCATGCTTGGCGCCGACCTCGCCGAGTGGCGCAAGGAGGCTATCGAACGAAGCGAATGCGATTTTCGCATCGCGTGTTGCGGCTCGCGATTCTGCGCGGGCGTGTTCACCACGGATCGCTGCAGGGCCGGCTTCGAGAAATAGGGCACCCGACATGCCGAGCATCGCGCCGACGAGTGGCCCCACCCATGCGCGTTCGGGGTCAGGATTCGCTTGAGTTGCGGCTGCTGCAGCCGCGCGAAAGCGATCGCGTTGGCGTTCATCGATGCCAAGCTCGGTGGCTTTCGCTTCGCGCAAACGAGCAAGGCGCGCACTCTTTTGCAGGCGCTCGAGCCACGCGCCATCGTGGACGGCTTCGTCGATCAGCACGCCGTTGTAGAGGATGCCATTGTCCGCGACCGTAATGTGTTCCGCCGGGAAGACCTCGACCTCGCGCTCGTCGATGACGACGAGGCATGTTTCGCCGATGATGAGGCCTTGACCCGCGGCGAGTCGAAAGCGAGCGATGCGCGACCAAGCGATCGCGGCTCCAAACAAGGCACTCCCCACGAACAACGGCGCCCAACGGCTGACGAGTGTGAAAGCGGGGGCCGCAACGAAGGCAATTGCGGGCAATGAAAACGCAAGAAGCCCTGCTGCGATCGGCAACGCGAACCGAAAGAGTCCGCTTTTGCTGTGCCGGTGCTTTCGCCAGTCCACTTCGCTCTGATCGCGCAGACGCACCAAAAGATCGATCGGAAGCATCGACACCGGAACCTTCTGCGGCTCGGAGGGGACAGTTGGGCTTGCGCTCACTCGGCGCACTTCCGTTCGATGTTGTCGACACGCGTTGCGAGTTCTTGTCGGTTCGTGCGAAGCTTCGCGACGTTCAGATCTGCGGAGATGGGGTCTTCTCGATCGACCGCGTTGAAGAGGGCCTCGAGAGTGTTGGCCAACGTAAGGGCCGCGTCGCGACACGCAGTTGCTTCCGAGGCAACCGAACCGGCAAGCGACAGCCCTTCGATTTCGTGGGCGAGGTTTGCGAGCTTCTGACCGGTGCCGCGCAGCGTTCTCTTTGCGGTGTCGGTGGATGACAATCCGGAAGGACCTAGGTCTACGGTCACGGCATTGAGATCGCTTGCGATCGCTCCGAATTCGGAGCGCAGCTTGTCGCCGACGTTGCGACAATCATTGGCGTGGGAGGCCCGGCTACCGAAGGCGACGAGCGAGACGCCGAGGCCGATAGCGGCATACAGAAGTGATGCACGTCGAGTCATCGATCGTCCTCAGCAATGGCGGGCTGCTGCCAAAAGCAACGTGACGACGATCAATCCGATTCGGATGACCGTGAGGATTGAGGGGCCTTCGCTCTCGGGCGCGGCGTAGTTTGGACTGGGGGCAGCCGCGCGTTGTTCGCGAACGGCTTGCTCCGACTGGCACCACTTGCAGAGTGGACCACTCGCATCATCGAGCTTTTCGCCGCAACGCGCGCAGCCTCTTTGGCTAGCTTCCGCACTCACTTACGTTCCCCCAAGAAAGAAGTTGCGATTGCACAATCACGCTCCCCAGCGCGAAGATTGACAGACTGCGATGCGGTTTTGTGACTGTCAAGGAACGCCCTGGTGCATTTGGTGGAAATAACTGGCGCGTTTCGTCTCATCGAGTGCAGCAGCTTGACGTGCGCACTTTGGCCGTGTTGCATTGGGTCGCTGTGTCTTGGGTCGCGATTGGCGGCTAAGGACAACCGATCTTGCCTGCGGCTGGCGCGACAGGTGGCGCGAGCAGCGCAGGACAACCACTGAAGTTGAACATATCGAGGAGCGCGTCTGCGTTTGCGTCGCGCGCCGTGAGGGCAGGCAAGTCGAACAGCGCCTCAATGAGTCGAAGCGTTGATGTGTGATCATGCGTCAGGTGCGAAACGAATCCTGGCCGTGCCCAAGGTGAAATGAGGACCATCGGAACGCGAATGCCGAAGCGATCGAAGTCTGTTTGATCGGCGCTGGGAATGCATGCTTTTGGTGGTGCCACGTGATCGGCGAGGCCGCCCGATTCATCGTACGTGTAAACGATCGCCATTTTGGACCACAGCGGACTCGCGATGGCCGCTTCGTAAAGTTTGTATCCCCAGTTCTCGCCTCCATGAATGTCATTGGGCGGATGCTCGTCTTGAGAAGAGCCTCCGGGATCGACGTACGAAACCTGAGGAAGCGTTCCGTCTTTGAGTGCGGTGAGGAAAGCAGAGAATTTGTGCTGGCCTGTGTGACTCGACTTCCATCCGAGGCAGTCTTGTCGTCCACCTCCGTCGGTGTAAGTGCCCCACGAAATTTTCGCGGCGTCCATCGCGTCGTAAATGGTTGGAACGGTAATCGCGCGCTGGCCTGTGTACGTCACACCGTCGGATGTACCCGCGTAGAGGTAGTCGCGATTCGCCCACGTGCCGCCCAACGCAGAGCCGAAGTAGCGATCGGACATCGCGTAAGTCTTTGCGAGAAAATAGTAAAACGGCAGGTCGACTTCTTCGTAGTAGCCCATGACGTAGTGGCCATCATCGGCTGTTGCGGCAGCGCTCTTGACGAAGCCGTCCATCTTTCCTTCGTTCCAACCGGTCTTCATGGCGGTGCCTTGATGGGGCGGATCGGCCGCAAGGCATCCTGATCCGAGTGGATAGGATTTCACTTGAACGCCGTTCTTGTCGAGGTTCGCAAATCCGCTTGGTAAGCCTTCGACGTCGGTCTTGCCTGCTTGGGGAAGGCGCCCAAAGTAATGATCAAATGATCGATTTTCTTGCGTGACGATGATCAAGTGTTTGATCGGAATTGCGGCGCGCTGCGCGGGCGTCAGCGAGAGCGAGTCACCGGCTTTTGCGCCGGTCGCAAATGTGCACGATGCACGCATGGGTTCGGCGAGGTCGTTGAAGGTCAGCGTTGGACAGGTCGTGGCGTCTGCGTAAGGAGCCGCGTCGCTTGCGTCGATCGCGCTTCCACCGTCGAGGCCGCCGTCAAATTCGGTGCTGCCATCGTTCGGCTCGAGACCGTTGCTGCCGCACCCAGCGAGCGGAAGAAGGCTAGCGATAAGAAGGGCGATCGTGCGCATGCGCGGAGCATATAGGGGCTGCGCGATCGCGAATGTTACAAATGCGAGCGTTGTGAGGAAGACGGGACAGAATTCACCGACTCAAGGCGGGGGCGCGTCACCAAGGAATTGACTCTCGAAGTACATGAATCCTGCCGCGTGCTTCTTCAGGTTCGTGGTGCGCACCGACACCGTGCCACCCATGCCCTGCTGCGCGCGTGCGAGCCAAGTGCGTGAGGCGCTATCTGTTGCGGGGATCCACACCGGAACGTGGCCTGTCTGGCCCCACGCCCCATTTGCAAGCGCGAACCAAGGCGCTTGAACTGGGACGTCGGGTGCTCCCAACGTGAGTGTGGTTCCTAAGGGAGACGACGCGACTGACAGGAGTCTCACGCGAAAAAAAGGCGCCTCGTCCTGGACCGATTCGACAAGAAACTTTACCTTGACGCAAGGTTGTCCTTCGAGCGCATCGATTTGGGGTCGTTGATCGACGCGTTCTGCTGAAGCCAGTGCCTGAACCCAAACTGCCGCGCAGTCGACCAAACGGATGGTTCCGTCGCGTTCCATTGCGCCAAGGCCGCTGGAGAGTTCAGCTTCGTAAACGCGGCCTCTCGCGCTCTTGCCGTCACGCAACGCAAGCAACATTGAAGGCGTGGCGGTTGCGCGGGCATCCGGAGCTACTAAGGAAAGCGCTTCGACCCGTAGTTGAGGAACTAGTGGCGCGAGCAAGACTTTGCCCGGCTTACGCGAGACGTGTCCGACGAGGCGCACCTTCATTTTGAGTGGTGTACCAACTTCGATTTTTGCAGTTGCGACGAGTTCTTCGAGTTGGTGCTTTGCCACCGGGGAGAGATCGAGCGCCACCTTATGATCGCCGAGACTAAGGCGTGACCCTGCCCAATTCTTAAACACGCCGTGAGCGACTACGGGTTCCGTCGTATTTTCGAGCGTCCCAGCGCTCAAAAATTGAACATACTTTGGAGCAAGTGACTTCACGCGCTCGGAGCCTTCATGAACATGGTCAATAATGTTGACCAGGCGGTAGTGGGCGACGAGTTCATTGTCGAAGCGATCGAGTGCGATACGAATCTTCGCCTCGCTGTCGTCGGTGTCGAAAGGCAGCGATGCAAACCTCTTCGCCAGCGGTCGCGGGACCTCAAGCGCGAACAAACGATCAGACTGGCCGTAACTCTCAAGGACGAACGTGCGACCCTTCGACTGTGGCCAATCGCGACGTGCTTCGCTTTCCCATGCGCGCAGATCGTCCGCGGGTGCCAGTGGGCTGCCTTGACTTTCGGCGACTGAGGTAACCTTGCCTGTGGCGTGCATCCCGAAATGCGTCCAGTTTTCGAAGACACTAATATGGAGCGAAACAATCGGAACCGCTGAAGACGACAAGATGAAGTCGATGTCAGCACACTTGTAGACAAGCAAATTGACTTTACCTTCGATGGCCTTCGGGATGCTGAGTGTGAGCAAGAGGTGTGCATCGGTTTCAATTCGCAATGTGGACCCTGCACGCACCACGCCGCATACGCGTCTTCGTCCCTTTGCACCCGGTACGCCTCTGGCCAGAATTTCCGCGGACGTGCGGAGGATGTTGTCGGTAGGCAACTCGTCGGTCGTTCCGCTGCTCGTCACCGAGAGAACCTGAACCACTGTGCTGTTCTCGAGTACTTTTGCGTGTACACGAAAGCACTTGCTCGCTTTGTCCGAGCTCGGTGGCCAATGAGGAAACTGAAGTGGCAACGACGCGAAATCAATCGGCTCGATGGGCTGAGCGGCGCCGTGGCAGTGTTCGACCTCGTCGTTTTCGGTCACGAAAAAGTCGTCTTCAATAATGTCTCCGGTCGCGAAGCCCTCCACGAACTTTGCGCGCCGTGCGAGCTTGTCGTCGGGCAGAATCGGAAGATCGATTTTGACGATGTTGAGCGCGTCGCCTTCTGAGCGCGCCCATACGTAAGCTGGGCCGTCGTGTTCGAGCAAGCTGAGTACTGCCTTATGATGAGCTTCGCAGTATCGAAGGCGCCCTTGCGTCCGCAAGTTTGATCGAACGTTTTCGTGCGTGCCTTCGATCACTTCGAGTGTCGAACATCCATCTTCGGAATCGACGTTCACTTCCTTCGCACGGACAAGCATCCTGACGAGTTTCCCGTTCGGGGACCTGTCTAATTCAAAGCCCTCGATTGAAAAGTAGTCAGGCCGCTCTTCTAAGCCCGTGGCGACCGCTTTGCGTGGTGACGCTAAAGGTGGCGCGTGGTTCGAAGGCGAACAGCCAAGAAAAGCGATGCACGTCAGAAATGCGCAAGTAAGTCTCACGCTCGCGAGGTACACCACACGCGAGCCTGCGTCGACGCTGCGCGGGTACCTGTGGAACTTTCACTTCGATACTGAGCCTCGCGGGCGTTCTACGTCGCGCCGCTGACGCGCAGCCCACGCCTCTACGTCAGCGCGCATCAACGCAACTTTCGTTGGATTGGCAAGCGACTGATCGTTCTTCTCGAGCGGATCAAGCGCAAGATCGTAGAGTTCTGATCGCTGCGTGTCCGCATCAAAAATGAGCTTCGACCTTCCGTTGATGATCGCAAGTTTGACGGTGGTGTGGTCTGCGTAGCTTCGGACAATGCGCGGGTGGTTGCGTAAGGCTGAGGAGCCCTGCCAGCGTGGATCGCTGGGAGCGCCTACCAAGTCTGCAATCGTCGGCGCAATGTCAAGAAGACTGACGAGTTGTGGCGCGTGCTTCGACTGGTTGACGATTCCTGGCGCCACGACGAAGAGCGGCACGTGCAGATTTTCTTGATACGGAAAAAGTGAATGCGCGAAGTTGCCCTCGTGTTGATAGAAGGCTTCACCGTGATCGCCGTGGATGACGAGCAGCGTGTCTTTCCAAACGTTGCGAGCCTTCAATCCCTCGACAAGCGCACCGAGCGCGAGGTCACCCTTGAACAGATCGCTGCGATAGCTGTCGACTTCGGTTGCATCGCCGAACGGGCGCGCACCTTCGCCAGGTGATTCGTAAGGGTGATGACCTGCGATCGGCATGTAAGTTACAAACAATTTTACGTCGACGGCTCTTGTGTCAAAACGCTGAAGCACGGCCTGTACCGTCGTCATGTCCGAGATCCCGAAACTCGAGCCTCGTTTGCCACGTGCGAGCGTCTTCGCATCGGCGAGTAAATCGTAACCTCTGTCTGCAACAATGGAGTCCATGCCCAAATACGCGAACCGTCCCGAGTGGTAGAGCGCCGATGCGTACCCTTCGTGGCCGAGCGTGCTCGCGATTGAGTTGCAAGGAAGGTCTGACGCTTTGTAAGCGGAAGCTGAAGTGTGAGGCGCCGGCGCAAACGAGCACAACATCGCGTACAGCCCTTTGATGCTCTCGGGATATACGGCGTGTGCTCGATCAAACACGATGGCTTCATCGGCGAGCCGCGTCAGATTCGGCATCGGATCTTCGGCCGCGCCGTAGGGTTTGAGGTACCGCGCTCCTGTGGATTCCAAAATGATCCAAATGACATGGCGACCCTTTGCTGCGCTCGATAGCGACGACAGATCGACGGCCTCATCTTCGCCAGTCAATGCGGGTTGTGCTGCAAACGCGACTTTCGATAGCGCCCAAGTCGGCCAAAGTCGTGCGAGTTTCGTCGACACAAGGGTCACGACCGGATCGCGATGAAGCGCGAGTCGATCGGTCGGTGCAAAGCAACCCATCATCGCGATTCCTCCAGCCGTCACCAGCACAGGTCCAAGCGCGCGACGACCCAGCTTGCGCACGAGTGAAGGCGCAAAGGCCGCCGTGACGAAAACCATTAGCACTGCAATCACGTTGCTCGCCGATAGGTAGCGCGCCATCGAATCTGCGAGTGCTCCGCCCGCGGCTTCGCACATCGACGCTGTCAGTGGGCTTCCAAACACGCGTGTGATCGGTACGTTTGCAGTCGCGTACGCGGACACCATTGCGTATCCCGTCCACGACACGAGGTGGATGCGTGGGTTGCCGCGATTCAGAAAGCGCGAAGCAATGGCGACCGCCGCGAGGTCGAACGCGAGGAATGCCGCGACAAAGAGCGCTTCTTCGCGCCCAACGGCAAGAAGGCCTCGGACGTGAAACATCCCGCTGGTATTCGAATGGAGCAAATAGACAAGAACCTTGCCTACTTCGAGAGTGAGCCAAAGTGCCGCTGCCCTAAAGGATGAGCTCACTGAGCGAACTCCCCAAACAACGTCTGCCCCATCTTGAGCTCGTCGCCGAGTGCGACTGCGCAAACGTCTGCGCTTGCGCGAGGCAGGAGCAAGACTACCGTCGAGCCGAATGAGAAGTGTCCCATCGCTTCGCCCTTACGAAAGGTGCGCGTTCCTTTCGATGCCGAATTGGTGCGCAGCGTCGTGCCGTAGACGTGGATCCCACCAACGACGCTTGCGCCCACCATGACGAGAAGAATGGGAGCCAGCATTCCGGGTACTTGCATGCGAAGCACCGCACGCTCGTTTCGCTCGTAGATTCTGGGAATGTGAACAAGCGCGTCTTCATTTTGCGGAAAGAAACGACCCGATAGGGATCGCACGTCAAGCAACGCGCCGTCGAACGGAGCGTGCACATAGTGATAGCCGCGCGGACGTAAGAAGAGTGTTACCCACCGGCCGCCTTCGTATTCATCAAGAGGGAGATCGTAAATTCCGTTTCCGTTTACGAGGCGCGATACCGAGAGCGGCACTCCCTTTACCTGAAGGATCGACTGCGCCGTGATCGTGCCGAGTCCTACGACGCAACCATCTACGGGAGAGATCAACCCCTGACCGAGTGGCCTCTTGCCCGGCGCGAGCTTTCGAAGAAAAAAATGCTCAAGCGAATCAAAGGGGCCGTGCTCGAAGTCAGTCATGTCGATGCGATCACGCTTCACCCATGAGCGTACTGCAGCGCCCACTAACCATGCGGGGCGCTCCTGCTTGGCGATGTGCCCTGCGACGCCGTTGACAAGAAAGTGTGGCAGCGCGCGGTAACTTTTTAGGAAAGTAGCGGAGCGAATCATCGTTGTTCCCCGTTCGAATTCGTGGCGCTCGATCGCACGGTAAGGTTCAGTCGTTTGCAGAGCAGCATCGAGACGACACGTGTGACGCGCGAGGTTTGCCAAATCCAGTCGTGCGTTAGGACCGCTTCGTTGCATTCGCGCGTGCGCTCAATGAGTTGCGGAGAACCCACCAACGCGAGCGGAAAAACGACCAGGTCGAACCCTCGATGAAGTTGAGGATCGAACCACGCTTGAATCATTGGAGGCGTGCGAAGGCCCCTCTCTTCGAGAAGCGCCGATGCGTTCGAAAGACTGGCTTCCGACGCATCGATGATTATGACTTTGGCGTCAGGCGCGAGTTCAGCAAGAAGCATGACCGTGCGTGGGAAGAGTCCCCCGCCGACGACGGCGATGCGTTCGAGCGCGGGCAATTGGGCAAGTAAGGGCGCAAGCGCTTGTCGATGGCAGCTCAGGATCCAACGCTGCAAAATGGGCGACGGTAGGACGGCGCGTTCGAGTCTGTTGAGCAGCGCACCCTTCGCGTGAGAGATGCGTTCGTCGAGTCCCTCGGTCCACCGCAGCAGCGGAGGAACTGCGCTCATCCTCGCGGATGGCGATCGCACCGTACGCAGGTTCGTCCAGTGCAATCGCGGATGTTGATGATGCTCCGCGTGGTAGCCGTCGTTGAACCAGAAGAAGTTGTAAGCCCATCCGTAGTGACTGACGCCGCCGTCTTTGAGATCCGTTCCGCGGTCGTGCTCAAAGTAACCTTGCAGGTGACATAAGGTCATTCCGAACGCGAATCCTGGCAGAAAGATCGACAGAAGAGCGAAAGGTCGAACGATCGCCAAAAATAGAACTACTGCAGCTACAAATATGCACTCAATGAGTATGCGCGCCGTGACCCGTGTGCGCACCGTTCTCGCTGGATTGCCTGCGTGATGTCGCAAGTGCCGTTCTGCCCAAACGGTTTGGGGCACGAGGAGCGCAACCGTCATCCAAAGTGACAGCGCTCGATTGGCGATTCGTGAGGCGAAAATCGGTCGATGAATGTGACAATGTGCAACAGTGTTCGACGTGTAGACCACGCCGAATCCGACGAAGAGAGCACTGAGCACGGCGCCGACTCCATTCGGCGATCGAAACATCAGAAGTGAAACGAGTAGGCCATGCGCGAACGCGACAGCGACGAGCCACGCATCCGCCCGACTGTGCGCGAAAACGCGCGTCGTCAAGCGTTGTGTCCCTACGGGGAAGCGGCCTGTGCTCGTCGCTGCGTTCACTTTAGTTGCCTCCGCGTTGCATACGCCGCCGAAAGCCAGCCGCGACGATCGCGCCGAACGCGATGACGAGGGCTGACCCCGCGCCCGTTGGTGTGCGTGACGAAGAGCAACCGGAAGGAGTAGGTGATGGGGGTGTTCCGTCATTGCTCGTGGAGGCGTCCGCTGTCGGCGATCCCACGTTTGCGTCTGGCGATCCCGCGTTTGCGTCCGGTGATCCACTGTCGGGTACGACAACAACGCCGCCATCGTCGATAGGGGATCCACCGTCTGGCGCTTGATAGGCGAAGAGCTTCTGACAAGTGCCGCCGGCCGAATTGCCGCTCACTACGCCCATACCCAACTCAAAGGTGTCCGGGTTCTGAGGGGTTACACCTTTTACGCGTACGGTCCCAAAGGCAGCGTACTCCTGGCCAAACCCGGCGCACGACGACGTTCCGATGCGTGCCTCGATATCGTCCCATTGATCGCGACAGTCAATTTCCTTGCCCGATGGACATGTAAAATACATGTAACCGGCCTGCGGATCTGAGTAGTTGAAACCCGAGCCACCTTTGTGAAGCGCGAAGACGCCGTGAATCTGAATGCGTGTTGCGTTGGCCTTGGCCGGTTCGTACACGACGCTGTTGACGCGCGCGTAGATGCCCAGCGGCGAACTTGCGAACGCTGGTGCCGCCGACGCCACGACGGCAACGGCAGTGAGAAGAGTGTGAAACGATCGAACAGAGACTTTCATAAGAGGTCACCTCCGCGGGGCCCCTTTGCAGCGACTGTTCCATCCACACTTGCGTTGGATTTTGTTGGGCTTACGGCGAGTGGGTTACCAGCGCGCGGAAGAGCGGTTACCAGCGGTTTTCATCGGCCTTCCTCAAGAAGCCAGTCGTTTTTGCATCGCGGCGACGGCGCGTTCCTTGCGTTGCGGAATGGCGATGGATCTCTCGCCCTACGTAGCGTTGGCATTGGGTCTTGTCGCTTCGGGCGTATTCTCGCCGGTTCCCGAAGAGGTCGCGCTGATCGGTGCAGGCGCTGCGACGCACTCGAGCATGCTTCAATTTGTTCCCACGGCGCTTGCCGCGATGGTGGGCGTCGTACTTGGCGATCTTGCATTCATTGTGGCAGGCCGCGCAGCCGCGAAGGGCACGCGGCTTCTTCGGATCAATCCGTCACGTCGATGGGAAGAGCGCGCGCAGAAGCTCTTAGCGCGATGGGAATTTGGTGCGGTGCTGATCGCTCGTTTCGTGCCGGGTTTGCGCGGCGCCATTTTCTTTGCAGCAGGTGCGATGGGCAAACGCCCACAACGCGTCCTCGCGATCGACATGATCGCCGCAATGGTCCATGTGCCTCTGCTTGTTGCTCTCGGTGCGACCGCCACCGCGCAATGACGCTCGCTATGCGCGATGAAGTTCGGTGAGTGCGCCCGTCAGCGAAATCGCGAGCCCGTCACGCGTTCGCGATGACGTGAGGCCAAAGGATGTGTCGGATTGGCCAAAAGCTTGAAGCAAGCTGACGAGCAACCGATTGTGCGCTGGGCCTACGCGCGCCAGTTTTGGCAGTGGATTGTCAGCGACGGTGGGGTAGCGCACGTAGCGACCCATTTTGAAAAAGTTGTTCGCTCCACCTGCGAGGATTGTGCACGTGTTCGTGTGCTCATGAGTCGGTGTGGCGAGCTCTGAAGTCCACACCACCAGCGTGTGATCGAGCAGCGTACCTGTACCCTCAGCGACTGAATCGAGTTCACGCAGCAGTGTCGCGAACTGACCTGCATACCAGGCGTTGAGATCGATGAGTGCCTTCTCCGCCATTGGGTTGAATGTTTGGCCGCAAGAGGGGGCCCCTTCGATCGATTGATGGGCGTAGCCGTGCATGGTCTCGCTTGCGGGATATCCCAAGTCGGCGGGTTCGAGCACGGGCGCAACAAATGTCACAACACGAGTCAAGTCGCACGCAAACGCCATCTTCGTCAGCCGCATGAATTGGGTAACCACGTGATCGACTTCGGTCACGGTTGGATCGCACTTGGCCGACGGACCTGCACCAAGACTTGCCTGCAGCTGACGAATCAGATCGCGGTGATCGAGAAGCTTCTGTTGTGCCTCTGTGCCAAGTTGCGGCGCGAGCACTGCATATTCACGTGCCACGGCGTCGAGTACTTGAGGCCGCATTGCCGCGAGTCGTGCCTCGCGGGTGGGTACGTCGCTTGTCGCCGGTGGATGGTAGTAGCCCATCAGGTCGCCGAAAGCGGTTCGCGGTGATGCAACGATCGGCGTTGCTTGGCCGGACCCAAGGAAAGAAAATGGGACGATCGGTCCATTCGGGCCGTAGTCGAAACCGTAGACGCGCGAACCAAATCTGCCGGGTGCGATTGTGCGCACGGCGAGCTCTTGATCGATCGATCGCATGCCGCCCGTGCAAGGACTGCCAGCACGTTGCAGTGCAATCCCTCCGGTGAGCACGTGTGCAACTCCGATGGAGTGGTTGTTGAGATCGCCAGTGCCCGTTCTTGTAATTTCGGCAATATCGTGAAGCGCTGAAGTGCGCGCGAGCCCCTCAACCACGAGCAACCGATCGCGGTAAGGGTGCAGTGGTTGGAGAACTGGGCTGAAGTCGGCGCTAGGTACGCCAACGAGTGCGAGTTCGGCGAACGCTTCTGTTGGCTGCCCAGGCATCGGCATCTTCCAGCCCCTGGGCACGTGACCATGTGGCGTGACGAAAAAAACGATGCGCAACGGAGGCGTCACACCATCGGCGTGTGAAAGCGGGCTGCGAAATCCGAGACCGGTGAGTGCACCGAGTCCTAAGGTTTGCAACAAGTGCCTGCGCTGCAGCTTCATCGACTCACCCCAAATTTCGCCGTCGTAGGTGTGGCGCGTTGCAGTCGAAAGGTCTTCGACGTCACGATGTCGAGCATAAGTTTCGCGATGTCACCGTGCGTTTCTCCAAATTTGTCTCGAAGCTCTGCGAGTAGCGGTTGTTCTGTGCTTTCGGGCGCGCGGCCGAGTGCATACCGCACCCAGCGCTCAGTCGCGCATCGCTGCACGTCTTTGCTTTCGCTTAGCGCGCTGGACATATCGAGCGCGCCGTCGATCGGGCGACCGATGTCCGTACCGACGAGCGTTCCACGTGCGTCGATAGGGAGGCCTTGCTCGGATGTTTGAAACGCACCCGCAGCGTTGAAATTCTCGAACGCGAAACCCACGCCGTTGAGCGTGCGATGGCAGCTCATGCAGGACGTCGGTGCTGTTCGCGCTTCGAAGAGCGCGCGATTCGTCTTGGGGCCGTCACCAGGGCTCGCCATCGGTTGCGAAAGATCAGCATCGGGCGGAGGTGAAAAGGGCAAGCGACAAAGTAAGCGCAACCCAAGTCCGTTGCCGCGCACAGGCGGAGAGGTTGCTCCGCGGTGAGAGTAGCCAGCCAAAAAAGCGACACGCGTAAGAACTCCCGCGCGCTGCCCCTCAGGCAACAAAACTTCGACGAATGAGTTGGGATCTGCTGGCGCTTCTATGCCGTAGATACGCGCAAGGTCTCCGTTGACGAACGCACGACGGCTGAGGAACAAATCACGCAACGTGCCGCCGTTGCCCAAAACATTTTCGATGAACAGCCGTGACTCATGACTCGCCGCAACGGGCGTTTGCGCGGACCATAGAGGATCGACTTCTTCCGTACGCGAATTGTGCTCGTCGCTCAGGATGCGATCGAGACCGAGCCATTGGCGATGGAAACTCCAAATCGATCGCCGCGCTCGTGGGTTGGCGAGCATTCGAGTGCCTTGCGCACGCAACTGCTCTTCAGTTCGCAACTCGTCCTTTGCCGCGGCTGCAAACAGCGCGTCATCGGGCACACTCTCCCAAAGAAAAAAAGAGAGGCGGCTCGCCATCGCATATGGCTCGAGCGGAACGGATGTAGCGGCGTTGAGTGAGCGCGGCGCAACTTCGGGTCGATACAAAAATTGAGGTGACTGCAGCATCGATGCGATTGTGAGCTGTACCGCGGCTTCGAAATCGATGTCGGCCTGCCACCCGGCAAATCGTACGCTCAGGCGATCTTGCTCTTCGATCGATAGCGGTCGCCGAAAGACGCGCGACCCCATCTCGCGAACGAATTTGTTTGCGCACGTTGTCCCTTCGGTTGGCGTCGCGTAGTCGCACCCCACGAGTGAATGAACAGCGGCTGCATCTTTCGCGAGTGCAGCAGCATAGAGGTTCGCAATCTGCTCGAAGCGTGCGATGCGCAAGTCCGATGGTTGCTGTGCCTCTGCTGCATTGCTGAATCCTGCCACTTCCGAATCGGCAGGCAGCGGCGGCAAAGAAGAGACGGCAATCGCGCTTGCTGGAAACAAGTCTGCAAGTGCGTTCAGATACTCGCTGTTCGAGAGCCGACGCAATGGAGCTGAGCCTACCGGATCCGTTTCGACGCGTGATGAGTCGCCGCACTCAAGTTGGGCCGCCAAAAGCGCGATCGTCAACATGCTGAACAACCGCAAGCCCCGGTGCTCGCGCGAAAGATAAGAAATCAAAGTGCTGAGCACTGTAGCGCGCTCCGTGATCGGTTTCCACCTCGTACCAAGTGATAGCGAGCGCCTGCAAATCGAACGGATCATGGGTTGCCAAAGCGCGCGTTGGCCGAGCTAAGGTCGGCGCACGATGCGCTTTGCTTCACGTCATCGCTTCGCGATCTTTGCGTCGCTCGTGGTCGCCCAAAGCTGCGGTCCGCACAATCCGACAGCACCCCGCACCTTTGACCACCCGTCATCCACCACGTCGGTCAGCATTGCGAGTGGCCCCTTTGAACTCAAGGCGACGCTTGCGCGTCCCGTCGGTGAGGGGCCATTTCGGGCGATCGTTTACAACCACGGCAGCGCGGCCGCTCCCTCGTACAAAGAGCAACGTGAGATAGGCGAGTTCTTCCAGCGCCATGGCATCATCACGCTATTTCCCTATCGTAGAGGATCGTCCGGCTCAGAAGGGGTGCACTGGGAGAAGCGCGTCGAGCACGTTCCGGCCAATGGTCGCTTTGCCGCAATCGTGCGCGCGATCGAGGAAGACAACGACGATGTGATCGCATCGATCGAATGGTTAAGAAAGTTACCCGATGTTGATCCGCGTCGTGTTGCGGTTGCAGGTTGTTCGTTTGGCGGCATTCAAGCGTTACTGACCGCCGAGAGGACTAAGAGTGCATATGCAGCGATCGATTTTGCGGGCGCATCCATGTCGTGGGCAAACTCACAAGAGCTGCAAGATCGACTCAAAGCTGCGGCTGCCCATGCGCAAGTCCCGGTTTTTCTTCTGCAAGCGGAGAACGATTTTAACACAACTCCCACGC
Organism: Myxococcales bacterium; assembly: GCA_023248745.1. GTDB lineage: Bacteria > Myxococcota_A > Polyangia > Polyangiales > Polyangiaceae > JAHFDX01. The sequence goes on along the minus strand of JAHFDZ010000048.1, from coordinate 2,504 downwards.
GCGAACTCGCTCGCGTGATGGCGCACGTAGGCAAACCGCACCGAGTCAAAATTTACCCGCCACACGGTCTCACGCCTCAAGAGGGGCATCATGGCTTTTGCTTCAGCGGCACGAAAGAATGGGGCGACGACGTCCTCGCGTTTCTCGATGCGCTCAAACCGTGAAGCGTCTTGACGTTCTCGCGCTCCACGCATATCTGATGCGCGGGGCAGGTGTCGCGCAGCGCGAAGACGTACGATGTCTGAGGAGAGTGAAATGAAACGTCTATGGTTGCTTGGCTCCACGGTTTCTGCGCTCGTGGCGTGTAGCACGACGAATTACTACCTTCCGGGCGGACAGCCAGGGAGCGATGGGGGGTCTATCGTCGTTGACGGTTCGGCTGTCACGCCAACGGCAGATGGTGCTGTTCCCACCAACAATGACGCGTCCACGAGTGACGTAGTCGTATCGGGCATTGCGGGTCTGACGGTCGCTTGCGACGTTCCGTACATGCTCGATGGCGCGAAGGTTGCGGCTTCCGATCAGCTGTACCTTGCCACCCACTTCGCGCACCTTGTGCAAAAGTATTGCGTCACGGGTGTCGTGCTCGGCGCCGACATCGCAGCCGATGCTGAGAAGATGTTCTTCGGCACCTACGCAAAGGGGCAGGCCGGTCTTACCCAAACGGCGATGAAACCAGGACTCACTCCGACCTATTCGGTGAAGTTCGAATTCGTGCCAGACAGCGCGGTCAAGACAGGGGCGACTTGGGGCGTTGGCCTCAACGAAAATGGCGAGACCGCACGTGTCGCCGTCTACAAATACCTCACGGCATCTCAAGCGTGCCTCTTCGCGATCGGCACGGGTGGCAAACTTGTTTTTAGTGCGGCGAAAAACACGACGGCCGAAGGAGGCACCTTTTCGGTGTCAGGAAATGTTTCGGTGACCGCGCCTAAAGACGTACCCACGGTTTGCGATGATGCGGCGAACACGTCTGCGCCGTGCTGTCAGTAAGTTGCAGAGACACGATGTTTGGCGCGCGCTTCATGATGTCGATCGCGCGCGGGAGCGTCATCGTCACGTTCTTGTCGTGCTCCTCCCCGACGAACGTGCCCATCGACGCACAAAGTGATTCACATAAGGACGCTTCGACTGATCTTCTGCTGCGAGTACCGCTTGATGGGCAACCCTGCATCGAAGCGCAACTCGATGGAAAGTCAGCGCTTCTCGTCGTCGATACTGGCGCGATTCGCACGGCTGTCGACAAGACCCTGCTGCACAACGTCGAAAATGGCGTCGGCTTCGCGACGATCGACTTTGGAAACGGGAACGTTCTGCGCGACTACGAGGTCCTTGCGGCCGATCTCGCAACTGCGCGCGATCACATTGGCGCCCCCATTGCCGGTTTGATCGGCCAAGACCTCGTGAATCGCTTCGCGTTCGGAATCGATTATCGCAATGGCCGGGCATACGTCACCGACGGTACGCAATCGCCAGTGCCGTCCGACGTTGCGTCAATTGGTGCGATCGCAGTTCCCTATGAAGTGATGCAAGGTCTGCCGATTGTGACCGCTCGTATTGGAGACACATCGGTGCGCCTGCTTGCCGATACGGGATCAGGGGTCACGCTCATCACAAAGTCGAAAGCACCAGAGGCCGCGCTCGCTCTGGGGCTGCAAGGATATGTGTGGTATACAAGTTATGGCTCAGACCCCGCCACAATCATTCGATTGCCAAGTATCGACGTTGCGAATCACGCCGTGAAGCAAACGTGGGCGGTGGTGGTGCCCGACGCGCACCATCTTGCTTCGGTATTCAAGTCGCTCAAGATCGAGATCGACGGATTCCTCGGTTACCCGGTCTATCGCGAATTTTTCGTGGCCGTCCGCGGAGCGGAGAGGCGCTTTGACTTTTATCCATACGCCTCAAGGGATCCGCGCGCGCTTTCCGAATGGAACCGCATCGGTATCGAAACCTATCGGAGCGGCGCTTCGGTCTTGATCGACATGGTGTTCACGCCATCGGACGCGGCAAATAAGGGTGTTTTGCGAGGTGATAGGGTCAATACTATTGACGATGTTCCTGTTGCGGCGTTGGAACTCGATGACGTGCGGGCTCGATTGCGCGGCGCCGTCGGTGACAAGCGCCGCCTCGGGATTATCCGCGAAGGCGTAGCGCAGACCATCGATGTGCAAGTCGATGGCCTCTTGCCGTAATTTGCGCGACCCTAATGCGATGACAAAGGCAGGCGACAGCGTCGGACTCCGCCTCGAACGAATACGCGCCTCCAAGCAATTTGCGGACGGTACGTTTCACAACTTGAAAGGAATAGAGCTGCGCCGACCGACGCAGGCATTGCCGCTGATCGGTGAATACTTCTTTGGTGAAGCGCAAAGAAATCCGCCCGGCCCTTTGCCGCTCGAGCGTCCTCACGAAACGTGGCTCAAGAATCCCGACACAGGTTTTCGTGCGACGTGGCTCGGGCACAGCACGGTGCTTCTCGAACTCGATGGCCTTCGTGTTCT
>JAHFDZ010000293.1 GCA_023248745.1 Myxococcales bacterium | reverse complement strand
CTTTGGGCGCCCGAGTTTATGGGGGCACAAGACAGGAGTTCGATCATGATCCGCGTTTGCTCGCTCATCGCAGTCGCTGCACTCACCATTGTGGGTTGTGGTGACGGTTCTCCTTCGACTCGTAGCGTGACCGACGGGTCTAGCAACGGCGGCACGGGTTCTTCGTTGTCGCCGCGATTCTGTTCCATGACGCTGTCGGGCGCGGTGTCCGGAACATTTTCATGCGATCTTGTGATGGGTGTTTGGGGCTCAGAAAAGGACCGTGGAGCGATCACACTCTCGTACAACATATTAGGCGCGTCTGGACTCAAGGCAATGGCGTCGGTCGGATTCGTTGGCGAGCCGGCGACTAAGACGTATTCAAACAGCGACGCGGATGCCAATGGTGGGCTCAATGTTGTCGATGGTCAGAGCGTTTGGGCGACAGTGACCGGAAAGTCGAACTCACTCGGCTCGTACACGATGACGGTGACGTCGGTGACGCCGGCTGAGACGCAGCCAAATGGCAAGAGCTACCGCGTTGCAGGCACCTTGAAAGCCACCCTCACGCCAGCTGCGGGAACGGCCGCATCGGGAACCGTAACGATGGTCGCTGAGTTCCACTGAGCAACTCACTTTGATTGCTGCTGTTAGGAATCCCGACCTGGGATTGGGCTAGCATTGCTTCCGGCGCGGGTGGACAACCTTCACGCACCTTGCAGGAGAAGCCCGTTGGAGAACCAAGACACTCGGCCGAGTCAAAGTCCCGCGCCGCCGAACAAGAAGAGCGTCATGCGCGCGCTTGTGGTGTTGCTGCTCGGTGTGGGGCTGCTTGTCGCTTCGTTTGCGCTGTACCGGCGTTGGAAAAGCGCCAAGGAGTGGAGTCCTCCAAGCGGTGATCCTGCATTCTCAGCATCGGTCGATGAGGTCTCGCGAAAATATCCGCAGCTAAAAAAGTTTCTTGACGATCCAAAGTACGCGAGCGTGCTGAAGGAGTTCGTCGCCGCCTATCACAGCGGCGGAATTGACGGGGCCAAGCGCTTCGCAATCGACCGCGGCTTCATGAACACTGCGGGTGACATCACGCTCACCGTTGTACCTGAGTCGCCGAACACCACCGAACTCGAAGCCGAACTCACGCGGATGAAGGTCGACGTTCTCGGTAAGCGCGGCGCGGGAATCGACATCCTGATTCCATTCAAAGTCATTGAAGATGAAATCAGCGCAGGCGCGACGCCCGATCAGGTGCTCGAGAAACTCGCGAACATTAAGAATGTGCGTGGCCTCCTTCCCACGAACAACGATCTTCCGATGCAGCGTTCGGGACGTGGCGCCAAATCCGAAGGTGTCCACTCGACACGCGCAGACGAATGGCACAAGGGGGGATATCGCGGGCAGGGCGTGCGGGTTGGCGTTCTCGACCCCGAAGTCTCACGCGCGCAAGCGCACATCGGAAAGAGCCTTCCGGCCGCAACTGAAACCTACATGGGTGCGTGCACCAGCCGCAGCAGCGGACGATCGGTTGACGACGAGGGCCTCCACGGCGTTGCCGCAGCTGAGATCGTTCACGAGATGGCGCCCGACGCGGAGATTTTTCTCGCGTGCTCAAGAGGCGACATCGAGCTCGCCATCAATTGGCTTATCGGAAAAAAGGTAAAGATAATTTCCTATTCCGCAGGAGGCATGTTCGGCCCGCGAGATGGCACCGGAGAACTGCAGGATGTGATCAATCGCGTTGCCGCGCGCGGCATCCTCTGGGTCAATGCGAACGGGAACGAAGGCGATGTTACGCATCGGGGACGTCTCGCAGGCGGCAGCAGCTCTTACGTGCACACGTTCAGCAACGGCAAAGACAAGATGGGCGTGCGCACAGGATCGTCGGGGGAGCTGAAAATTACGTTGAACTGGAACCAATGGAGTTCGAGCACGCTCAGTGACTACGATCTCTACTTGCTCGATCGCTCCAACGTCGAGGTCGCGCGATCCCAAAACGCGAATCGCTACCTCAAAATTCCGATGGAGCAAATTCAGACAAGGTCGCTCTCACCCAATACATTTTACTACGTGCAAGTTCGCGCACGCAGCAGCGTTGTGGCTGCGAACTTTGTGCTCAACGCACACGGCGCTCGCCAAATCGAACTTCCGGCAAGCGAGGGAACGCTCGCGTCACCTGCTGATGCGCAGGGCGCGCTTTCTGTTGGCGCTGTGTCGCGCACCACTGGGAAAATTACGTATTACAGTTCGCGCGGCCCCACCGAAGATGGGCGCCTGAAGCCCGATATCTCGGCGCCGACAGAGGTAAGTAACTTTGTTTACGATGGCAGTTTTGCTGGAACGTCGTCTGCTGCTCCGCACGTGACGGGCGCAGCGGCAGTCCTTTGGGGGCGGTCGCCTGAATGGTCTCGCGACAAGGTGTTGCAGTTTCTGCTTGGACGCGCAAAGGAGCAAGGCGCGCCGGGACCTGATGTCGAGTACGGCTACGGAAAGCTCGATCTTGGCGACCCGAGCAATCTTGAGGTTGCGATCGTTCCTGCTCTTCCAAGAGTGGCTCCAAGGACAACGCCGAACCCGCCAGCACCCGTTTCTGAGGACGAAGGCGATAGTGGTTCGGTTGCTGCCGCGCTGATCTTGGTTTTTGTAATGGGAATTCTTGGGATCGTCGTCATCGTTGGCGGGATCGTGCTGATCGTGAGTTTGCTCTCGCCGCCGAAGCGACGCGCTCCGGCGATGGCATTCGCGGGTCATGCTGGAGCACACTTCCCGCGTGCTCCTTCGGCTCCTTTCGGGCAGCCCTACGCGCCTCGGGCAGCTCCAGTAGGTTCATCGGCGCCGGCCCCGGCGCGAGCTCCGAACGTGAGCGCAAAAACGGAGTTTCAGATGCCTGCGATGGCCGTGCTTTCAGGAACCGTGAGTCACGCGCCGCCGAGTCCAAGCATGCCGCCACCTCCTCAATGGCGAGCACGCCTCATGGGCATCCACGGAATGATCGCCGGGCGTGCGATCGCGCTCCATCCCGGTCGGCACTTGATCGGCTCCGGACCCACTGCAACTTGTCGCGTTGCGGATGCTTACCCAGAGCACGCCGCGATCGACGTCAGCGCCGAAGGATGCGTGCTCGTCGACTTCGGTTCGCCGCACGGCACTTGGGTCGAAGGTCGCCGCGTGCAGCGACATCTTTTGAGGCATGGGGAGAGAGTGACGATTGGGTCGAACACGTTGGTGTTTGAGGTGAGTGGCTGATGCAAGTGGAGCCCACTTCGCAGGAGCCAGCGTTGACGAAGATGGGCATCGCGGTCTTGTTGCTTGTTGCGTGCAACGCACGATCATCGAATCTGAACCATTGCCGGGGCAGTGGATCTCAACGCGGGTGACGAGCCCGTTCCTTGTCGACTCGCTCCCATTTTCGAGGTCGGGTGACCTCCACGCAGAGTTGCGTTGAGTCAACATACGACGAGCTGTCGCTTGGCGGGTTCGTGCAAACGGATGACGTGGAGCACCGAGGTCCTTTTGCCCGCGCCGTCGCACCCGTGATAACTGAACGGTTCTGCGCGAAAGGACCGTTTCATGCGAAGTGTCGCTTGCCTCAGCAGTGCTCTTGCCATCACCGCAATCTCCATTGCAGCTTGCGGTCCTGAGATCATTCCCATTTGCGGCGGTCCCGAGTGCACGACCGACAGCGGCAGCGATGCGAGCACGGCCGATGTCCTCACGGATGCGCCGAAAGCCGAGACCAGCGTCGATGCGCCAACGTGCGCTGCGAGTGCGCGGCCTGATATTGACCCATGTGTCATTACCGAGAAGCGCGTCGTTTACGTCGATGGCAAGAAGGGCGACGATACGAACACCGGCAACGACGCAGCACCTTTCAAGACAATTGGCGCAGCAGCCACCGCCGCGGCCAAAGATGGAAAGTGGATTCTCGTGTGCAACGGAACGTACGCCGAACACGTGACCATCGCGGCCGGCGTAAAAGGTATCGTTGGCAGTTACGATTGCAGCACGTGGAAGCAAGTGACGAGCAAAGACCTGAACGTGAAGGTCACGGGCTCGAGTCCGGTCATTGAAGTCGTCGCGGTCACGGGGTTCGCGCTCGTGAATCTCTCAATAGAAGCGAGCGACGCGACCGCTGCGGGTGAAAGCAGCATCGGGGTGCGGATCGCCAATGGTAAAGATGTTGGACTATTTGGCGTCACGGTGAAAGCCGGCAATGGCGCAGCTGGCGCAAACGGCCCGGCGCCGAGCTCGAACTATGGCGGTGGCGCGACGGCGGCCAACGGGCTTGCACCAAGCGGTGCGACGGGCGGCGGTGGCGGCAGCGCGGCTTGCAACGATGGATCGCTCAGTGGCGGCGGTAGCGGCGGAAGTGGGGCGACACTGACCCCAACCTCAGGCAGCGGTGGCGTCTGGTCACCTGCCGGAACCGTAACGACGGGCCGCACCGGCGCTGGCGGCGCCGCGGCGAGCACAGTGACGACGTGTATCCCAGGCGCCGACGGAAGTGATGGCGCGGCGGGAGGCGGTGGCTTCGGAGCCGCTGCGGGTGCGGCGCAGGGAACGAGCGGCACCCACGGCAAACCGGCTCTCGGTGGGGGTGGCGGTGGTGGAAAACTTCTCACGGGCACTGGAGGCGGAAGCGGAGGAGGCGCCGGTGGCTGCGGAGGCGCGGGCGGCGCCGGCGGGCTGCGCGGCGGATCGAGCCTCGCGATTTGGATCGAGAACAGCACCGTGAGCGTGGATGAAGCGTGTGCACTTGAGACCAGCAACGGCGGAAACGGTGGCGACGGCGCGAAGGGGGAAGCGGGGCAGGGGGGTGGTGCGGATCCCGGAGCACCGAATGCCTGCGGCGGCGGCCTCGGCGGCAACGGCGGCGGCGCGGGTGGCGGCGGTGGCGGCGCCGGAGGCGACAGCGTTGGCATCAGCTATTCAGGGACTGCGCCGACGTCAACCAAGTTGACCGTCAAGACGGGGAACGTTGGCAAGGCGGGCACCGGTGGTGATGGTGGGAAGGGCGGAACGAATCTTTTGGGTACTGGCGCGGCGGGTGCGGCGGGCACGAAGGGCGTGGATGGGCGCAAGGCGGAGACGCTTGTGCGGTGAGGCGCGAGCGCAGGCCTTTGCGCAACGCCCGCTGTTGATTCTGTCTAAGTGGGATCTTTCGTGAGTGATGCCAGTTGTCACGATTGCCTCAACGAGTGTCGGTGAAACCTTCGGGCACCCTCAACGCGCCTCTTGGTTTGACCCTTTGTGCCACGTGTTTGTGATCCGTGGTGTTCGACAGGCGGTGCCACGCGATCCCGTCAACGAAATGGTAGAGGAGTCGAGATGACCCGACGGACGGCATTGGCGCATGCAGTTTTCACGCTGCTTGGTTGCAAGTCCAAAATATTGAACTCCGATTCCGACTCGCTACCCGCCGAAGAAACTAAACCTTCAAGTGCGCATCCTGATGCGGGTGTGCCTTCCCTTCGCGTTGTCCCCCTCGGCGTTGGACCGACTCCCCAAGCCGAGGCCGCCCGGATCTCCCCGCTGGTGTCGGGCATTCTCAACGAGCTGGGACGCTCGTTGTGCAACGGCTTACGAACCAAAGATCTTGAAGGCCGCGCGATCGAACTTCTTCGCGCAGCCGACCTCGATCCTCGCATGTTGGGATTCCGCGCCTTCCCGTCCGCGATCGCGGTGTCTATCGATGATGAGGTTCTTCACGGTATTCCTTCCGAACGTGTCCTCACCGCCGGACAGTTAGTCAAAATACAAGTCGGAGGCAGAACCCGCGCCGGGACAGCAGACCAGGGCTGGACATTCGCCGTGGGTCCCATCGACGGTGAGAAAGCTCGCCTATGCCGCGTGGGTGTAGCAGCGCTAAAAGATGCGATTGCGGTAATCAAAACCGGTGCACGAACCGGTGACGTCGGCGCTGCGATTCAAGGAACCATAGAGGTTGCTGGTTTCGCTGCCGTTCGCGATTTTACTGGCTACGGTATCGGCGAGAAGGCCATCCAAGACCCGCAACTGCCATGCGTTGGAGTGCGTGGAACCGGCGCTATGTTGACCTCTGGTATGGTCCTTCATGTTCATGCGATTGCGGTTGCTGGCGCGTACGCGCTGATCACTAGGCCCGACAAGTGGACGGCCGCAACGAAGGACGGTCGGGCTTCGGTCTTGTTCACGGCGGTCGTTCGTGTTCGACCGGGAGGTTGTGATGTTCTCACACCGCTGCTTGTTTGATCGGTGGGTGGCGATTGTTCGTGTGTGAAATGACCGGCTCGTTCCACATCCGTTGATTCCTATTCGCGTTTCTCAGCGAGCAAGAGCGCCAACGTTTGCACCGTCTTGCCGAGCCCCATGTCATCGGCGAGCACTGCGCCGAGACAAGCCCGACGACGCGCCATGAGCCACCGAGAGCCTTCGCGTTGGTAGTCTCGAAGCGTGGTTTTGAGCGAATTTGGAACGGTAAACTTGTTTGACGAAGTGAGCGCAGCCTTAAGCTTGGCAAGGCTTTTGGGGGTGCGTGTCAGAATTTCAGGGTCAAGCGCAACAGCGCGCACGCGTGAAATGCGATTCGGATCACGTTCACCATAGAGCTCAAGCAGAAGCGTGCGAAGTGGCAAGAGTCGCGCGGCCGAAACACGCTCCTCATCACCGCCGCGCCATATGTTGGCTACAAAGTCACCGCACCGGTCGGCGTGACCTTCGAAGCGCAAGCGGGCTGCGGGTACCGCCTTGCATACGCGGAGCGCGTCGCGAAGTCCGAAGCCGTGCCGCTGGCTAACGTAAACTTGGGCTCGGCGCTTTGAATGACAAGGCAGCGGCTACGCTAAGAGCCGCGCAACTTGTGGAAGACGATCGAAGTCAGAATCGCGTTCGAAGAGCACCGCATTGTGTTGAACGACGAGTGCTGCGATCCAAAGATCGTTCGTCGGGATAGGCGTTCCCTTCTTTTGCAGGTACGCATACAGCTCGGCATAGACGCGAGTCGTTTGCTCGTCGGGGCACAACACCTCGATTCCCTTTGCGTTGAGAAATCGCGTCAACACTTGTTCATTTTTCTCACGGCGGCTTCCGTGCGCGAACCCGGCGCGCTGTTCGGCAACCACAACAAGTGGCACGAGAATCTCGTGGGCGGAGCGTAGAACGTGAACTGCGATTTCGTCTCCACGACAGAAATCGGTATACCGATTGGAGTCGATCGCAATTCTCACTTCCAAAGCTCGGGATCGATTTGGCGT
>JAHFDZ010000047.1 GCA_023248745.1 Myxococcales bacterium | reverse complement strand
TTTTCGACGCGACTCTTGCTCATGTGCGGCTGTGTGTTTGAACTTCCGCTTTTCATTTCGTTCTTGGTCGTCGGTGGCGTCGTCACGCCAAAGCAGCTCTTGCATTTCAGTCGATGGGCGATCCTGATTTCATTCATCGTCGGCGCGTTCGTAACTCCGGGCCCAGACGTTGCGTTCCAACTTTTCGTGAGTATGCCGCTGATTGCGCTCTATTTTGTGTCTGTCGGCATCGCGTATGTGATCGCGCCCAAACGTCTCGAAACTTGACGATGAGCGCGTGCTCTCGCGTTTCTCCAACCGACCCACGCACATCCTTTTGAATCAAAGCCGCTGAGGCTCACGCTGGGTAGTTACATCGACACCTGGCGTTGATGCTTGCCGCGGCTCCCACACGTGGGTATCACCGCCAATAGGTTCAATCGTGGCTACAAATAAGACCGCCGGAAGGCCCAAGCTCAAATCATCGCACCAAGGTGCAAACTCTGCAGCCGGGGCGAAAAAGGGCAAGCCTGCATCGGGCTCGTCAGGGCCATCTGCAACAAAAGCACGACCGAAGACAGTCGCCGCTTCAAAGGCAAAGCCCGCATCAAAGCCAAAAGCCCATGCGCCAACGCGCGAGCTCAAGAACATCATTGTCAACGAACTTGACCTTGAGAAGCGCCCAAAGAAGAAGGCCCGTGTTGATACGTCACTCGCAAGCGACTCAGCGCGCCAGGTCGCCATTAGCGTTGCCACAGCCGCTCTCGACAAGAAAGCAAGCGGGCTAGAGATCATCGAGGTAGCCGGCAAGGTCGACTACACCGACTTTCTCGTCCTTATGTCGGGTCGCAGCGATCGCCACGTCGCCGCGCTGTCGAACGCGATCGATGAGTCGCTTCGCAAGAAGAACATTCGCCCTCTCGCGGTCGAAGGCCAGCAGCGATCACTGTGGATCGTTATGGACTACCGCGACGTCGTTGTGCACATTTTCCAGGAAGACGCACGCAATCTTTACGATCTCGACGGTCTGTGGATCGATGCGCGGCGGGTGTCAGTACCGATGCCAACGCGCGAGGGCGTTCCCGCACAATCGGATTGGTGAAACGGACGACTACGTGCGCGACTGGCCGCTGCCCTCGATGATCCATTTCATCGTCGTGAGTGACTCGAGCCCCATTGCGCCGCGCCAATGCAGCCGACTCGTCGCGATACCGATTTCAGCGCCCAGGCCGAGTTCTCCGCCGTCGTGAAAGCGTGTTGACGCGTTGACGACGACACACGCTGCGTCCACGCCTTGGCGAAATTGATCAGCGTGAATTTGATTTGGCGTGATGATCGCCTCGGTATGACCGGAGCCGTATCGCGCGATGTGCGCCATCGATTCATCAAGATTATTTACGACTTTGATGGCCAGGACTCTATCGAGGAACTCGAAACCCCAGTCCGCTTGGGTCGCTGCACGCGCACGCGGAACGGCTGCGCAAGTCACCTCACAACCACGAATTTCGCAGCCAGCATCAATGAGGCTGTTGACGATCGGTACGAGTAGACGTCCCACTTCGGCGCGGTGGACGAGCAAACACTCGAGTGCGTTGCACACACCTGGGCGTTGCATCTTTGCGTTGTGAACCAAGCGAGAAGCGGTCTCGAGCTCGCTCCCCTCGTCGAGGAACATGTGGCACACACCTTTATAGTGCCGCACAACGGGGATGCGAGCGTTCTCGGTAACGTAGCGAATGAGCGCCTCGCCACCGCGCGGGATTGCTAAATCGATCGATTCGTGTTGCAAAAGCAGTTGGCCAATCACTTCGCGGTCTGCAGTCGGGACGAGCTGCACCGCCGCTTCAGGAAGGCCTTGTTCCACTATGGCTTGCGTGAGAACGCGGGCGAGTGCCTGGTTGGTCTCGAAGGCTTCACGCCCCCCGCGCAAAATGATCGCGTTGCCCGCCTTGAGACAGAGCGACGCCGCCTCAATCGTAACGTTGGGGCGTGATTCGTAAACCATCATGACGACCCCGATGGGGACACGAACCCGCCGCACCACGAGACCATTGGGCCTTAGGGTTTCCGACAGTGTGGTCCCCAGAACTTCGTCAAAGTGGGCAACCTCGCTGACCGCCTGCGCCATCGCCTCGATGCGTCGATCGTCAAGCACGAGCCTGTCGATGAATGCCTCGTTCTTGCCGCTCGCTTTGGCGTTTTCTAGGTCGATAGCGTTCGAAGAGGCAATGTCGGCCTTTGTCGCACGAAGAAGCTCGGCGGCGCGAACGAGCGCTCGAATCCGTGCATCGGAAGAGGAGAGCAGCAATCTACGGGACGCAGCGCGTGCGCCTTGAGCCATCGTACGCGCGAGACCACCAGCGTCGGAGTGCATGGGAACGAAATGTACCACCCCCTTGTCGCGCCTTCACAGAAGGCTCGATGTGGGCGCCACACCCAGAGCACCTGACCGAACTGATCTGTATCCGCGAAAATTGCGAAAGATCCCACTACTCATGCCGTTCGACAGCTGGAGTGCAAAGGAAACTGGCTCCCCAACCCGCCTCACCTCCGTCCGGAATCACGACCGAACGTCGTATGCGCGTGAGCGGTACGAACGAGCTCGATCGGACGTCGGATATCGACAGCCTGCCTCCGCAGTCAACGGACGATGTCCTGCGCGAGTCCGAGCGAGGTTTTCAACGCCTTCTCGAAACGATGCAGCTGCCCGCGATGATTCTCGGTCATGGGGCTGCGATCTTGTTCGCAAATGAATACCTCGCATCGATGCTGGGGTACCCGCGCGACCAAATCCAATCGATGACGCTTTATGATCTCGTCTCAGTGCGCGATCGCAACGGTGCCGCTCGAGAGTTCACAGAGAGACTTCGGCGATGCGACATCGATCATCAGTTCGAAGTTGAGCTACAAACATCACGTGGTGACGAACGGATCGTCACCTGGAACAGCACGATTCTCCACGCCGGTTCTGGCGACGGCGTCGCAGTCGTGAGCATCGGAATCGACGTTACGGACCAACGGGACGAAGCCGCGCAGCGTCTTCACGAAGCGTTGCACGATGGCCTCACCGGCTTACCCAATCGCTCACTCTTCTTAGAGCGACTCGAAACCGCAATGGGGCGCGCACAACGCCATGAGCGATATCGATACGGCGTACTCTTCGTCGACCTCGATCGCTTCAAGGTGATCAACGACAGTCTGGGACACCGCATGGGCGATCGCCTACTCATCGAAGCAAGCCGCGTGCTTCGTGAATGCGTGGAACCTCAAGACACTGTTGCTCGTCTCGGTGGTGACGAATTTGCGATCGTCCTCGACGACCTACCAGACGACGACTATCCACGACGCGTCGCAGAGCGCATTCACGACGCATTCGCCACACCAATCACGCTCGAAAACAACGACGCATTTACAACCGCAAGCATCGGCATCGCCCTCGGTTCGCGGACGTACGATGCGCCAGAAGACGTCCTACGCGACGCCGACAACGCGATGAATCGCGCCAAGGCAAAGGGCAAAGCGCGTCACGAGATCTTCGACCCATCGATGCACAAGAAGGCAGTTGCGACCCTTCATCTCGAGACCGACCTACGTCGAGCGCTCGAGCGGAACGAGCTCTTCCTCGTCTACCAACCCATCGTCAGCATGCGCGATCGCAGTATCGTTGGCTTCGAAGCACTCGTGCGCTGGCAGCATCCAACACGTGGACTCGTATCACCCGTCGAGTTTATTCCGATGGCTGAAGAAACGGGCCTCATCGTGCCGATCGGCCTTTGGGTCCTTCGCGAAGCTTGCAGGCAAATTGCCGAGTGGACGAGTACGTCTCCCGAGCCACTCTACGTGAGTGTCAATCTATCGAGTCGTCAACTATCTGTACCAACGCTCGTGAGCGATGTGCTATCGGTGCTCGAAGAGTTCAAGCTCTCAGCCAATCGATTGAAGCTCGAAATTACCGAGAGCGGCCTCATGGAGAATACAGAGTCGGCTGCTCAAATTCTTCGTAAGCTCCGCCAGGCGGGCATCCTCATCAGCATCGACGACTTTGGCACAGGTTACTCGTCGCTCAGCTACCTCATGCGCTTCCCGATCGACACACTTAAGATCGACCGTAGCTTTGTGAAGGCGATGACCAGTGCGGATGGCGGCAACGACAACCTTGAGCTCATCCGCGCAATCGTGACACTTGCGCGCAATCTCGGCATGGAGGTCGTCGCTGAAGGTGTCGAAACAGAAGACCAACGAATCCGCCTTGAAGCCCTCGGCTGCCAACTTGCCCAAGGCTATCTTTTCGCACCTCCGCTTTCGGTGGAAAAAGCTCTCGTTGTCATGGAGACGCGGCGGGTTCCCGAAAGTCGCCGCGGGTAGATCACCACCCAAAAGATTCGCCTGCACACCGTACCCCGCTATGCTGGGAACCGATGTCGCGACGTGAGTCACACCGCCTGCGCTGCGCGTCAGGCGTCATCGTGTTTTTCATGGTCGCGCTGGCCGACGGGGCCACTTATGCAAGCGAGCCCGCAGCAGACCCAAAGACTCAAAACGCCGAAATTATCAGCGCGCAGGAACATTTCGCGCGCGCCAAGGCGCTCTATCTTCGCGGCGAGTATCGCCAATCGATCGTCGAACTTCAAACCGCACGACGTCTCGATCCCCATGCGATCGAGCTCGTCTACAACCTAGCGGTCGTGCACGAAAAGCTCGGTGAGATCGACGCCGCAATCGCCTCATGGCACGAATACGAAGCGCTCGCGACGACGGACGAAGAGCGCCAGAAAGCGCAGACATCGGTCAAGCGACTTGACGCTTTCAAGAAGAACCGTCCAATTGATCGGCCTCCCGTTGTGACACCCGCCGCGGTCCAAAAGCGCGGCAAGGCCGACGGCCTTACGTTCGCAGCCGCAGGTGTCGGAGTTGCAGGTGTCGCCCTCGGATCCGTGTTTGGAATTCTGGCGCTCTCTTCGCAACCTGAAGCACAGCCACACACCACAAGCGCCCGCAGCTACGCGAGCATTCAAACCCAGGCCGACACCACAAGCTCACGTGCGCTCATTGCAGACGTGGGGTTCGCTGTCGGAGCCGCCGGATGCGTTGCATCGGTTCTTCTGTACGCACTGCGATTTGACACATCAAAAGTTACGAATGGTCGTGTCGGCGTTGTTGTAAGCCCGTTCAGCGTTGGAGTCGGGGGCACATGGAGATGAGCCGCCTTTCGGAGAGGTGGCTGGCGCGATCTGTGTTCGCACTTTCGGCCGTTTCGTTGTTCCCAGCATGCCAGGCACTCGTTCGAACGACGGTTACCCAGGTCACTTGCGAGGGCAACACGCTCGGCGTTTGTCCAACCGGCAACTATTGCAAATCGGGACAGTGCATCGCATGCACCCCATTGGGCGAAGACGTATGTGACGGACTCGACAACGACTGCAATGGATCCATCGACGACGGCCATCTCAGCGACGCCGACGGTGACAAATCGCCTTCGTGCGGATCGTTTGATCCCTCAACGGGACAGCCACTCATCAAGGATGGACGCGTCGTCGGCCGCGATTGCGACGATACAAATGCAAGCGTATCGCCCACGGCAACCGAAATTTGTAACGGTATTGATGACAATTGCGACGACGCCATCGACAACGGCGCATGCAAGCCCGAGGAGATCTGCGCACCTGCGGTTGGATGCGTGTCGAAGGCGACTGCGTGCAGCATCACCGGTTGCCCCGCCCCAAAGGTGTGTGACACGACGTCCCAGCAATGCACGCTTCCTAACCTTGACATAGGAAGCCTATGCACGGGCGATGGCGCTTGCAAAGCGGGCTTCATCTGCGCTGACGAATCGATGCTTTCGTCGAGCGTCTATGCAGTAGCCGGCGGCAACGTGTGCAGCAAGACTTGCTGCACTTCGGCAGACTGCCCGTCCGGTTTCGTGTGTGGCCAACCCGGCACGGGCGGAAACTATTGCGTCAAACCAAACTGGATCGGAAGGTCAAGTATTGGAACCAAATCAGCTGGTGAAACCTGCTCGTCTAGTGGCGACTGCCGCTCTGGACTTTGCATCGGGACTGTGTGCGTTGACGCGTGCTGCGCGAAAGGCGACTGCTCCAGCGGAACGACGTGCACACTCGCCACTCTCGCCGGCGTGCGTGCATTTCGGTGCATGACGAGTGTCAGCAACAAGACATCGGACAACGGATCTTGCGTCAGCGATGGCGACTGCAAGAGCGGATTTTGCGAAACGTACGTCGGCGATCCCGACTGGGACTACTGCATCGCGCCTTGTCGCTCGGCCGCATCTTGTAGCACCAACCTAAGTTGCAACAGCGTTCGCATCGATAGCAGCTCGGTGCTCTCGGTTTGTAACTACGAGACGTTCGACAAGGGAAAGAAGAAGGTTGGCGAAACGTGCAGCAGCTCGTCCGACTGTGCGAGCTATCGATGCAGCAGCACCACGGCCGGCCAGCGGTGCATCGATGTCTGCGGCACCGACGCCGATTGCGCAGATGCCGCAGGTTGGAAGTGCAAGTCGACGCTCATTGCGTCGGTAGGTCGCGTGCTTCGCTGTCAGCCACCTTAGACAAACACTGATATCATCCGTTTCCGATGAAACCGATGCGTGCCGTGTTCCGATGTTTTGTGGGCTGTGCCGGCGAGTTCCCGCTCACGCAGGCGATCTATCGTTGTCCGACATGTGACGGACTTCTCGAAGTGAGCCATGACCTCGAAGCGCTCGGTCAGCGCTCGGGTGAGGCGTGGAAAAAATTATTCGACGATCGTTACAAGAAGAGTCAATTCCCTTACTCATCAGGCGTTTGGGGCAAGCGCGAATGGGTAATGCCCGAGGTGCCCGACGAATCGATCGTCACAACAAACGAAGGCGGTTCGAATCTCTTCCCAGCAAAGCGACTCGCTCAGGAACTGGGCATGAAGCACTTGTGGCTGAAGCTGTGTGGGGATTCACATACGGGGTCGTTCAAGGACCTGGGGATGACGGCGTTAGTCAGCATGGTGAACCATGCCGTCAAGAAGGGTGACCTTTCGGTTCGTGCGATCGCTTGCGCGAGCACTGGCGACACGTCAGCTGCACTTGCCGCGTATGGTGCAATCGCGGGTCTGCCGGTCGTGGTGCTTCTGCCGAATGGCCTCGTATCGACGGCGCAGCTTGTGCAGCCATTGGCACACGGCGCAAGGGTGCTTGCGCTCGACACTGACTTCGACGGATGCATGGCCGTCATTCGCGAGCTTGCATCGCGGGGCCTTATTTACCTCGCAAACTCCATGAATCCTCTCCGCATCGAAGGCCAGAAGACGGTCGCCATCGAAGTGACCCAACAGCTCGATTGGAATCCACCCGACTGGATCATCTTGCCAAGTGGCAATCTTGGCAACGCAGCTGCTCTGCACGCAGGCTTTCGCATGATGCGCGACCTTGGCCTCACTTCGCGGATGCCTCGCCTATGCGTCGCACAAGCCGAGAACGCGAACCCAATGTACCGCGCTTATGTTGAAGGGCGCGAAAATGTAACCGCCGTTGCGGCAAAAAAGAGCCTCGCGAGCGCGATTCAAATTGGCAACCCCGTGAGTGCGCCGCGCGCGATTGCTGCCCTTAAGGCCATGAATGGCGTAGTCGAACAAGCGAGCGAAGAAGAACTCGCCGACGCCGCGGCCCGCGCCGATCGCACAGGGCTCTGCACCTGCCCGCACACGGGAGTGGCGCTAGCGTGCATGTTCAAATTGATCGAACGCGGTACAATTTCGCGTGATGAGCGCGTCGTCGTCATCTCGACGGCAAGCGGACTTAAGTTCACCGAGTTCAAACTTGGCTACCACGAAGGCTCACTTGCTGTGCCTGCGCACAAAGCAAATCGGCCGATTGTCGTGCCGGCCGACGTCGAAAAAGTAGCGGCGGCGCTGGCCTAGTCGGCAGCGGCGTCGGCTGCTACGTCAGCGGGCGCGTCAGCGGGCGCGGCATCAGAGGCGGCGTCAGCTACTGCGTCAGCGTCGGCGACAGCATCAGGCGCGGCATCAGCAACAGAAACGACGTCGGGCGCGGCATCGAAGACAACGACATCGGGCGCGGCGTCTGGCGTTGCGTCTGGCAGGGCGTCTGGCAGGGCGTCGGCTCCGGCATCTGTTACGGGCTTGCCTGTGTCGATCGGAGTCGCGCCGTCGGAAGCGGTGGCACCGTCGACGGCGTCAACAATTTTGCTTCGATCAATGTCGACGAGAAGCGAGCAACCTGCCGCGAGTGCGGCAAAAGCGATCAATGGAAGTATACTTTTTCGCATGGCTCTCATCGCTCCTCAAAACTGAAACATTGCGCCCGCACCACCGCCGTTTGGCGTCGCGATTGGCACAATCACGGGGATCTTTTTTGCGACCTTCTTTGTCGTGTGGGCGCGGCCAGTTTTTGACTCGACGACGGTCTCGTCCTTGGTGAGAAAGAGCACGATACTCGTCACACCAAGCGTCAGCGCCGCAGCAAACGCCATGTCGGCGACAAGCGCACGATTATCGCCGCGGTTGGCAATTTCTTCCGCCAACGTTGGATTGTTCAGGTTCTTGTCGAAGTCGCTCTTGTCCTTCAGCGCGAGAATTCCGAACGCAGTCCCGACGCCAACGCTCGCGAGTGCGAGACCACCGGTTACATAGGCCGGAATCTTGCTCCGAGGCTCTGGGGGCGGCGGCGGCGGCGCGGGTGGCGGCTCGGGTTTGACGACCACTGGGGGCGGCGGCGGCGGCTCAGGCTTCTTCTCGAGCACAGCGCTCACGTCCTTTGATTCGGCGAACGACGCCTCAACATCAACGGACTTCGGTTCGTGGTCGGGCGCCTCGAAGTGAACCACGTGCTTGCCTGGCTTGACCTCGACATCGGCGGGCACTTTTGCTTCCGCAGCTTGATCGTCAAGTTTGAAGACGGTTCCCTCGGGAGTCGCCGAAATGTGCAGCTTCGCGGGTATCTTCTTCTGCTCGGCGAGTCGCTCTTCGGCTTCTTCGATCTGTTTCGGGAGATTCTTCGTCGGCTTCTTGAGCGTATGCGCTTCACTAAGAAAGTGCTCAAACGCGATCGCCGACTCACGGAAATTTCCGAGGCGATCCAGGCAAAGCGCGATGTAGCGGGTCGTTTGCGGCGCCGGCCTTACCGCCTCGGCAGCCTTGAAGTGCTCGAGTGCTTCGTTGAATTCGCCTTTCGCAAAGGCCTTCTCGCCTTCCCCGAAGTGCTTCTTGGCATCGGCCAGCTCTTTCGGGGTTGGCGCCTTCTTTTCGCTGTGCCCATCAGAGGCAGGCGCCGCGGGGGCTGCGATTGCTACAGGAACGAATCCCGTGCTCACGATCGACGCTATGAGTGCGCAGCTTACCGCCCTTGTAGCTCTTGTTCCCCAAACGCTCTCGAAACGACGCATGTCGACTCCTCGGCAAAAGACCCACGAATTACGCGAGCCGAGGTTACTCAAGGAGCCACGGGAGACCAAGTATTTCTGGCGTAGTGGCTACGAACGAAACGCAACGGCCGTGAAGCCGATTCGTGATTGTCACATGCCACGCATCACTTCTCGGGGCGGGCCCCGCCAAACGTGCTCTTGCCCATGCACAAATTCTTATCGAAAGCGAGGCGATGGGCCTCATCCGCACCAAACTTGTCCGCGAGATCGCGCTCGAACGCTTTGCTCTCGCCGGTCAAAGCCAAAAACGTTTGCGCAAGCGGATTGAGTCGCTCTCGCTCTTGACCGGCGGGCTCGCTTACCTCGCCTGCCCGAATGCGCGCGACAAGGTCAAACGTGTCACTCGCACTTTGCCTGCTCTCTTGATTCAAAATCAGGTGCGTACACGCGTCGGAACCCAAGATCTCCGCGGCAGACGCGCTACCAATCGCCTTGGTGCAGAGCGGCCCAATTGTGCTCCAAAGGCGATCCTTGCTACGTGAATAGGCCTGCGCAACTGCGTCGCCGTCCTCGGGCGCGAGCGCGAGCTTCGCAAGATCGCTCGCCGAAGGCTTCCAGCCCTTGCGATCGCATGGCACCTGGAATTTCACTTGTCCCTTTTCGCGCATCTCGCGCCAATCGTCCTGCGAGAGATCGTACTCAGGTCGATCGCCCTTACCCGCATCACCGCCCGCTTTCAGAAGAGCCTTCTTCGCCTCAGCGAGTTCGCGCTCCACCTCGGCCTGCTTCTCTTCAACTTCCGCCAGCTCTTTTTGATAGCCAGCGACGGCTTTGCCCCAATCGAACCCTGGTGAGCCCGGCGTGAGAGATGGATCGCGCGAAGCCTTCGCACCATTTCCATCGGTGACGCGATCAATGTCACCCGCGCCATTAACTCGGGCGCCTTCGCCCGCAAGAAGGTCAATTTTCTTGCCGTTCTTCGATGCGAGCGCAACACGACCTTCATACACAATGGCCGTCACCGCGATGCCGACCGCGAGACTCGCGGCTTGTGATGCGTACTTCATCTCTCCACCCTTTTTTGCTTCTTCGGAATCGAGACGCACTCGAAAGCACGTACCTCCGACAGTTACTTTTCCAAGCGTCGTCTCCACTTCAAGCGGAGTGCCCTTGTCGACGCGATAAAACACGTCGCCAGCGCGCTGATCGATGTGCGCACCATTCCAAGAGAGCGACGCACCCGGTTCGAGAACTGCGACGACGTGCGATGACAACTGCACTTCTTTGCGTACGTCAGCCGCGATGGTGCCCGACGTTGACTTTTGCGATGCCAAGACACCGACTAGGGCCGCGGCTGCGGCAAGCGAGGCCAAAGAGGCCCCGATACGCCACGACCGAGCGCGAGGTTTCTCAGGTGCAACCGCACCCATCACCTTATCGGTAAAGTTGGCTGACGGTTCAGGAACTTTCCAATCGGCCCATGGCTCCTTCATGACGCACTCCCTGGAGCAAACGCTGAAAGCGCCTCCCTCATGTGTTCCTTCGCGCGAAAGATCCGCGTCTTGACGGTATTTTCGGGCGCGCCCACAATTTGACTGATCTCCGCGATCGACAAGCCGTGAAATTCAAGCAGGACGAACGCTGCGCGTTGATCATCCGAGAGCGCGTTGGCCGCTTCTTCAATCGCGAGACCAAGCTCGCGGTTTTTCCATTTGTCGCTTCCTGGCACCCGATCGGCATCTTCGATCGGTGCGAGCGAGAGCTTTCGGCGCTTGCGTTCGTCAAGCGCAAGACGGGTCGCAATGGTCAGAAGCCAAGTGATCGCGTTCGTTGTGGGATCAAAAGATCCGAAACCGCGGTAAGCCCGAAGGAAAACCTCTTGCGCGAGGTCTTCAACCGGTGCCGCTGCGCCAAGCATGCGCCCAAGCAACGAAAATACAGCTCGTTGGTATCGGCCCACAAACCATCGAAAAGCCTCCGGATCTTGCTTCACGCAACGCTCGAGCATGGGGCGTTCGAGGGAAGTTACGTTGCCCATCTCTCGCCTAAGCGTATGCGCAGCCAACATGCCCCGCCACGATCGTGTTCATGCGCTGTTAAACGACGGAGGCCATTACAGGTTCCGACGATACTTAGAAAAAGTTAGAACATGTACCCAACGATCAGGTCGACATCGGGCATAAAACCGCGAAGGCCTGCGGTGCCTTTTGACGTTTGAACGTCGTAGGCGAAGTATTGCGCACCAGCACCAATACGTAACAGCCATCGATCCCATAATTGAAAGCCGTAACCAGCAGTGATTCCGGCCGTCCAACCCGCGAAAATTGTCTTTGGCTCATCGGCCACGGACGCACGCAGGCCCGCAACACGCCCAAACGGTGAAATGTACCACCCAAAGATACTATTGTGACTTGGAAGCCAAAATGGCCGAAGCTCAACGCTTCCTCCCTCGGCATTGCCAGGCGCGTACCAAGGTTTGGTGATCTGGAGCGCCGCCCGAATCGACAACTGGTGATGCACAAGACGTTCGTAGGCCCCACCGGCGATCGCCAATCCTAGGTCGGCCTCAAGGGCGTTGAGCCGCACGGGCGAGAGCGGATCGTGGCGATAGATGCTCTCTGCGCGCGCGCTGCTTACGCAAACGAACGCTGCGACAACCGCTGCAAAACGTAACTGCATGTGCAGAATATGCCCTTCTCTACACCTCTCAGGACAACTTGCGCGCTCCCTATCTTGCGTCACCACGACGATGAAACCGCAGTCTCACTTCGCGATCAGGACGAAGCGTGATGCTCGGAGCCGGCACCACGGGCTCGAACGAAGCACGTTCAAACCGAAAGCGTTGAACTATCGTGGTGATGATGAGCTGCGCCTCCATCATGGCAAACGCGTTACCGATGCAAACGCGTGGCCCTGCGCCGAAGGGGAAGTAAGCGAGCTTCGGACGATCTGCACTGTTTTCGGGGAGAAAACGATCAGGGTCGAATCTTCGCCGATCGTGTGGTGATCCTCCTCGCACATGGAAAGATCGCGTCAAAAGACCGACTGGCTATTGCGCGCATGCTCGTCGAGGTGGTCAATGCGATCATGAGGCTCGCCTACGACGTCGAACCCATAGCTTTCGGACGTCATCATTCGCGAGGCCAAGGAACTGCTCATTCGATATTTAGCGCCCTACTTTGATGCGAAAATAACCACGAAGTGATCCGTTGCGAGATAGTCACTTTCCACAACGCGAAAGCAGGCTCTCGAGCGACTCTCGCCTTCCACCCGCACTCTTTGCAAACGGTCCAGCAGGGTCAACAAGAAGTGCTCTTGCTCGATCGATCGCCGCGGCGTTGCGAGCCGCACAGCCCGCGACGGCGGTTAGCCGCACAAGCTCTCGCTGAACACGAATAGTTAACTCACTTGACTTAACTTCGACAGCAAGCGCATCCCCGTAAAGGCCGTGCAAAACAAGCTGTCGGATGAGCAAGTACCGGCCCAATGACGAACCGCGTTCAGCCAAGCGTGCGACACCCAAAGCTCCCAGCTGCGGCTCTGGATATCGTCGTTCAAAACCGATCAAGAGAAGTTGCAAAACTTCTCGCCCCTCGGCGGTTGCCGCAAGTTCGGCCTTCACTTCGTACGTTCGCCCGAGGTCTTCGTCGACCGTACCTTCACCAAGCGCTTTGTAGAGTGCGCTTGCTCTCTCGCCCTCACCACTGCGGGCCGCCGCATCGGCGATGGCATCTTTGGCGCGCTCGTTCCAAATGGGAAGCACTCGATCTCGCGTCGAGACGCGCGAGAGTTCGCTCATGCCGAGCTCGCGATTCCTAAAGCGCAAATGGATCGACGATCGCGACAACTCAGAAGCAACGTCGTGAGGGTCGAGCGCAAGCGCCTTCGCGTAGAGACTGTCTGCCCTTTCGAGATCGTACTTATCGCGGCATTGGTCAGCTTCGCGCCGGATTGCGTCGACAACATGTGGACAAGTTCGACCAAAAACGCTCGGTCGATCGAACTTCGACTTCGCGAGAGACATCGCAGCAGGCGCAACCTTCAGTGACTTCACGTGCTCGCGAAAGGAAGCGTCGAGCGCATCCCAACTCTTGCCAGTGAGCTTCTCAAAGTCGGCCCCGCCGTACCAAGCGCGTACTTTGTCTTTTCCAAACGTGCGCATCGACCACGACACGAATGCGCCGGCAAGCGTGTACGCCTTTGAGGAATTTTGCCCCAAAAATGACATCGAAAAGATCGACGCCATCTTTGGCAAGATGTTGAGATCGAGCATCGCTTTCGCCCACTGCTCGTCGGTGAGCTCTTCGTCGTCAGGCGACCCTGCGACGGCCATTCCCTCGATGAGGCCAGGATTTGACAACGCGCCCCCGAGCTTGCCGGCCACGTGAAACGGGCCTGGCGCATACGCACCGGCGACCACGTGCGCGATCTCGTGACCAAGAACGGGATGCGGATAGTCGTTCAGTTGCAAGTACACCTCGCGACGCCACGGCTTCGCGATGTACGTATCGGCGGCACCCATGAGGCGCTTCTTTTGCGCCGTGTCGACGAAGAAGAAGGCCGTCAATCGATCGGGACCTTTGGCGCCAAACTTTTCTTCGACCGCAAAGACCTCTTCATCGCAATCGCGAACAAGAAGGTCAACGCGATCGGGCCTTGTGCCCGCTGGATAGACGACGTCGCAGCGACGTCCTTGTGCAAAGCCAGCGAGTTCGGATCGGATCGTCGCGGTTGTTTGAAAGTGCCCCAGTTTGGGTCCACTGAGCGTGATGGCCAAGCTCACAATCGCGCTAACCAGAGAGACCCATAGGGCGGACCGGCGGCGTTCCTTTCTCCAGAAAGCGAACGACAGAATGGCAATGGCCGTAGCAAGCGAGCCCGCGCGAAAAGTCAACCAACTTGACCCTGTGTCGATCACCGTGTCGTAGAGCGTTCCCGAGAAGTAACCCACAAAAGTGTCGAACGAGAAAATGACCGGCGACGTGATGAACCGCGCAAGGGACAATCCAATGCTCGTGAGAATCATCGCAACGGCGAGCAGCACTCCCCACAGCCGCGGTCGCTTCGTGTTCACAACAGCAACGCCAACGGAGCTGCCGCCGACCGCCGCCATAAAGAATCCGCTCAACGGCCCGAGCGCCACGTCACGAAGGCCACCATACGCATCGCACATACCCACGCGCAATCCGTGAGCGAGTGTCAGCACGACGCAAAGCAACGAAACAAGGGCCGCCGCACGAATACCGTCAACGCTCTTATGAAACCACGTTTCACCGCCGCGCGCGGAATGCCAAGCCGTGCTCACCGCGACCATTGGCGAAACAAGCAGGCCTGCACCGAGCGCAAATTCGTAACCGGGTCCGCCGAAAAGCGGGAGAAACCCAATCGCGACAAAGGCCACACTCGCAAGCGAGAGCAGCACCCCGCGCGATCGGGCAAAAGTGAACAGCGAGCGAATCACAACTCTGCGGCGTCAGAGTTGGGCGATAGATCGCCGGGCGGCTCGAGAACGAGCGGGAGCACTTCGTCAACGCGACTGACTAAGTGCACCTTGAGCTGCGCGAGGATGTCATGGGGTACGTCGTCGAGACTGTGTTCGTTCCGCTTCGGCATGACGATTTCTTTGATGCCAGCGCGATGCGCCGCAAGCAACTTCTCCTTGATGCCGCCCACCGGCAAAACGGCGCCACGAAGGGTAATCTCGCCGGTCATCGCTACATCACGTTTGATGGGCGCCTTAAGAAGCTGCGACGCGATTGCAGAGAACATCGTGATGCCTGCGCTCGGTCCATCCTTGGGCGTTCCGCCCTTTGGCACGTGAAGGTGCATGTCGGTTGTTTTGAGAAACTCGGGATCGAGACCCAGCTCCTTTGCGTGCGAGCGCACGAAGCTCATTGCGGCAGCAGCGCTTTCGCTCATGACGTTCTTGAGATTGCCGGTCACTTTGACCTCGCCCTTCCCTGACATTTGCGTCGCTTCGATAAAGAGGATGTCGCCTCCCGAAGGTGTCCACGCAAGACCCGTCGCAACACCGGCATGGCTCGTTCGCTCCGCAAGATCAGGCATATACCTTGGAGCGCCAAGCACCTTCTCGACGAACGCCACGGTCGTCTTCTCTGAGATATCGGCCTCTCCTTCGGCCAGTCGCATCGCAACGTTTCGGCACACGGAACCTATCTCGCGTTCGAGACCGCGCACTCCTGCTTCACGCGTGTAGCTCTCGATTAAGGTCTCGAGCCCTTCATCGAGAAACTCGAGTCGATCGGGCGTGAGACCGTGCGATGAAAGCTGCTTTGGACAGAGAAACTCTCGCGCGATCGACTTCTTTTCGGCACGCGTATAGCCGGACACGTCGATCACCTCCATGCGATCCCAAAGAGCGTGTGGAATCGTGTCGGGGTTATTTGCCGTTGCGAGAAATGTAACTTGCGAAAGATCGAATGGAAGATCCAAATAGTGATCTTGGAAGGTTGCATTTTGCTCTGGGTCTAAAACCTCGAGCAGCGCTGCCGAAGGATCTCCGTGTGAGTCGGCGCCAAGCTTGTCGATCTCGTCGAGTACAATCACCGGATTCTTAACGCCAACCTTCTTCATCCCCTGAACGATGCGCCCAGGCAACGCACCGACGTACGTGCGTCGGTGCCCACGAATTTCGGCCTCGTCGCGAACACCTCCGAGCGCGATGCGGTGATATCTGCGACCCATCGCGCGCGCGATCGATCGACCGAGCGACGTTTTGCCGACGCCTGGTGGTCCCACGAACAAAAGGATCGGCCCCTTCTTGTCGGCGCGCAATTTACGGACCGCCATGTACTCAATGATCCGCTTCTTGACCTTTTCGAGACCGAAGTGATCTTCGTCGAGACACCGCCGCGTGCTCTCAACGTCGATGGTGTCGGTAGTAACCAAGCTCCACGGCATGTCGGCGAGCCACTCAACGTACGTCCGCGTAACGTTGTATTCGGCGGACTGCGCTTGCATGTTGACCATGCGGGCGAGTTGTTTGCGCGCGGCCTTGAGCACTTCATCCGGTGGATGCGCTCGGCGAACACGATCGCGCAACTCTTCTATCTCGTCCTCTTCACCTTCTTCGCCGAGTTCGGCTCGAATGTTCTTGAGCTGCTGGCGCAAGATTTCTTCGCGCTGACGTTGCCCTTCATCGGCAACCATCGCGGTGACTTCTTGCTTTACTCGGAAGCGATCGAGCTGACGATTGACAAGCGTGAGCACCAACTTGACGCGCAACCTCAGATCGAGCGTTTCGAGCACCTGTTGCTTCTCACCCACGGCAGCCTGCTCGGTTGTCAGGTTTGAGGCGATGAGATCCGCAAGTGGGCCCGGCTCACGCACGTTATCGAGAACACCCGCTGTCTCTCGCGGCAAGTTTGGAATGCGCTCAAGCAGCTGGCGCGTACCTTCGCGCAAGCTCGCCACCAGCGCATCGAGCTCAACGTCGCGCTGCCCTTCATCCTGGATGCGCCGAATGTTCGCTTTCATGTAGGGCTCGAGCGACGCCGGCGACTCGAGCGAAAAGCGACCGAGACCGTGAAGCACGACGGAGTAGTTCGCAGGCCCAAGGCGAATCACCTTTACGACGCGTGCGAGGGTTCCAATCGCGAAGAGGTCTTCGAACCGAGGCTCCTCCATCTCAGAATTTCGCTGGCTCACGATGCCGACGATCGCCTTTTCCTGCCCGAGCAGCTCTTCGACAAGTCTTACGCTGCGCGCGCGCCCCACATTGATCGGTACGACGCTTGCGGGAAAGACCACGCTATTGCGCAACGGCAAGAGAGGAAGCAGCTCAATCTCGCCGGTGCTCTTAGGTTCGCTCATAAACGAAGGATACGCGCGTCACGGCAAGGTCGAAAAGAATGCTCTTGAGCGCGCGTTTTGACCGAAGTCGCCTGCCCCGTGCTCGTGATACAGTGCCGCCGGCATGGACTTTCGCGCGACGTTGCAAATGCTTGTCATACCCATGAGTTTCGCCGTGGCCAATGGCTGTGCGGCCGGCAAAGGGTCAACCGACCCAGCCGTTGCGCTGAGCAACTATGCCCATGCCTTGCGCGACGGACGCATCGATGACGCGTATGCGATGCTCAGCGATGAAGCGCGGCGGGATCTGAGCCGCGCGGCATTTGCGAAGCTTGCAAGCCAGATGCCTGAAGAAGTTGCAGACCTTGCCAAATCGCTTCAGCGGCCTCCGACGAGCACAACCGTAACTGCGAAGGTTACAAATACAAAAGGCGAGACGCTGCTTCTCGTGTTCGAGAAGGGTGCGTGGCACATCGATTCGAGCGCTGTCGACTTGTACAGCCAGGAAACACCGCGAAGAGCCGCCGAGAGCTTCCTGCGTGCACTCGAGCGCAAGCGATATGATGTCCTCCTCAAGTTCGTCCCCGATACCATCCGCACGGGCCTCGATGCAGCGCGCCTCAAGGAACAGTGGGAACAAGGTCCGGACCATCCGTCGGTCGCGCGGTTACAGGTCAACTTGAAACAAGCCTTGCTCACCGAAAAGATCGAGGAGACCGGAGAAAGCGCGGCGTTGCCTTACGAAGGCGGCACGCTGCTCTTCAAACGCGAACACGGCGTTTGGCGG
The DNA here is from genome assembly GCA_023248745.1 of Myxococcales bacterium. Taxonomy (GTDB): domain Bacteria; phylum Myxococcota_A; class Polyangia; order Polyangiales; family Polyangiaceae; genus JAHFDX01. The sequence goes on along the minus strand of JAHFDZ010000047.1, from coordinate 8,638 downwards.
ATTGAGAATTTCTAATTCGCGGGTGCGCTCAAATCACGTAGAGCGAAGCGAGGCGCGCAAAGCCGCGGGTCTCGTACGGAGGCATCGAAGCCTCGACGATTTCATCGCGGCGCGCTGAGTGACCGATGAGTCGATGGTAGTTCACCGTGGCATCCACGAATGCACTTTGGAAGGTCTCGAGTGTGAGGTTTCCTTCAACCACCGATTGCTGCCCGGTCACGAAGAACTTCACGAGACCACATTCGATGAGAACCGAGCGCTCGAGGTAGTCGAGAATCGATGGGTATTCAGTAAACGGTTGCGTGAGCCAATTGTGAATCACGAGGTTGCGGCAATAGAGATCAAGCTCAACTACAAATGACGCCTCGATCCGCGCTCGTCGCTCTTGATAGGTTTCCCACAACTTGATGAAGTCGAGTTTCAGTGTGACCGGCCTCACTTCTTTGCCATCACCGATGACGAATTTCTCGGTTACGCCGTAGCTCGTCCACGCGCGCTCTGCGTTGAGCGCGATGCGCTTTGTGGGCGCGATTTGAAACGAGTTCGCGATCATCGATTGCAAGATCGACATGCCAATCGGCTTCCCTGGCTCTTGGTAGACAATGTCGAACTGCTCTTCGAGGCCATCTTGGTAGTCAGCTTGCTGAAATTGCTTGATCAACCGCGTGACTTCGACCGCCGAAATCGAAGGCCTTCCGGCAACGAGCTCCTCCAACTTGTGAGCAAAGTAACCGAGTATGAATAGTTTTGGCCCCGTCATCCGTGGAGTGAGAAGCAGCTCGAGTCCGAAGCTTCGAATCAGTTCAAAGTGCGCACTCTCTGGGGTCTTTGGCTTCGCGAGAATGCGCGCGCGCTGCTTGTCGGTCAGCGCAGGGCGATACGTCGTTGGAAGGACGAGGTCATCACTCAAGACAGCAAGGCGCGCAACCTCGGGACACGACAGCATGCCTGCGGCTTCGATGCGCTGACCCACCACGAGGTACTTGCGCGGATAGGTTTGGCAAACTTGCGGGAGCGCCTTTTCTCCGTCCTTGCTGTGAATCGAGCAAAGGCCTTCGGGAGCGAGAAACATGCAACCCCCGCGCTCATCATGACGAACCGAGGCGAAGCTCCCAGAATTGTTGGGACCGAGCCGCTTCATATAATCGTCAGGATTCTTGCCTTCTTCGCGAAGGTTTGCCGCAAATCGGTGATAGTGACTCTCTTCGACAAGCACGCGCCAACCCGCGCAGCATGTGTCGGAACACTTGTCAGCGATGCACGCGAACTCGTTCATGTAACGGAGGGTCGTGTGGTCCGCCATACCGGCAAGAATAAAGCAATGCGCTTGACCATCTGGAAAAATCGGCCGCAAAGGGGGACGAACGCGCTTTATGGAACGAGGACCGGACACGGGTCGTCTGCCCAAGCTCTGTCGGGTAGCGGCGTCTCAAATACGATCGGAGCAGGAGGCGTGAGCGAGTAGTCATCCTGCTCATACATCGCCGCGATGTTCTCTTTCGTGCCAGGGAACTTGCTGAAGTCGAGAAAGTAGACACCTACGTGTCCTGCGGCATTGGTGAAAGCCTGCGGAATGCCGGCATGATTAACGAGCAACTTGTTCTCGTGCGTGAACGTGAGACCGTCTTTGCTCGTCGCGCGATAGATCATGTGATCGTATGGCGAGTCGCCTCCATCTCGGGGCAAAGTGGCGGCCTTGAAGTACATGACGATGGTCCCGTCCTTTCGCCTTGCTGGAGCGGGGTCTGCGATGAGGAACAAATTTGATCCGGAAGGCGTAGCAACCCGCGCGCCCGGCTCGAGCGTCCACGTCACGCCGTCCTTTGAGAACGCGCTCTGGATGCCGAGATCGCCGAAGTAATAGAGGCGAATACCATCGTCGAATTCGAGGATGCTTGGCACTTGCCCCTTCACCACGGCAACGGTGAAGGTTGCGCTCGTAAAGTCGGGCGTCTGATCGTGAACGGCTACGCGAATGCCCTCGCCTTCGTGAAACCCTGCGATGATCCACTTGCCACTCTTCATCCGATATTCAACAGGATCCGAGAGTGCGTACGAAGTGATCCACGTTTGTGGATCAAGGGTGAAGTGAAAGCCATCGGTCGTACTGGCGCTTCGGATGTTGATCTGCGTCTTATCTGGCGTAGGCCCCGTGATCTCGGCGTTGAAGAAGAGCTTCATCTGCGCAGCGGCTGCGTCGGTGACGATCGGCCCGTCACCCACGCCGCCGTCACTTGCGGCGCCCGTGTCATCGGGAACCGTCGCGTCGGCCGTACCACCAGACGACGCGCATCCCACGAGGGCGGAACTGACCAACAACGAAGTAAGACAAATTTTCAGTCGTGGTGTGCGCATTTCCCCTCGCTAACCTGATGAACCCGCAGCATTGTGGGTGATCGCGTGACGGACGGCAAAGAACGCGCTTCGGCCATCGCTCGTCAAGTACATGAACGATTACCAACGAGAAGAAAGAAGCGGGTCGTGTACATGAGAACGCGAAAGAGCCTGCAAGAGGCGCCTAGCGTAATTGAACATCGCGCCAAGTTTTTGTACTCGAGCGCCAGCCGTCGCGTGCCTCAGTAGGCCGCTCACACTGGCTTCATGTGAATATCGGCCGATCGCACATAAAGCGGCTCGATCACGCTTGACGAAGCCTTTTGTAACCCGATAGCGATCATTTCATTGGCGCGCACAAATGACCGACGCACGACGCGTGCAGAGAGGTCAACGAACTCTGGCACATCCCCCACGAGGGCAACAGAAGGGCCTAGGATCGCCATCTCCGCGCGCAGCCACTTTTCGATCGCAATCGCCGGAAGGTACAACGGTTCACTCGATTGCCCTTCTCGCCACGTTTGCACGTATCGATCACCTTTCATGGCGTCGACAAATGTGATCGCGCACGACTCTCCAATCGAGAGCACCTCAAACGAGGTCACGGGAGCAACCTCGGCCCCTGTCGCCATCACGATGCCTTTGACCAGGGACGTCGCGATGCGCGTTCCGGTAAATGAGCCCGGACCAATGCCCACGATGAATCTACCGATCGACCGCGGACTCCACGCAAGCTCGCGACACGCATCGTCGATGAGTGGCAAAATGGACTCCCCGTGCGCATTCGACACGCGCTGCTCACGCTCCAGGACGACGCGAACCTCGCGGTCAGAAACTTCCGCGAGAGCGAATGTACCAATCGGGCTGGAAGTATCAAGGGCGCAGATACGCGTCATGGGCGATCAAAGCTGCGCAAAACGACCGCTCCTGAAGGCGGCCTCGAGCAATTGGTCAATTCTCTTAACTAACTCCCCGGCGCGCGGCTCGGGTGAAACCGAGAGCGATGCCTTGATTTCGCGCAGAACCTTCAACTGCGTGAACATCTGCACGTCGCTGAGTGAAGCGCCGCCGGTGAGCACCTGGCGGACGCGATCGATCTCTGCCGCGAGCGCTTCGATGCCGACGCCAACCGAACCCACTCGCTTGCGATCGGGCCTTTCACGATAGTACGACTCGAGCACAGGATTGACGAGCGACTCGAGAATCGCCGCTTGATCCTGATTGTTCCAAATGTGCTTTAGGATGAACAAGTCGCTTGCGTCAGGTTCGGTTCGACCATCCAAAAATGCACTCGCCGCAAAGAGCTTAAGCATCTTGACGACTCGACGATCAGAAACGGTCACGCCTTCTGCGCGGATCTGAAAGATGAGGCTCTTGTATTCTGCGTAGAACGCATCACTAAACTTTGCATTTTGGGCGAGCCATTTGCGCGCCTGACCAATCTCGGCCGCGGTTGTCAAAGGAGCCGGTGGCGGTGCGTCGACCATGACGCGCACTTCTTGCGCGAAGCCACGCGTGAGCAATTCCTGGAAATGGTAGGCATCGAGGTTCTCGCTTCGAATTCGCAACAAGAACCGATCAAATACGGCTGTGAGGCTCTCGTCCGCGGGAACCTCGTTTGAAGCGCCGAACGCGCTAATCAGCGGGCACTTGTAAGCCTTGCCACCACTTGTGTAGCGACGCTCGTTGAGCAATGTGAGCAGTGCATTGAGAATGGCCGAGTTGCTCTTGAAGACTTCGTCGAGAAAGACAATCTCGGCCTCGGGCAACATGCTTTCTGTGCGCCGAACGTAGCGTCCTTGACGAAACTCTGCGATGTCGACAGGACCGAAGATCTCGTTTGGCTCGGTGAAGCGCGTGAGCAGGTACTCGAAGTACTGCGCCTGCAACGACTGTGCGAATGCGCGCAAGAGTGCGCTTTTTGCCGTGCCGGGAGGGCCAATGAGGACCGCGTGTTCGCCAGCGAGTACGGCGACCAGCAGCAGGCGAATCGTTTCTTCCTTGCCAAGAAATTTCGCGTCAAGCGCGCGGCCAAGATCGAAAAGACGCTGTGGGAGTGGTCGAGCCGACATACGCGCGCGAGGGTACCACGAGGCTGCGCTTACAGAACGACCGGCGTAAACGGAAACTCGTGATCGGCGCGACAGCTCGTTTCGATCGCTGCCATGAGCGCAAGCACGAGACTCTCTTGCCAAGGTTTGCCCGCAACTTGCACCCCTACGGGCAACGCCACGCTGTTTGCATCGATGCTCACTGCATGCTTATCGAGCCGATCGGTGGGAGTGGTGCGACGCAGCTCACTTGCACGAACGCGCGTTACCGGCACAGAGCCTGCCGGGAGTTGCGTCGCGTTGAAAATCATCGCGTAACTCAACGCCGAAGCGAACCCATCGGCTCCCTCGTGACCAAACGCTGGCGTTGGAAATACAGGGCACAGGAGCGCATCGAGTTGCGCCTGCGCCATCGCGTCGAGCAAACGAAACCGATACTGTCGTATTTCGTCGGTGAGCTCCCACAACCGTGCGACGGTCTTTTCGCCGAGCGATGCAACGACGCGCGCAGTACGCACTTCGCCGGCAGCATAGAGCCCTCGACGCAGCGCGCGCCGCGCAAGCGCTGGCAATTTCACGAGCCGCACGAGTGGCCGAAGCACGGGATCGATCATGTCATTGTCATCAATCGACGCGAGCAACGTAAGGCCCCCGTCTGCGCTCACGGCCGCCATGTAGGAATCAATCAACTTCGCGACCTCGGGCGGTTCGAAAGGAACGATCGTGACGCCATTCCCTCGAAGCGCATCGCCCGCACGTGCGACCGCCCTCGCGATCGCATCTGAGACCTTGAAAGTCCCATCGTAGGTGAACATCCCCACGCGAACGCCATCGAGCTTTTGATCGCGATGCGTCTTCCAAGGTAGTGGGGGCGTGCGACCATCAAGCTCTGTTGCGCGTGCGGTTGAAAGCGCGCCGAAGAATAGATCAAGATCGTCGACCGTTCTTGCCATCGGACCGCTCTGACTTCGAATGGCTTCTTGACCGGCAAGGACCGTTCGCTGGCCGCGAGCCGGCAAGCGGTCGAGGGTCGGCTTGATGCCTGCGATGCCGCAAAAATGAGCTGGAACGCGTATGGAGCCGCCTATATCGGTTCCCACCGCGAGTGGAACAAAGCCAGCTGCGACCGCCGCAGCGTCACCCCCCGATGAGCCGCCAGGTGAATGCTCGGCACTCCATGGATTGAGCGTTTGGCCATACACGGGGTTGCGCGCCTCGGGATACAGCATGGTCTGCGAGAGGTTGCCGCGACCGATCACGATCGCGCCGGCCTCTTCGAGCAATGTAACCATCGCTGCGCTATTTTTCGCGCGCCTGTTCCGCCAGCTCTGGAGGCCAATGGTGGTTGCCTCGCCTGCAATGTCGAAGCACTCCTTCACGCTCACAGGAATGCCGTGCAGCGCGCTCCGCACGTTGCCGGCCTTACGCTCCTCGTCGAGGGCTTTGGCGCGCGTGCGTGCCGACTCATGAAACACCTGACACAGCGCCAAAATGCGTCCGTTGTGGCTATCGATGCGTGAGAGAAGCGCATCGACGATCGCGGCTGACGACGTCTCGCCACGATCGAGTGTGGCCGAAAGTTCGGCCACCGAAAGTGCGTAAAGCTCCGTCACTTGACGTTCTCCCTAACTGGCTCCCCCCAAGGGTCGAGCTCGGTGACGGGCAGCGTTTCGCCCTTCGGCCCCTTCACCGCTTGAAGCTGTGGAAGTACTTTGGCTTTATCGCCAACGATAACGACATAAACGGCGTGGTCTAAGTGGCGCTTTGCGACACGCTCAACATCGGCAATGGTCACCTTCGAGAGGCGATCGGGCAGCGTACGGAGTTCGTCTTCTTTGTAACCATAGATGAACAAATCGGCCGCCATGCTGCCTAGCTCCATCACGCTCTCCATCCGACCGGGGAGCGCCATGAGGATCGATTCGCGCGCGTCATTGAGCTCGGATTCGGTGACCGACTCGGCCTGTATCTTGTCGAATTCGGTAAGCAACTCTGCGACGGCTGCGCCGGTCTTGTCCGCAACCATGTTGCCGCCAACGGTAAAGACACCTGACTGATGACGCATCGAGAACCGCGAACGCGCACCGTATGTGTACGCGTGCTTCTCGCGCAGGTTCATGTTCACGCGGCTCGAGAAACTACCGCCAAGGATCACGTTCATGAGGGCGAGCGCATCGCGATCAGCAGTGGTCGCGTTAGGTCCCTCGAGCGCGAGGGCGACGAACGATTGAGTCGCCTGCGGTTTGTCCACAACGACGATCTTGCGCCCCGCGCCATTGCTGAGCGTGCTTCCGCTCAGATCAGGTAGCGTCCTTGGCGACGCAGCCGGTACTGTCGCGAACGCACCTTCAAGCATCGGCGTGATCGCCTGTCGGGTCACATCACCCGCCACTAAAAACGCAACGCTCTCGCGGGTAACTGCGGCGCGATACGCCTGCGCGAGTTGATCCACTTTCAACGCTTCAATCTGCATCGGTGAACCACCGATCGCGTTTCGGTACGCACCGTGAGAAAAAACCGAGTGCGCAATCGCGTTCGACGCCATCGCGGGAAGGCTGTCCTTTTCGGCACGCGCAGACGCGAGACGACGGACGCGCAAACGATCAAATTCAGACGTTGAAAACGTCGGACGGAGTGCCACTTCGGCCAGAAGGTCAAGACCTTTACCTAATTGATCGCGCGTCACCTTGATGAACACGCCCATGCTGTCCCAATCGGCCCAAGTTCCGTGCTGCGCGCCGATCGCTTCGAAAGCGTCGCTCAATTGCAACGCGTTGTACTTCTTCGTTCCCTGCTCGAGCATTGCCGCTGCAAAGCTACGCGCGCCTGGGACTGCGTTCTCGAGACACACTCCCCCCTTTGCGGGGCACTCCAACTCGACACCGTTGTGCCGCGACACCAGACGCACACTGACGATCGGCAGATCATGTCGCTCAATAAGATAAACTTTGATGCCGTTCTTGAGCGTGAACACTTCGGGCACCGGCGCGTTAGACGCAACGGCGTCTCCCGGTTTTGGGGCACTCGAACGATAGTCGCCTGTATCTTTGAGCGTTTGCGAAAGCTCTGTTGGCACAGCCGCTGCGTCGACAGGACTTGGAATTTCTGTCGTCAATGGCGGCACGGGGGTAAGCGGCTTTGGCGCGTCTCCACACGCCGCGAGTGAAAACGTAACGATCGATGTAACAATTGCGCGCTTCACTTGTCACCTCCTGAAACCAAACGGCCCGCAACCGGCGCGCCCTTGGTCGGCACGACCACCGTCACGATGCGTTTATCGAGCGGGAGCCATCGCTTCGCCGCGTCCTTGATCGCAGCGGGGGTCACCTTCTCGTAGCGCGCGAGATCACTTTGAAAGTAGTCGGGCCGTCCTGCGACCTGGTTGTAGTGGTTCAACATATCGGCACGGGCCGACTGCTTCTCGAGACTGAACAGGAGCGAACTTCGCGTTGAAACTTTGGCACGCGTCACCTCGGCCCCCGTTGGCGCTGTGGCAAATAGTTTCGACAGTTCACTGTCCACCAACTTGACGGCTTCGTCCGCCTTCTTTCCAGGGGCGAGCGTGATGCCGATATCGAAGCGCGACCCGAGCTGAGCCGACGATTGATGCGCGCTCACATCGGTTGCGATCTGGGCGTCGTACACGAGAGCCTTGTACAGACGGCTCGTCTTGCCGCCCGAAAGAACGTGCGACACGAGATCGAGATCGGCGTCGCCTTCGCCGTACATTTTGGGGGTTGGCCACGTGAGCGACACGCGGCCGAGCTCAACGCCAGCCTCGAGCGTCAATTTGACTTCGTGCTCGAGCTTGACCTCGGGTACCGGACGTCGAGCGTGGATCTCGCCCTTCGCGATCTCGCCGAAGTATCGTTCGACAAGCGCCTTTGCGTGATCGAGCTTGATGTCGCCCGCAATCGTGAGGGTTGCGTTGTTCGGCACGTACCACTTTTTGAAAAATGCGCGAACGTCATCGATGGTCGCAGCGTCGAGATCTTCGGGCGTACCGATCGTGGTTCGGTAGTAAGGGTGATCGGCGGAATAGAGGTGCTCAACAATGGTCTTGTTCACAAGTCCGTAGGGCGCGTTCTCGTAGTTCTGGCGCCGCCCGTTCTTCACAACGTCGCGTTGACTCTTGAACGTTTTGTCGTCGGCGTGGTCAAGAAGGAACCCCATGCGATCGCTCTCGAGCCACATCGCCAGCTCAAGCTGATTTGCCGGCACGGTCTCGAAGTAGTTGGTGCGATCCGTATTGG
>JAHFDZ010000292.1 GCA_023248745.1 Myxococcales bacterium | reverse complement strand
GAACTTCGTTGCGACGCCGCCTTCGCCGACAAGTTCGAAGTCGGTGGCGTGCTCAAACTCGACGAGCTCTTTCAAGTCGGCCAAAAGGTAGACGCGCAAGGCCGCACCCGGGGACGCGGCTTCTCGGGCGTTGTTCGCAAGTGGAGCTTCGCGGGCCAAGTGCAAACGCACGGCACCCACGAGTACCGCCGTCACGGTGGTTCGATCGGCACGAACATGACGCCAGGTCGCACGCTTCCAGGGCTCAAGATGCCTGGTCAATACGGCGACGATCTCGTCAGCATGCTCAACCTTAAGATTGCGCGCATCGACGCAGAGAAGCACCTGCTGCTCATCGAAGGCGCAATCCCCGGCGCGAGCAACGGCCAAGTATTCATCCGCCAAGCCGTCAAGACTCGGAAGAAGAAGGCCGGTCGCTAAGTCGCCTCGTTTTGATTCAAGGCTGTGTTTCTCTTCGGAGAAGCGCAGCCTTCGTGCTTTTGTAGAGCCGTGAAGAACCGCCGAAACAACCCGTACGCAAAGCCGGATGCGTTCACCGCAAAGGCAAAGCAAGAGGGGTATCCCGCGCGCAGCGTCTTCAAGCTCGAAGAAATCGATCGGCGCGTGCGCCTTTTGAAGGGCGGCCAACACGTGCTCGATCTCGGCGCGAGTCCCGGAAGCTGGGCGAAGTACATTTCGCAAAAAATCGGACAGAGTGGGCGGTTGCTCGCGGTCGATTTGAAACCGATGTCGATCTCTTTGCCGCCGGGATGCGTATTCATTCTCGGCGATGCACTGTCACTCGAGAACGAGTCGTTGAAGACCTTTGCTCCCTACGACGTCGTGGTGAGCGACATGGCGCCGAGCACCTCAGGGACACGAATGCAGGACCAAGCGCGCAGCTACGAGCTCTTCATGCGCGCGGTCGAAGTGTCCGTCAACGTCACGAAACCAGGCGGACACTTCGTCGGCAAGATCTTCATGGGTGAAGACTTTCCCTACGCGCGAAAAAAGATCAAAGATTGTTACGAAGAAGAAAAGATCATCCGTCCTGAGGGCACGCGAACGAACAGCTACGAGGTATTTCTCATTGGACTTGGGCTTAGGGCCCGGCCAACCTAGCGACAATTTCCGTTCTCGTGCATCACCCGAGAGCCGCGTACCCTCACTTTCCCATGGCGCAGCTCGATCCGAAGGTCCCGTTCGCGGGTCGATTCATCATCGAGCGTGAGATCGGTCGTGGCGGCGTGGGCATTGTGTATCGCGCGGTCGATCAAGTCAGTGGCACGCCCGTCGCCCTCAAGGTCGTAGCGGTGTCTGGCATCGATCCCGGCGAAGACGCTCGCTTTCAGCGCGAAGGGCGCATTCTAGCGAGCCTCATTCATCCGCACATCGTCAGGTTAGTTGACTTTGGCCACACCGACGACGGAATGCCGTACCTCGCAATGGAGTGGCTCGAGGGCGAAGATCTTTCGGTACGTCATAAGCGCTCGCCACTTTCGATGTTTGATGCGGTTCGCGTCATCGGCCAAGTCGCCGATGCTCTCGCGGCGGCGCACGCAGCCGGCGTCGTTCACCGCGACGTAAAGCCATCCAACATTCTCTTGCACACAGACGCCGAAGGAGCGCTTCGCGCAACACTCGTCGACTTTGGAGTCGCCTCCGCACAGGACGCAAAAGTAACGCGTACAGGTGCAATTATCGGAACGCCGCAATATATGGCGCCCGAGCAAGCGCGCGGCGATGGCGAAATTGATCATCGCTCGGACATTTATTCGCTCGGTGCGACGCTCTTCGAACTGGTTGCAGGACGGCCACCGCACCTAGGCCCAACGGCAATTGCGATCCTCGCGCGTCTTGCAACGACGCCTGCTCCGCGCTTGCGCGAAACCATGTTCGAAGCGCCACTTGGGCTCGACGACCTTCTCGGCGACATGCTCGCGACGTCTCCTGCGGATCGTCCGTCGTCTGCGTCCGAAGTGGCTTCCCTCCTGCGTGCACTTGAGGGCGAGCTGGTCACGCAAACCGGAACGCGCTTTACGCCAGGAGGCACGAGCGCACTCTCCGCACATACGACGACGGGCCGCTCCGGAGGCTCACGCGTGGTGACAACCATCGTTGCTACGTACGTTCCAAAAGGTGAATCGCGAACCAGGCTGCTTACGACTATTCGCTCGCGCGGTGGCGAAGCGACCGAGCTCGGCGGCGACGCAATCGTCGCGCACTTTGGGCTCAAACGCTCCGCAGGCGATGAAGCCACGCGCGCCACCGAAGTGGCGGTCAAGATCGCGCAAATGCCAGCCGCCGTCGGCATCGCAACGGGTCGAGCGAAGCTTGAACGCACGCGCGCGCAGGGCGAAGTAGTCGACCGCGCCGCTGCGCTTTCCCGCGATGCGAAGCGCGGACAGGTGATCGCAGATACCGCCACAACCGAATTGATCAGAAGCGGTTTCGAATTGCAGCTGCGCGCTGACGGCGCCTCCATCGTGAGCTCAGCACGTGAGCAACGCCAAGACCGCATTGCGGGTGCGCCATTCGTGGGTCGCGAGCCGGAGCTCATTCAAATCATGGCCGCGTTCGAACGATCGGCCGAAGACTCAACGCCTGTCATCGTATCGATCGGTGGTGCTCCTGGCATGGGCAAAACGCGCCTTCGCCACGAGGCACTCGCCTCGATTGGCGCACATCCGAGCGGCCCTAAGATCGTTCTTGCGCGAGCCGAGAGCTTTGGCACAAGCCCTCCATTCGGCATCGCAGCCGAGCTTCTCGCGGGCACGTTGGCCCTCTACCCCGAAAGTGCGAGACGCGCTTTACTTGGTCAACGAAGTGAATCATCGGAGCCCACGTCCCTTGAACTCCTTTTGGCACAGGAGCCTTCGCACGACCTCGCGCACACACGCGGCATGCGCGACGCGCTATGGATCGCACTTACCGATTTCTTCTTGGGGGCTCCTGAACCGCTGGTGCTCGCGGTCGAAGACGCCCATGGCGCCGACGCCGACAGCATCGCTTGGCTTGATCACTTGCTCGCGCGAGCGTCTGGGAAGCGGATGTTCATTTTGCTCACCGCACGTTCAAGCTTCTGGCGAAAAGACTCGCACCGCTTCGAATCGCGCGATCACGTAAGGCTCGAGCTTGGCCCCCTCGGCAGGCGCGCAACGCGGGCCATCGTAAGGTCGATGCTCAATAGTCGTGCGACCGATCCGAGCTTCGAAGAAACGTGCGATCAAATTGCCGCGCAGGCCGCGGGCTCGCCACTTTTTGCTGAAGAGCTCTCGCGACTTGCGGCTCAAGGTCGCGATTCAGCGATCGCTCCGACGATAGAAGCCGCCCTGCAGACGCACCTCGACGCCTTAGACGATCGTGAACGCGACACCGTGATCAAGTTCTCGGTTTTCGGCGCATTGGGTTGGGATCAAGGACTTGAAGCGCTCGGTGTGGCTAACGTAAACGATTCGCTGCGCGATCTTGCGGCGGCCGAAGTTCTCATCGAACAAGCACGTTCACGCTTCACGGGCGCTCGCGAATGGTCGTTCAAGCATACGCTCATGCGCGAGGTTGCTTACGCGGCGCTCGGTGAGGAAGAGTTGAAGCGGCTTCACGCGCGCGCGGGTGCGTGGCTCGCAGCGCGAGGCGAGCTCGACGGAATCGTCGCCAAACACTTCGAACTAAGCGGCGACCTTCCAACGGCGGCCAATCACTGGGAACGAGCCGCAAGGCGGGCTCTTGCGGCCAACGCTCTTCAAGACGCAGCAACCCTTGCAGACCGCGCGCTTACGTTCTCGGAAGACAAGCGCACAACGTTTGCGCGCGCCCAGTTGCTCGACGAAGTATGGAGCCGACAAGACGCACGCGCTGCCGAACGCGAAACCGCGGTGCGCGCACTCGAAGAGTCGGTCTACGACGCCACGACGGCGATTCGCGCAAAAGGTGCTCGAGTGCGTTACGAAGACGCGCGCGGTGGAAATGACGAAACAACGAAGGGGCTCGACGAGGTCCGCATTGAGGCGCGCGACGCAAGTATCGTCGATGAAGAAACCCGATGCGCCGCTGCTCTCGCGTCGCGGCTTGCGTACGGTGGGGCGCTCTCTGACGCCGAGGCCGTGGCCGCCAGCTTGCTTCAAATTTCGGCAAACGAAGGTTGGGCGGGAGCCGCAATCGATGCCTGGCAAACGCTCGCTGTGGTCTACCAAGCACGCGGCCAAGTCGGCGATGCGCTTGATGCGCGCAGGCAAGCCGTCACGAAAGCATCTTCGGCCGGGCTCAAAACCAGGGAGGCCCAGTTACAAATAAACGTTGGTTTCGCGCTCACGACCGTCGGCGCGCGCGAGGAAGCGCACGAAGCGGTGATTGGCGGAATCAGCCTCGCAGAGACGATCGGATCGCCTGGCGTTGAACGTCTTGGGAAAATGATCCTTCTGTGCTGGAGCGCAGCCTTTGGCACGATTGAATCGGATGCAAAGTTGCTTGCCGAGCCTCGCCAAATCGCAAGCACAGCGCTCGGTGGTGCATGGGTTCCGCGTGACCGCGCAACGCTTGGCATTCTCTACTATCGCGGCGCAGAATTGCTGCGACAACATCAAGACGCGCAAGCGATGATCGACGCGCGACGGCTGCTGCAAATTGCCGCTGAGGGCTACCGATCAACACGCATGCTCGACGTCTTACCCGTTGCGCTCGGACTTCTTGCCGAAGCGGAACTGCGAGCAGGACAACCGCTCCGTGCGCGAGAAATAGGCGAAGAAGCCGAAGCGCTCCTCACGTCAGCGGCGGCAAGCCTTCTCAATGAAGCGCCGATCTATCTCGTGCTTCACGATGCGCTACTTGAACTCGGCGACATGCGAGGTGCGCGCGAGGCGATCGCACGTGGCATTCCCCGACTCGTGACGAGAGTCGAAGGTCTGCGCGGCACTCCGTACGCGCGACGCTTTCTCGCCGAGCTAAGGCACAATGCAGGACTCGTTGCGTCAGCCGAAGCCTATGGCCAGCTGCCTGACATATTAGTCAAATTAATTGACGATTAGCTGCGGACTGAGCACATCCGGAATGCCCCCAGTTCACGAAGTCAGACGCCAATCAAGTTGCTATGAATCCACCGTTGTAATGAACAACGTACTTGACGGTTTCCGAAGCCGCTGCTCAAGCTGAAAGTCGGGCTTGTTTGCCGCGCGGTCATCACTCACTTTACGAGCGAGCACGCCTCACCATTTGCAAGACATCGAAGAGCGTCTGCGCACTTTCGGCCCACGATGTCGGCCCCGCGGCAACAATCGCGGCTTCGTCCCATTTGCGATCGAGCGCCGCAAGTAACCCAGCTGTGAGCGATGTCGGGTTCTTGGGCTCGACAACGATGCCCGTAGCGGGATCCGCGAGCACATCCGGAATGCCCCCAACACGCGTGCCTACGGCAGGTCGCCCACTCGCAAGCGCTTCGAGCACAACGTTTGGCGTACCCTCTGCGTGGCTCGGAAGCGTAAACACGTCGGCTGCGGCAATGTACTCAGCAACCTTCGAAAGCGGCTGCGGCCCGACAAGAAGCACAGCTCCTTTTCTCACGAGAGCGTGCCCTTCAAGCTCACGTCGCAACACACCGTCGCCGACAAGCACGAGACGCGTTGTCGCTTTTTGAGCAACGACCGCTTCGAACGCTGACACCAGATCGGCAACACCCTTCTGCGGCTCAATTCGTCCAACGAAAGTTACAATTTGCCCCCCTGGAGCGAGTCCCAACGCTTCGCGAACACGCATCTTTTCGCGTGGGTAGAACACGCTCGTGTCCACACCGTTGCGCACGAGATGCACACGCTCGCGCGACACTCCTACGTTGACGAGCTCATCGGCAAGCGGCCGCGACACCGCGACAACGGCGTCCGCACGAGGCAGGATGGCGGCGATCTGAGGACGCGCAACGCGACTTTGGGCGACGACGTTGACGTCCGAGCCGTGCACCTTCACAACGACCGGCCTACCAAGGGCTTTTGCGGCGAGTGTTGCGGCGCACCCATCCGGAAATGCCCACGCGCCGAGAATCACGTCAGCCTTCGACAGTAGCGATCGATACGGAAGGAGCGAAGACAGAAATAAAGGCAAAGCGACAGCTAAACCGATCTTCGGCAGATACATTTGCCGCATGATGTGCGTGGTGATGCCGTAGTTCGTCTCCACGTCCGGAAGCGCAGCCAACATGGCAGCTCGCTTTGGCTTTCCGAGCTGCGACGCCCCCGGAATATAGGCCACGGGGACAATCACCTCGATGTCGCACAAGCGCTGCAGTGCCGCAAATTGCTGCCGATTGAACGGCGAAGACAAAGGCTCGAGGCTATTGGGAAAAATCTTCGTCACAGCAACGACGCTCATCATCACATCGTACTCGGGATGGCCGCCGAATCGCGATAGCATCGGCGCATGCGGGTTGTGCACGTCGTGCAGTGCTTAGGTCTCGGTGGTCAAGAGCGACTGATCCTCTACCCCTCGCGAGAGCTCGCGCGCCGAGGCCACGAACCTCACGTCATATCGCTCACGCCCGGTGGCGAATTTCGTCCCGAGTTTGGCGAGATCCCCGTTCACGATGTTCCGCGCAGAGGCGGCATTGACGTGCTCGTCGGCATCAACATGGCCCGCACCCTCAGCCAATTGAAACCCGACGTCGTTCACACGCACAATCCATCGCCCATGTTTTGCGCGGTACCGGCCGCAAAAATGCTGGGCGTGCCTCGCTTGATCCACACCAAACACGGCGCAAACATTTACGGCTCGAAGAGCCTGTGGGGCGCGCGCGTTCTTGTTCACGCCCTCTCCGCGCTCGTGTGTGTTTCAGAGGGCACGGCCGACGTCGCGCTTCACAAAGAGCTCGCGCCAGCGCGTTTGGTGCACGTGATTCCGAATGGGATCCCGCTGAGAGATTTTCAACCAAGTGAGAGCGATCGCGCACGCATCCGCAAAGAACTCGGCATCCCAGACAACGCGCGCGTCGTGGGCTCGGTCGGCCGGCTAGCACCCGAGAAAAACTATCCGCTTCTCGTCAAGGCAATGGTTCCACTTCTTGACGAACGCACGCGACTCGTCTTTGTCGGCGGCGGCCCAAGCGAACGCGAAATTCGCGACACCATTCCCGAGTCCGTGCGGCCGTTCGTTTCGCTTATGGGTGTGCGTCGCGACGTTCCTGCGTGCATGTCGGCAATGGATATCTTCTCACTCACGTCGACAACCGAAGGGCTCCCTCTCGTGATTCCAGAAGCCTTCTCAATGGGCCTTCCCG
>JAHFDZ010000291.1 GCA_023248745.1 Myxococcales bacterium | reverse complement strand
GCAATCGGTCTCTCGATTGTTCATTCGGTTGACGAGATGCTCGCTTTCGCGCGAAAGCTTGCGTCACGCTCGGGCCACGACCGAGGGCTCATTCGATGGACCGCCACGGTGCCGACTATGTAGCCTGATGTCGTCGCTTCGGACGCTCGAGCGTGCGTGTCGATCGCAGCGTATGCACCGGTCGATCTATGGCTCGAAGGCATGGCGCCCAAAAGGCCCGATGCCTACGCCGTTCAAATTGCAAAGGCGATTCAGAAAGCTCCGCCCGAGGTGCTGCCGCCTCATGTGAAAGTGAGTGCGAGCTACCTGGGACCTATGTTGGCGCGCCGCCAAGCGCTCGCGCTGGGATTCAACGAGGTGTTGCTTTGTAACGCCGGTGGTTTCGTTTTGGAGGCGCCGACCGCGAACGTGTTTTGGGTGACTGACGGCGTGCTGCGCAGTCCGCCTGGGCGTGAGGTGCTCCTCGGCATTACACGCGATTCGGTGATCGCGATTGCAGGCTCGCTTGGGATCCCTTTCGAAGAAGCACACCTAACCCCCGATGCTCTGCGAGACGCCGACGAGGCGTTTCTTACCGCGACATCCTATCCGCTCATGCCCATCGCGCGCGTCGACGATCGCGTCCTCGATCCGCCCGTACCGGGCATCGTGACGAGTCAACTTCGCGATGCGTTGCTGGCCGTTGCAGCGGGCGAGCCATCGACATTTCAAGCGTGGTGCGATTGAAGTCGCTCGAGCTCGATCGCCTTTGGCAGCCAGGGCTCCTCCTCCTGTCAGTGGTCGTGGCGGTCGCTTTGCTCACGCTTTGGCTGAGGCGTCGCGTTGTGCGTGCGCGGATGCTTGCGCGGTTTCGTCATGCGCGCGACGTCGAAGATAGCGCAGTTCAGCTTCTTCACGAACGCGGCTATCGCGTTCTCGGACGTCGTGTGCCTGTTCGGTATTCGATTTGGGTCGACGGAGTGGCAACGCCAGTCGATCTGCAACTTGACTATCTCGTCGAGCGAGACGGCACGCAGTACGTGGCTGAGGTGAAGAGCGGTGCAGTCGCCACTTCGCTGGCTCACGCGGCCACGCGTCGTCAACTCATTGAGTACGGCATTGCCACGCAAACGTCAGAGGTGCTGCTCGTCGATCCCGAGCGCGATACAATCTCAACGGTGCGCATCACAAGCCCCGCATCGCGCGTTCGGCGGCTCTCTTTCACGCTGGTTGCCACTTATTTTTTCGGCGCGCTCACTGGCGCTCTTGTCGCACTCTGGCTCCGTTTACAATGAAACGTGGCCGTTGACGCACGATGGCTAACGCGTGGCGTAACAATTTGACGCTGTGGGCCGAAAGTTCGAACGCGAGGGTGCCGTAAAGCTTGTTACCTTCGGCCAACGCGCGGAGCACTTCTGCAGCTTGTCATTCTGAGCGATAACGAAAGAACCCTCGGTTACGAGAGGCTCCTGACGATGAATCCGACACAATGGCTCACCCGACAGCATGACGAATTTCGCCAGCTGTTTGAACTTGTCCGCTCGAACGCTCGCGACCGCGCGCTGCTCATGCCGCAGCTCATCGCCGATTTGCGCGCACACGTGGCGACCGAGGACGAGGTTTTCCATCCTGTCGCCGGCGGCGAACATCATGCTGACGCGGCCTGCGTCGATGCGCTCGAGCTTGCCGATTCGGACGAAGCGCTCGATGCCGCGCTCGAAACACTCTGCGTTGCGTTTGTCGCCGAGGAAGTACAATTTTCCGCGCTTCTTGCCAACCTGCCAGAGGGCGAAAAACGCACCCTTCTCGGTCGAATGATGACGCAGTACACGACCCGCCAAAGCAGCACGTTCCCGCGCGCCCGACCGCCGGTTCCGAGTGAGCCCCCTCACCTCGAACCGCGCCGGAAGTCAGCCTAAGAGCGATGTCGCTCGACGCTGACGAACTTCGGCAGATTGCCGAAGCCCTTGCCGAAAAAGGCGAGAGCGTTTCACTCGATGACGTTGGCGACGCGCTCGGACACCGTGCGATTCTGGTAACTGACATTGAGCAGTTACTTTTCTCGCTCGATCTGCGCGGCATCAAAGTCAAAGAAGTTGACGATGCCCAATCGGTTCCCGACTATCTCGCAGCCGTATTGGGTGCCGCAAGACAGCTGCGCGCTCTTCATACGCGCATCCCCAGTGTTATCGAAATCGCCGAGCATGCCGGCCTTCCCGAACGTGCGGTTCGCATGGCGCTTCTTTTCGCAACGGTCATGAGCCGGTCGTAACGAAACCGATCATTTTCAGTTGCGAGAGCAACGCCCCGAAACGCTCACCAAGGTTTGCTGTACGCCGCCACTGCCGAGCCGTGAGGGTCACGCGGGATCATGTTGCCAGTCCAGGAGAAAGACAGTTTCCATGATTGCGAGACCTTGATCTCGGGTTTGAAGTCGAGAAAGCTTTCGGCCTTTCGCTTCGGTGCAGCGTGCACAGTCAGCATGCGCGCAAGCCCCTGAACGTTCTTGTGCGGAAGAGTCGATTCGTTCAGCGACACGGCGAACCATGACGCATCACCAATCGGCCGCACATTGACGTGTGAGCCATCGCTCGAGCTAGTTGCGGGTGGACCCGTCTCAGACGCTTCTGCACGTCCGAGAAAAGTCGCGCCGCATAGAACCACTGCTGCAATCAACGGTGGTTTCTTCATACGCGCCTCCATCGGTCAGAACTCGCCTAGGCCGACCTCCACCAGGGAGTGCGAACCAAAGCCAGACAATATTGGTGAACGGCGCTCTTTGGCGTTCTTGAGAAAAAAAACGCAAGTGAGACATAACTACTTGGCTGCGGGGGCAAGAGCCGCCAAGTAGAGCGTGCGATGCACTTCAAGGCAGCGGCAATCTCCGAACTCAAGCGTGTCGGCACGACGATTGACGCGTGGGGCGAATTAGACCTGCGCAAGCGACAGGATGCCGATCGGGTTGCGCGCGCCCTCTCATCGGTGAGCGGCGTGAAGATTGACGGTTCTTTCCTCGGCGCGCACGTGGCGCTGCATCAAATGCAGCATTGGCTGTTACGAAACATCGCCTCCGTGGTCTTTCCGTCGAGCGTTGTTGCAGAAGTGATTTCAACCCTCGGGGGCGATGCGCCGTTGTTGTGTGATGTGCAGCGCGCGAGTGAAGAGAGCTTGCTGCTCGTGGCGCTCTCCGAAAATCCTCACGCTGAGTTACTTGCGCCGTTGCTGCCAGACGTTGCACATCTAAGGGAACTGCTCATGCCTGTTGCAAGAGCCGGCGTCGCTGGAGATACGCTTTCGGCCGTTGGGCCATTACCAGACGAAGTGATGCGCGTTGCGTTTGTGCACCGCGAGGCCGACGGGATTTCGGCACAAATTGATCACTTGTTGCGACATTTCGGCGACACGCTTACGCGTTGTCCTCACTACGAGACATGGCTCGAGTTGCGGTTCCGTCTCACCGAAGAGGCTCGCTGGCACGCACGCCACGACGCGCAAGGATGCGGCTCTACCGAAGTCCCTCACTTCCCCTCGTCCAAGCGGTCGGAGCGCGCGCATTCGCAAGACGAGCGACGATTCTCGTCCGACGAAAGGTGGATGCCTCGTGTCGTGTTGCTCGCAAAATCTGCTTATGTGTGGCTGGCGCAACTTACAGCGGAGTACGGTCGCCCAATTGCGACGCTCGCGGATATTCCGGACGAAGTGCTCGACGGCATATCGTCAAGAGGGTTTACTTCACTCTGGCTGATCGGCATCTGGCGAAGGTCTACGGCGTCGGCCACGATCAAAGAGAGGCAAGGTATTGGCGACGCCATTGCGTCGGCCTATTCAATCGACAGCTACGCCATCGATGAAAAACTCGGAGGGCAACTGGCGTATGAGCACCTCGCCAAACGGGCGACCGAGCGGGGAATTCGCCTTGCCGCAGATCTTGTTCCTAACCACATGGGAATCGATAGCGAATGGGTTGCCAATCACCCTGATTATTTCGTCCAGACAGAGACTTGCCCGTACGAAGGCTATCGTTTTTCGACCGACGTTTCTAGTCGCGCAGACGTCGCGACCTATGTCGAGGACGGCTACTTTTCACGAACCGATGCTGCCGTTGTGTTCAAGCGTGTCGATCGCGAAAGTGGTAAAGAGACTTACATTTATCACGGCAACGACGGAACGAGCATGCCGTGGAATGACACTGCTCAGCTCGATTACTCGAAGCCGGAAGTCCGGGCGGCGATGCTTGACCTGATTGTGCGCGTTGCCAAAATGTTTCCCATCTTGCGCTTTGATGCGGCGATGACGCTGGCGAAGCAGCACTATCAGCGACTTTGGTTTCCGCATCCTGGCGGAGGTGACGCGATTGCATCGCGTTGGCGATTTGCAATGTCGCAAGACGAGTTCGATCGCGCGATGCCTGAAGAATTCTGGCGCGAGGTTGTGGCAACGGTGAAGGAAAAGGTGCCGGACACCTTGCTGCTAGCCGAGGCGTTTTGGATGATGGAGGGTTACTTCGTGCGGTCGCTCGGAATGCACCGTGTCTACAATTCTGCCTTCATGAACATGTTCAAGTTGGAAGAGAACGCGAAGTACCACGAGCTCATTCGTAACATAGTGGAGTACGATCCTGAGATTCTAGGGCGATTCGTCAACTTTATGAACAACCCAGACGAGGAGCCGGCTGCGGTGCAGTTCGGGACGACCGACAAGTACTTTGCGGTATGCACGCTTCTCGCAACGCTGCCCGGTACGCCCATGTTTGGCCATGGTCAGTTAGAGGGCTTTCGAGAAAAGTATGGCATGGAGTTCTATCGGCCAAGGCAGAACGAATCCGTTGATGCAGGCCTCTTCGCCGCGCATGAAGCGAAGATTGTTCCGTTGCTCAGGCGCCGATTTGTATTCGCGCAAGCCGGATCGTTCAGACTCTTCCCGTTTGAAACCGATGCTGGTCGAAATCCCAACGTGTTTGCATTTTGCAACGCGCACGGTGACGAACTGGCCCTCGTTCTTGTGCACAATCGACATGAGGAAACGCGAGGAAGGCTGATTGGATCGATACCCTTTCGGGGCGACAAGGGCGCGCTCGTTGAAGAGTCGCTCACGTCGTTGCTCTTTGGCGAGCATGCGTCTGTGATGCTGACGCACGCGGTGTCTGGCGCGCTGTGGTCGCTCGAGAGAGAGGAAGTCGAACGCGAAGGGTTGCGCTTGAGTCTTGGACCCTACGCGCACGACGTGTGGTGGGTGAAGCGCGGTGGCGCCGTTCAGCGCGTCGACGCGGACTGCACAATCGAATCGAATCGCGACAGTGCTTTGTCGAGCGTTGCCATCGATGGCCCGAACGAGAAGCGCACATAGTCTTTGAATCGAGACGCTCGCCCCTGGCGCCGCTTGCCAGGGTTCACGTCGAAAAATTCGCCCGGGACAACGATGACGTTCTGATCGAGCGCAGCACGGAAGAAGCTCATGCCGTCGTTGATGCCTGGCGGCAGGCCCTCGATGCTGCCCCAGATGTAGAAGGTACCTTCCGGTGCACGGTCAACCCGGACGCCAATACGTTCAAGTCGCGACAAGAGGTGATCGCGTTTCTTGCGGAACGCGTCCTGAATCGCACGCGTCTCGGCAAGCACGTGTTCGTCTGCGAGGAGCGGAATGGCGGCACGCTGAAGCGGTCGTGAGCCGCCTCCGTCGAGAAACGATCCAGCGCTCGCGAGCGCTTCGATGACGTTCTTAGGCCCTATTGCCCACGTCATGCGCCAGCCTGGATAACGCCAGTTCTTGGTGAAGCCGTCGAAGATGAGAACAGGATCGCGATCGACGTCTTCGACGTAGCGGGCAGCGGTCGCGATTGGAACGGCTCCAGGTCGAGAACGATAGACGTAGTGCGAATAGAACTCGTCGAGCAGAAGCGTGCAATCGAGCTCGCGCGCGATTTGCACCCACCGCGCCATTTCATCACCGTCAACTAACTTGCCGGTTGGGTTGCACGGGTTGCTGAGGAGCAACGCCCCGAGTCCTCGGCCAAGGATCTCCTTGCGCAAGTCTTCGGCCGTGAAGGAGTAGCCTCGCTCGGGATCGAGCAAAATTGGAATTGCGGTGAAGGCTTTGAAGATATCGAGCAGCTCTTCGTAAGCCGTGTAGTCCGGTAGAAAGTGACCAAGGTTCACCTGCCCAAGGCTCGCGGCTGCGCGAGTGAGTGCGGCACGTCCACCGCCCGAAACGCATACGTTCTCGGCGGAATATTGCGAAGGCATGCCGCGACGAAACTGCCGGTTGTAAAGATCGGCGATCGCCTCGCGCACTTCCCAAATTCCGGCGACAGGTGCGTACTCCTGATCGTCAGGATGGACCGCGACACTTTGCACGCGAGGCGGCGCACCTGGCAGTTCACCCGTTTCGGGTTGTCCTTGCCCGAGGTTGCACCAATTGGCGTCGGAGGGAGAGAATCCCTTTTTCGTAGCCTCGTTGGTTACATAGATGACGCCGGTCTTGGGGACCGTGCGAAACGTGCTAGTCGAGAGCTCATCGGCCATCGCATGCAAGGAGTATCATGAAGGCGTCCGAAACAGTCGACGTCCTCGTTGTGGGAGGAGGAATCGTCGGACTCGCCGCCGCGCGTGCGCTGTCTTTGGCGCACCCAAAGTTCAAGATCGCGCTTTATGAGAAAGAGGGCGATGTTGCCGCACATCAGACCGGCCACAACAGCGGCGTTATTCACGCGGGTCTTTACTACAAGCCAGGCTCCTTCAAGGCGCGGCTCTGCACCCGCGGTCGTGAGCTGCTTGTCGACTATTGCGAGGAGCACGAGATCCCGTTTGAGCGTTGCGGCAAGCTCGTGCTCGCCACAGAGTCGAGCGAAGTGCCGCGCCTCGACGCGCTTCAGGAGCGAGGGAGCGCGAATGGTGTGGGCGGCATTGTGCGACTGTCTTCTGAGGCGATCGCGGAATACGAGCCGGAAGCGAAAGGCGTTGCGGCACTGCACGTGCCTGTAACGGGCATCGTCGACTATGGCGTCGTTGCGAGGCACTACGCGCGCGATATTGAAACTTCTGGAGTTGCAATCTTGAGGGGTGAGCGAGTCATCGCCATTGGGCCGAGAAAGAACGGGCGTCGCCGAGTCGAAGCCACGACGCGAGTGGCGGAAGCAAAGTGCGTCGTTTTGTGCGGAGGCCTTCACGCCGACCGAGTGGCAAAACTCGCTGGGGTCCAAACCGATATCTCGATCGTTCCCTTTCGGGGCGAGTACTACGAACTCGTCAAGAGTCGTCGA
>JAHFDZ010000290.1 GCA_023248745.1 Myxococcales bacterium | reverse complement strand
TCTCGAGTTTCTGGGTTGGTAGTTTTCGGTACGCGGAGTTGGAGAGATAAAGGGCGATGGAGTTTTTCAAACCTGGACGGCAGTTCGACTTCATGAAGCAGCGGGTCTTCTGGATCCCGTTCAGCCTCTTCTTGGTCTTTGCGTCGACGGTTCTCCTTTTCTATCCGGGTCCAAACTACGGAACCGACTTCCGCGGTGGTACCGAGGTCGAAGTTGCATTCGTCAAGCATGTTGACGCTTCACAAATTCGCTCAGCGCTCGAGGCTGGCGGTTTCAAGACGCCCGATGTTGTGCAAGTCGTGCACCCCAGCGACAAAGATCGCTTCCTCGTTCGTGTGCAAGATACACAAGAGCTTCAAGAGGCCGCAAAAGGCAGGGTAAAGCAGGCGCTTTGCACAAGCGAGGGCGGGCAGGTGGACCCAGTCCGTTGTCCCGAAAGCGCGCGCGCCAGTGAACTCAAGTTTAGCCCCGGCGGTGACAAGCTCATCGCGCGCTACGAGACAGAACCCGATCTCAAGAAAATCGGCGAGCAGCTTACGTCAGTTCCAGACATCCGCTTCCACGCGAGCGAAGGCAACCCGCGCCTTCTCGTGACCGCGAGCAAGAACGATCACAAAGTGGAGATTCACCTTCCTTCAAAGGGCGACGAGCTCCTTGAGAAACTTCGCGTGAAGCTCGGCGACGCTGTGCCCGAGAAGGCACTCAAGATCGAGTGGGTCGGTCCAAAAGCCGGTAAGCAACTCCGCGACAGCGCGCGCAACTCGGTCGCCATTGCGATCGTGTTCATCATGCTTTACCTCGCGTTCCGCTTCGATCTTCGGTTCGCGCCCGGCATCGTTGTCGCCTGCGTTCACGACGCGGTCGTCATCCTTGGTGTCTTCGTGGTCCTTCAAAAAGAAGTAACCTTGACGACAATCTCGGCGGTGCTCACCATCGTCGGCTACTCCATGAACGACACGGTGGTCGTCTACGACCGTATTCGCGAAAATCTGCCAAAGTACAAAGGCAAGACGTTTGCGCAAATCATCAACTTGAGCGTGTCCGAAACGCTTTCGCGTACCATCCTGACCGCCGGCGCCACACTGCTCAGCGTTCTGCCGTTTATGATCTGGGGGACGGGCGTCATCAAAGACTTCGCGCTCGCCATGATCATCGGCATCGTCGCCGGTACTTACTCAAGCATTTACGTCGCCGCGCCGCTCACCGAGTGGATCGACTCGAGGCTCGCCAAAGGCAACGACGCGCGCTCACTCGCCCGCCGTCCAGCGGCCCAACCCAAGCCCGCGTGACGACGTTGAGTTGGTGAGACCTTCAATTGCGGTGGTGAGACGCGCAAAGCTTGGGAGTGCCGGACTTTAGACAGCGAGAGCCGCTGTTGGGGTCGCCACCGTTCGAAGTGTGCCGCGGACTTCATTGATCGTCCGGTTTGCACGTTTCAAAGGGACGCATAGTCCGTTAGGCTTGCCGCGTGGACCCTCTCCACCCCGAAGCTCGCACCGCAATGGGCGCAACGCTCATTCGGTTCGAGCGCGTTCACAAGCGCTTCGGTCCAAAGAGCATTTACCACGATCTCAATCTTGAGATTCGCCGGGGCGAGACCATCACCGTGATGGGCCCCTCGGGCGTCGGCAAGAGCGTGATGCTCAAGATGCTGATCGGTCTCATCCCAGTCGATCAGGGACGCATCTTTTTCGATGGCGAAGAGATCACCACGATGAGTGACGCGCAGCTCTATGCCGTGCGCCGTCGCATCGCCTATCTGTTTCAAGGTGCCGCTCTTTTCGACTCGCTCACCGTGGGTGAGAATGTCGCCTACGGACTTACCGAACAATTCTACGATCGCTTGTCGGTTGCCGAAATCGAGGGTCGCGTCGCGCAGGCGTTGGCCCTCGTTGGCCTTCCAGGTATCGAATTGATGCGCCCGTCTGATCTTTCTGGCGGTATGAAAAAACGTGTGGGCCTTGCCCGTACACTTGCGCTGCAGCCCGAAGTACTCCTCTACGACGAGCCCACAACAGGCCTCGATCCAATCAACACCGCGCGTATTAACAATCTGATTTTCGCAATTCAGAAGACGCTTCATCTCACAAGCGTCGTGGTCACACACGACATGGGGACCGCATTTTCCGTCTCTGATCGACTTGCTATGATTTCGAAAGGGCGCATTTTGGCCGTAGGCCCTAAAGATGAGTTTCGTGAAGCAAAGGACCCATTCGTTCGCGACTTTATCGAGGGTCGTGCCCCTGAAGGTGAGGACGTTGAAACCTTATTGGCGAACTCTTAGTCGCAGCACGTACCCAGGGACTTCGGAATGACTCGAGGATTTCGCGTAGGCATCTTCGTTCTCGTCGGGCTGACGCTCTTTGCGGCGGTCTCTTTCCTTATTGGTGACAACCGCAAGGTTTGGGATCGTAAAGTAACTTATAAAGTATCATTTCGAAATGTGCAGGGCCTCAAGGCAGGTTCGCCGGTTCGCATCGGCGGCCTCGACATTGGCAACGTGACTGGCGTCTCACAGTCCGACAACGCCGAAGACGCGATGGTCTACGTCACCCTTCAAGTCGTTCGCGGGGCATCCGGTCGCGTTCGCGAGGACACGCTTGCTCGTGTGTCCAACAAGGGCCTCCTCGGCGACAAAATGGTGGAGCTGAACAATCAATGCCCAGCGCCTCCAGAGCCACCCCCCGTCGAAGGCGCACCACCAAAAAAACCGCTGCTCGATAGTTACAAATGTCCTGAGGGACGTTTGCCACCCGTGCTGAAAGATGGCGACTTCATCCGTGGCGAAGAGCCCGCCGATCTTTTCGCGCGCGCAGACGAGATTGCCAAGAAGGTTCAGCAAGTTGTCGAACGGCTCGAACCGCTCGCGCGCGAGCTCGCCGATCCACGTCTTCATGCAAGCATTCGCGGAACCGCACAGAACCTGAACGAAGTGCTCGACGCAGTCGCCCACAAAGACTCGCCCGTGCATCGGATGCTCTACGATGAAGAACAAGCCAAACGCGTGAGCGCGACCCTCGCGAACGTCGAACGCGCAACGGCTGAAGCTTCAGGCGTAATGGGCGACGTGCATCACGTCACGACGCAAGTGCGTTCGGGCTCGGGCCTCGTGCACAAGGTTCTTTACGACGAACAAGTTTCGAACGACGTTGCGGGCGCAATCGGCGAGACCCGCAAAGCGCTCACCGCCGTGCGCGAGGGCAACGGTATCGCGCATACCATCGTCTATGGCGACGCAAACACGCAGAACATCCTCGCCAACCTCACGGCCATGTCGCAAGACTTGCGCGGCGTCATTTCCAACATGAAGCAAGGCAAGGGCACGCTCGGCGGGTTGCTCGTCGATCCGAGCATTTACGAGGACCTCAAGGCCGCTGTCGGCAACATCGAGCGCAACCAAGTTCTTCGCGCGCTCGTTCGGTACTCGATTCGTCAAGACGACAATCGATCCCCTGTGACGGTCAAAGAGGGGCCCAAAGAAGCCGCGTCAAACAAGTGAGTCCGTAAACGATCTGGACCGTTCAGTCGCTTGACGAACGGTCCAGAAGTTACACACGCTTGATACGGTCGATGACCACCCGAATCACTTCTTCATCGTACAAAAGTGAATTGTGACCGCGCCCGTGCAGAATCACGGCGTCGTGCCCCGGGAACACGGCGCGTGTGAGACCCGATATCAATCGATCATCGCCAGCTACAATTGAGACGTGCGGTACATTGTGGGTCTGGCTGCTCGCTCGCAGGCGCCTGAGGACTGTGCTCTCGCGGTGCAAATCTGCACCCACCAAAAAACGCAAGGCCAACGCGACTTGCGCGCCACCGAATGGACTCGCAAGCGATATCGTTTGTTCGACGCGCCGGTGACCGCCGAGCTCTTGCACGTAATAGCGCGAGACGACGCCACCGAGGCTGTGTCCAACAAGGTGAACGCGTGCTCCTGTTGGAATGCGATCCATGAGGTTCTGCAGATTGCGCGCGATCGTCACAACACGAGCGCCGGGCGCGTGCGAAAATGTTGCCACGCGCGCGCCGAGCTCTTGTTCAAGCCGCGCTCGCATCGGTCGAAAGACGCCCGCACTGGCGAGAAAGCCATGCACAAGCACGACCACGTCATCGCCCGATTTGATCGAAGGCAGCTGCGGCGAAATATCACGGGGCATAAGCGACACCTCTCGCAAGGTGGCAAGCGCTTCGGTACCGAGGACTTCTTCGAGTCGGTCCCGCGCAGTGAGTCCCGCGTGAAACATTGCTTAATTCACTAGACCATGACGATTCGATGACGAGCCAGAAAGCGGCTTGTGACCATCGTTTGGTGCGGCGCGTCATTACCCTGTGGGATGACTCCGCGAAAGCACGATCACGTGCAAATTTGGCTACGCGGTGCGCATCTGTTCCCGGCGAAGAGTTGTGCTATCGAAGCCGAATGGTTGAAGAAAACACCGATGCGCCCCATTGGGACGCCGTCGAAGAAGCAACCGAACTTCTCCACGAAGAGCGCTACCACGACGCACTCGAGAATCTTCGCGACGTCATCAAACTCAACAAAAAGAACCCCTACGCGTTCTACTTTCTCGGCGTCGCGCTCTTCGAAGTAGGCGAACTCGCGCCGGCGCGTGATGCGTACCGAGCGTGCCTCACGCTTGCGCCAACGCACTTGGGCGCGCGCGTCGCCATGTGTCACGTCATGCGCTCGCTCGGAGAGCTTCGCGACGCACTTCGCGAAGGTATGGAGGCGTTGAGCCAAGCACCAGGTGATGGT
The DNA here is from genome assembly GCA_023248745.1 of Myxococcales bacterium. Lineage (GTDB taxonomy): Bacteria > Myxococcota_A > Polyangia > Polyangiales > Polyangiaceae > JAHFDX01. Next base: position 2,484 of record JAHFDZ010000290.1, on the reverse strand, counting down.
GATGCGCTGCATGCCGTCGGTCTTGTCTATTACGCAAGAGGCGACTTGGTGGCTGCCCGTCGCTACCTCGAGGCCTTTCTGGGCACCAACCCCGAATACGAAGTGGGTCACGAAGTGAAGATGTTGCTCGCGACATTCGGCGATGAGCCGCGCTCTCCCGAATTGGACCTGTCCTAGCGCGGGCTTCGGCCCAATCACTGGCTCGCGCCTTACCGGGGCTCCGTGGTACGAGAAAGCCATGTCCGAGTCGCATACGCATCATCTCGACACGTTGTGCATTCACGCGGGTCAAGAACCCGACCCCACGCACGGCGCCGTCATGACGCCGATTGTGCTCGCGTCAACGTTCGTGCAAGACGGACCAGGTAACCATCGCGGTTACGATTATTCGCGCGCCGGAAATCCAACGCGCGACGCGCTCGAAAAGTGCCTCGCCGCGCTCGAAGGTGCTGCGCATGGCGTCGCATTCAGCAGCGGTTGCGCTGCGACAACTGCGGTGCTTCTCACGCTAAAGTCGGGCGATCATGTTCTCGTTGGCGACGACGTCTACGGCGGAACGTTCCGCATCTTTGACAAAGTGCTCAAGCAGTTTGGGCTGCAATCGACGTCAATCGATATGATCGATCCGCAGCGCGTTCGAGAGGCGATAACGCCCAACACACGCCTCATTTGGCTCGAAACGCCGTCGAATCCCATGCTCAAGCTCTTTGACATTGCGGCCATTGCGAAGATTGCTCGCGAGAAGGGCATCTTGCTGGCGGTCGACAACACGTTTGCAACGCCGATGTTGCAGCAGCCTCTCGCGCTCGGCGCCCATCTCGCCGTGCATTCGACCACCAAGTACCTCAACGGTCACTCCGACGTCGTTGGTGGCGCCGTGTTGACGAGTGACGAAACACTCTCCGAGAAGTTACATTTTCTTCAAAAGTCCATCGGTGGCATTCCCAGCCCATTCGATTGCTATATGCTTTTGCGCGGCCTGAAGACGCTCGGCGTGCGCATGGATCGCCACGTATCGAGCGCGAACCATCTCGCCGAATGGCTCGCGTCGCGTCCAGAAGTAAACCGCGTTTACTACCCAGGCCTCCCCACGCACCCGCAATATGCGCTCGCAAGAAAGCAGATGAAGGGTCCAGGCGGGATGATTTCGCTCGAACTTCAAGGAGGCCTTCCAGCCGCGACCGCATTCCTCAAGGCTCTGCGTGTCTTTGTCTGCGCCGAGAGCCTTGGCGGCGTTGAATCCCTCGCCGAGCATCCGGCCATCATGACGCACGCAAGCGTTCCGCCAGAACAGCGCGCCGCGCTTGGCATCAACGATGGGTTTGTTCGCCTCAGCGTTGGGATCGAGGCGCTCGTCGATTTACGCGCCGATCTCGAAGCCGGGCTAGCCGCCGTCCGGGCCGCGACTTGAGCGGCGCTGTGCTCGTCGTGCCCGCAAGTTGCGGTTGAGCGATCTTCGGCGCTCGCCTTTGAGCATTCGGCCGATTATGCTTGAGGCCATGTCGGCAATGCGTCGTGCGTGGTTCAGCGGGTTCACTTGTTTTTTTGCCGTTGTTGCGGCTTGCGGTGGTGAACCGACGCCGCCAGCGCAGGCCTACGTAACATCAAACTCCGACTACGCTGTCGGTAGCGAAACGCTCTGTCCAACGAGCCCTTCGGACTGGATCATCATCGGCACTTCGTCCAAGTCCGTTGCCGATGCGGCCACCCAAAACGGCGCTGCAGTAACGGTCTATTGCCGCGTTGCGCCCCTCAAAGCAGGCGGTTTCGACGTTGAGGCGCGCGTCCAAATCAAGGGCGACAACGGCGGAACGGTCCAAATTCTGGGAACGCTTGTGGGCGGAAAAGCCGAGAAGGTCGCGGCCACGTTCCAAAAGGGTTCGTATGGTAACTTCAACCAGAGCGACTGCACGTTCGACTACTCGAGCAACCCCAACATGGGCATTGCCGAAGGCCGTGTTTGGGGCCGCGTCGACTGCGGCAAGGCGGTCGATTCGTCCGGTCGTCGTGTCGGTAACCCGCCCGCGACCGCTGTGTGCAAGTTCTTCGGTGAGCTAAAATTCGAAAACTGCGCCCGTTCTGCAGACGGAAGTTAGCGACAAAGGGCTTGCCTCGGTCTTCGACGGCGCTTATCTCTACGTCCGCTACGGTGGGTGTAGCTCAGTTGGTAGAGCACTGGTTTGTGGCACCAGTCGTCGCGGGTTCAATCCCCGTCACTCACCCCGATTTGCAAAATATCACAAGCACGCGCCCCACAGAACCCAAGCCCAAACTCAAGCAGGGCCTGTAGCCGAACGGCTAGCGGAGCTCGGGCCAATAGGGCCGCAACTTACGGACGCAGCGATCGATTGCGGCGTCGCTCCGCGAAACGGGCATTTTGAACCCATGACGCGAAAGCGTGAGGCCGTCGATCGCGGAGCGCAAGCCGAGCTCGAGGCCAATCAAATCGTAGCCGCCCTCGAGGACCATGAGTGCGCGACCTTT
>JAHFDZ010000289.1 GCA_023248745.1 Myxococcales bacterium | reverse complement strand
CCAGCGCAACGGGCTGACGCGAGGCTTCGCTACCCTCGGCGTACTTCACTTCGCGCGCACCGAACGCCTCATCTTTTAGATGTATCGCGACGAGATACGCGCCGCTCTCATCGAGAAGACTGCTGAGATCCATCTCAGCGTCAACGGACTCGTTGAGCCGCGCTTTGACGGCCACCTCCTTCATCACAGAAGGAGAACCTTCGGGCAACACTCGTTTTGTAACCCCTTCAAGCGCGGTACGCAATACGCCGAAGTCACTCGCATCGACCGGCCATGCTTCGAGAAGAAGCGTTTTCACATTGCGCGTCGGCACACGAAACTTTCGACGCTCGCGCTCACCGAGCACCATGAGCCCTTCCGGCGCCGCAACGCTTGCGGGGAGTGGAGGGGTTTCGATCGCGAGCGCGATGGGCGCGCTAAGCGAGTTGCCGAAAGCATCTTGCATTGCGTCGATACGAAGCGCGTAGCGGCGCGATGGCGCAAACGCTCCAGCGATGCGCAAAGTGTCGCGATACGCAGTAGCCGAGAGCTGCTCGACCTTCGGCGTGATGCGTACGGACGTTCCGGCATTTGGCGCGATGCGTTGATTGAAGTCTAGCGTGAACGCCTGTCCTGCAAGCGACACTTGCCCCGCGACTTTCGCACAATCTTCTTGTCGAGCGCCAGTTTGGTCGCACTGAATCCCTTCGAGATGCAAGGGACCTACGACCCGGAAGGACTGACGTTTGATCTCATCCTCGTCTGCCTGTTCGTCGTGGGGTCCTGCGGTCAGCACGTACGACATCGTCGGGATTAACGGCTCTTTCGTGATCACACGAACCAAGAACTGGCGATCAACTTCCGCGCCTCCAAAGAAGTTCTTCGAAGGCCGAGAGAGGGACAGGGGGATGTTCGCGCCTGGCCTTGCCAAGTGAATCAGCGCGCGCGCTTGAGCGAGCGACGTCGCCTGATCAAAGAGCACGACAAATTCTGGCGTGCGCGACATGCTGTGTTCATCGCCTGGTTCAATACCGAGCGACCTGGGCGCACCTTTGGTGGGTGCGTGCTCGAGCACGTGTCCAGCAACGACAATGCGCTCATCGAGGACTTGCGGCGCTTTCCTCGGATCGTTTGGGCGCGGCGCCTGCACGTTCCACGAAGTGTCGTTCTCCGGAAAGTTCCTCGGCGCCGGGCCGCGAACGAGCGAGAATACGTTGGTCAACTTATTTGACGTTATGGGTCCCCGACCAACCGAGAAGAAAAGAACGAACTGCAGCACAATGACAATCGCGCCCACGCCCACTGAAGTGAGTCTCTGCGAAATTCGCGGCATTCGACCTCCCACAGAAAAGCTCACGCTTGAGCTTGGGCTGCCTAAACGCCGCTCGTGCTGCGGGCTATTCCGAGGGCGCTATGCGTGAATTTCGCTTCCGCCACGCATCATCGCCGCCGCAAGGACTCGACCCGTCGCTGCCATGCCGCCCTCGCGATAGAGCGCGCGATACTTTGTGGGCGTCAGGGTTGTCCACCGAACAAACGCCCGGGTAAACGCACTTTGATTTTCGAAACCCAACTCGAGGGCAATCGAGTAAATCGATCGCTCAGTGAGACAAATGAGATCGTGAGCAAGTTCGAGTCGTGCTTCCACCGCGAGTCGGTTAAAGCTCGTGCCTGCTGCTTGAAATCGACGCTGAAGCGTTCGAGTTGGAATCGCGAGCCTTCGCGAAAGATTCTCGAGTGAGGCTCCTCCGCGCAGACGAAACATACTCGCGATGCGCGATCGCAGCACCGAAGCGAACGAGGCGTCAGGCATCATTGCCTGCATCCGACTCGACACGTCTGACGAGAGCACACGGAACGCCTCCGGATCAGCCCCGTGCACGGTTCGAAGGAGGTCCGTGTTGTTGAAGACGAGACGGCCCTCGGGCATCCCAAAGCGAAAGTTATCGCCGAGCACACGAACGTGCTTTGGCGAGAGAGGAAACTGCGGCGAGCTAACGTCGACACGCACCGGACGAATGGGTCGCTGCGCGAGCGTTCCGAGCGTGAACACGATCGACCCGAAGCGGTACTCGCAAGCGGCGCGAGAATGAATCGCGGGCTGCCGAGCAACGAAACGCATCTCGGTCACATCGCTTGAGACATCAAGCTTCACAATGAATGCATCCTGCAACAATGGTGAAAGCTGAACCATCATCGACAAGGCATCGCCAACCGTTGCGCAATTGGCCAAGACCGAGCCGACGAAGCCTTCGCCATCAAGCGGCTTACACTCCGCAGCGGCAATGCCGATTGCCTCGTCTTCACCGTACGACTCGTAAATAAGATCGCCGACCGCCCGCGCGAACGTCCACGGAATGCGAGACTCCGCGGCGAACGGATTGAGCATCTCGCGCATGTAACGAACGTCGTGACCCGCAATCTCCGCAGCATCTAGTCCCGCATAAACCCACTCCGCATTCGAAGTACAAACACCACTAAGCCCAGCCGGACTTGGGTCCGGTGGAATGAAGTTCCCGTATTGCATAATAAGCTCCTCGCTAACCGTGTAGGTGCGAGAACCACGCCAACGGACAAGCCGCACAATCTCACGAAAATATTGCAAAAACAGCGCACGCCGACTGAACGAAACCCGTGTCGTTGGACAGGTTTTCGTTCGCCCAGTCCTCGCCCGCCAGGTAACTCCGCCAACGCTTGGAGATCCAAGGACTCCCGTGCTACTCGTTCCGGCCGTATGTACAGCTTCATCAGCGTTATTCACTGCCTCATTTGCCTGTTTCTCGTGCTGGTCATCCTGCTTCAACAGGGCCGCGGCGGTGGATTGAGCGCCTTCTCAGGTGGAGCGCAGCAAATTTTCGGCGGTCAAGGCGCGGGCAACATCCTCACGCGCGCGACTGCGATTTCGGCTGGTCTTGTCCTTGTAACCTGCATCTTTCTTGCACGTATGTCGACTTCGCGTGACAAGGCGCTCGAGGTCGCCGTCGGTCCAAGCACGCCTACAAAGACCGAGACGCCAGTTAAGAAGCTCGACAGCAAGCCATCTACGCCCCCTGCAGCCGCAAAGCCAAGCAACAGCGCCAAGTAACGGCCCTCTCCTCTGACTTCGGGTGGCATCGTGAGGTCAAAGGCATGAGCGTCAAGGACGAGCAGCTCATTTGGTCAAAGGACGCGACCGTGCGCCTTGCGTCTTCGACCGAGCTCGAGATTGCGCTGGGCTCGGACAATCACTTCGTGTCGATCCTCGCGCTCGAGATTCTTGCGCGCACGGCGAAGCCCATCGCGCGCGATACGTTGCTTGATTCGCTGCCGGCCTCGAGCCCAGCTTCGTACCTCGAGGCCGCGCAATTGGTCAATTTGCTTTACAATAAAGGCGTCCTGTTGGGAGAGCACGCGGCGGTTCTGCCTGCGATCGGCGGATTCGATTCGCCTCCCATCCACGCGGCGATGCTCAACGACGTTGAACGTGTGAGGGCGTACGAAAAAGCGATCAACGAAGTCGTCGGCCCCAATGACATCGTGATCGACATCGGGACCGGCACGGGCGTGTTGGCGATGCTCGCGGCCCGCGCAGGAGCAAGGCATGTGTACGCCATCGAAGAAGGTGGCATCGCCGAAGCCGCAAGCCGTACCTTCGCGGCTTCTCCGTTCGCCGAAAGGCTCACCCTTCTGCGCGGACGATCGACGAAGATTAGCGTTCAAGAACCCGCCACCGTCATCGTCTCGGAAATTTTAGGACACGATCCATTCGACGAAGGCGTCCTCAGTATCTACCGCGACGCAAGCCAGCGACTTGCCGACAAAACCGCTCGATGGATTCCAAGTCGCATCGACTTGTTCGCCACGCTCGTTGAGTTCCCTTTGCAAGTGCTTCGAAACGATACATTTTGCACAGACAACCTCGATCGATGGAGTGCGGAATACGACATTCCTTTCGGTGCGCTCTCGGCCTACGAGCAGGAGCATCCATATGCGCTCAACGTCAAGCCGGTTGACTTTGCGTCGTGGCAACTTGTGAGCGAACCCGTCCGATTGGTGAGCGCAGACCTCACGGCTATCGAGCACACCAGCATCGAAGCGCGTGAGCGGCTGGTCGCTACGCGCGAATGCGCGCACGTGGGCGTAGCGACCTACTTTGAAGCCGAACTATCAGAGACGGCGCGCCTATCAACCGCACCAGGAGGTGCGCACACGAGCAATCATTGGAAGTACCGCGTCTACGTGAGTGGGACGCGCAAACACGTGGCCAAGGGAGAACACGTGGAGATTTGCTACGAGCATGGAAGCGGCCCCACCCGCATTTCGTTCTGCTGAGGACCGCGAGCAATGACGACGCCGCGAGACAGCGCACGCGATCTACGCTTTCTCGTCGTGCTCGTACTTCTCAAATGGATCGCTTCGAGTGCGTTATTGAAACTCGGCTTCACGCACATCTCGGACGACGACTACGCGCGCATCGTTATTGGGCAAGCCTTCGCGCACAGACCCGCGCTTGACCCGTCTGGAACGAGCTGGCTGCCGTTTCCCTTTTGGCTCGAAGGCGGCGTCTTCATGATCGCCGGACGATCACTTTCGGTCGCTACGGGACTGTCGATGGTGCAAGGCTCAGTCGGATGGGGCGCGCTTTTTTTGGCGATGCGACGTGCGCATCTTGGAGTGTGGCCCGCTTGGGTTTGCACGGCCGTTGCCATGTGCCTCCCCTGGAACGCATGGCTTGGGGCAACAATTGTTCCTGAAGGGTACGTGGGACCACTTCTCGCCGCTGCGATCATTTTGGCGACGAGGCCAAACGCTTTCGCGGCCATCGCGCTACTCATTTGCACCTTGTCTCGTTACGAATCATGGCCAGTCGCGGGCGCTGTTGCCGCGCATTGGTTCTTTCTGTCCGCTCGCGTGCGCAATGCAAGGTGGATGACGCTCGCTTTTGCTGCAATGGCCGGCATGGCAATTTGGATGGCGTGGAATCGCTACGCTCACGGCGATGCACTTCACTTCTTTTTGCGCGTGAGTCGCTATCGGCAAGGCTTACACCTGCCCGCAAAAGAAGTGGGCGAACGCGTAGCGCTCTATCCGATGGCCGTCCTTGCCGTATTGGGTCCCTTCTCGTGGGCTGCGGTGGGCTCAGTAGCCGCGATTGCACTTCCCAGCCTGCGCGCGCTGTGGCGAGTGCCGCTTGCGCTGTGTGCCGTTCAGTTAGCTGCGCTTGTACTGGGCGAGCTGAAGGACGGCGCGCCCACTCATCATCCGGAACGCGCGGTACTCGCGATTGCGATCGTGCTTCTTGCAGCCGGCACCTCCGGATGGGTAACTCTCTTTACAATCGCCAAACGGCGAAGCGCTCGAGAGATGCTCTTCATCGGAAGCGGCACCGCCCTGTCAATCTTCGGTCTCGCTTGGATTGCGCGGACAAGTTTCGAGTTCCCTGGCAAAAGCGCGAGTGAATCGCGACAGCCACAACTCGCGCGAGGCGCGTTGCTATCTTCTAGCGCGCGCTACCGCGTTACGCCATGCGCCTACGAACACTTCGCGCTGATAGCCGCATTCGGAAGGCCGGAACAAATTGAGATTCGCGAGCCCAACGCACGAACCGAGCCCAACGCTCAGTGCCCAAGTGTCAAGATACTTGACTGACACGAGTAACATCGCCTGACGGCAAGTCGATGCGAAGATCGGCAAAGGCGAGCAAGCGTGGGTCGTGCGTAGAGAGAATGATCGTCACCTTGCCCCGCAAGTCGGCGAGCAGCCGAACCACAATGTCGAGGCCTGCGGTGTCAAGGCTCCCCTCTGGCTCGTCAAGTAACATGACTTTCGGCGATCGCGCGAGCAAGCGAGCCCACGCAAGACGCTGACGCTGGCCTGAAGAGAGAGTGGCCACCGGAATGCTCGCAATATCACTCGAGCGGGCGCGCAGAACGTCAACTAAGTGAACCTTCTCTAGCCATACTTCGATCGCATCAACGTGCGCGCGGGGAAAGCTCATTGCATCCCCAACGGTTTGAGTCTCCCCAAAATGGGGCGCTTGCGGAAGGTAGCCGAAATCGAAAGCGTCTAGTTCATGCGCGGTTTGACCACCGACCAACACTGAACCCTGCAGTGGACGCCTCAAGCCCGCGAGGAGTGTGAGTAGGGTGGTCTTACCCGAGCCGTTTGGACCCGCGACGACGAGGGTCTCGCCTTCGCCGACCCGAATGTCGAGCGGCGCCCCCCAGAGTGGCGTGTCAGCGTATCGAAATTCTACCGCGTGCATTTCAATCGAGAGCCTTAGCGCGTGCGGAGTCGCGCTCGGCCGATCGGGTATCGCGTCGAAAAATTGCGAAAGCTCGTGCCACTTGGCACTGTGAAGCGCGAGCGCGAGCACCGCACCGATCGCGGTTGCAACCACAAGACCGGCAGCACCTACTGCAACGAAGGTTTGGGCTACGGCGCTTCCGCGCCACTGGAGCATCGCCCACGCCCCCAGCGCACCAACAAACCAGACGCCACGGTTCGACACCGCAGAGGCAAACGAGGCGTTGCGCACTCGGCTGCCCCAAACTTCGGCAGTAAGGGCGTACCTGCGTTTTGCCGAATCACCGAGCCCCGCGGCGACTATCTCAGGCGCCGAGGCAACGGCTGCAGAAACCGCAGGTGCGAGTCCATCACGGTAGGCCGCGATGGCACGCAGCTGTTGCGCGCGCGCCCACGGCCTCAGGGCGAACGCGAACGACACTGCTGCTCCGCCGCCAACACCGAGCGCCAGTAGGCGCACGTCCGGAGCGCACATCAGGTGCGCCAGCACGACGAGCGCCGCGAGCGACGCACCAACGAGCGCCGGGTAATGCTTGACCAGCGTCGTCTGCGCGGCGGTGAGGGAGTCAATCACGGACGCCTCTTGAAGCGAAACGAGCGCACTGTCGCCGCGACGAAGACGCGCGAAGAAAAACGTTCCGTGCACACCCATGCACGCTTCGCGCTCGAGGAACACTTCAATGCCGCGCTTCCCTACCGCTGCTGCCGCGACGGTCAAAGCAAGACGCCCTGCGGCAACTCCAGTCGCCCACGATGTTACGAGGAAGTAGCCACCGGCCAGCTCAAGCGCGGTCGCACCCACCAAGCAGGCGAACAAAACCTTCCCGCGCCACGTCAGAAGCCGGACGAGCGCGAGAAGCGACGGCATCGTGTGATTCGTTTGAATGTGTACGAGTTGTGCCTACGGAAAATTGTTACGGTCCGGCATCGGCGCGCTTGAATCCGGTGCATGCCGGCGACAGGTCCTTTGGCGTGCCGCAAACGCCAGGTTCGGTTTTGCCTCCGCACGTCAG
>JAHFDZ010000046.1 GCA_023248745.1 Myxococcales bacterium | reverse complement strand
TAGGGTGCGTAAGGTCGCTGCCTGCAAGTTTCGGTGACGTCTTCAGCCAGCGCGCCATACTGCCTTCGCCACCCATGGCGTCGAACGTGTTCCAAAATGCAAACCCGAGATCGCGTGCAACGCGCTGTTGAACCGCCGCGAGCTTTTGGATAACCGGCTTGGTTTGCAGTCCGCCATTCGGCGAATTTTCGGCGCGGTCGAGAGGTGCGAGAACGAGCACAGAGGCGTCCTTTGCGGCTTCTTTGAGCTTGCTTAGCACGAGTCTTAGGTTCGATTCGTACTCAACGATGTCCACTTTCCAGAGATCACTCTCGTTCGTTCCAAATTGCCAGACGATGAGCGCAGGTTTGCGCAGGTCCATCTGCTCTTTCCAGTGCGCTGCGTCGATCTGTTTCCAATAGGCAGACATGCATGCGTGCGCGCCAATCGCGTCGTATACAACGCCGGGCGTGTCGCGTTCGAGCGCCACACCAAACGCGCGCGTGTTTCCTCCGAGGCGCAGTTGCATGAGCGCGGAACCGTCTGCAACGGGCAGCGAATACACGCGCGAAATTTTCGCGTCGCCTCGCGTAGAGATTCGCACTGTGGGCTGTCCCTTGCGAACGATCTCGAGGTCGCCACCGCTTGGTTGCTCGAGGTAATAAACGTCGAAGCGCGATACGTTACGTCCGTAGCTGCCGCGTTCAGCCGTTCCAAAATACGCGACGCCGCCGGCGGTAGATCGAAACGAAACACCACCGATGCCGTAAAATCCGTCGGGCGTGATTGGCCCTGCAAGCTTCGATGCCTCCCATCCGGCAGAGTTGTAGTGCGTAACGTCGTTGTGGAAATACCACTGCCATGCGTTCGCGATCAGAATGAAGCCGTGCCCTGCGTCGCCGTATCGCTCCTGCAACCTTCGCCGCATGGTTCCCGAGATGTAGTCACTTGCGATGACCGAATCGCCGTAGTGAAGGACGCGCGTCACCGCCCCCGGCTCTTTTTTTTGTGTGCGCGCGAGTTGCGCGTAAAACGCGTCAAGCGCATGCCCAGTCGCGTCCTCGATTGCAACGTCGCGAGCGCCAGCGAGCGCAAACATGTCGTTCTCAGATGCCGATGCGTTCGAGTCTTCGGGAAGCGCATTGGTAATCGTCGGCTCGTTCACTGCGGCGGCGAGTCCTTGTGCGCCAACCGTTGGTACGGGTGCCGACGTGTCGCTGCTCGGAGGCTCGTTTGAAGCGGCGATCACGCGATCCCAAGGTGCCGAGTAGACGCGAAATGACCTCAGCTTCGGCGACGCGTATGGCAGCCCAAGCGCGCATGTCATTGCCACGAGCACAAGCGAAGTTCGGCCAAGAAGCGGGTGGGACACGAGCGCGGCAAGCACGTTAGCATCGCCGCGCCATCCATGTTGTTCAACAGTCCGGCCTACGGCATCTTCCTTGTTGGATGCTTCCTCGTTTTTTGGCTGCTCCATAAGCATCGCTTCCTTCGCGCGCTGTTTTTGGCCTGCGCAAGTTACGCGTTCTACTTCTACGGAACGTACGATACGGCGCGCGAGCAGCCCGTGCCGCTGCCGCCGCTCTGGTGGGCGGCGTTGTGTCTGGGGATCATCTTTGTCGGCAGCACGCTCGATTTTTTCATCGGTCTGTGGCTCGACAAGACCGATGACTCGCGCAAGCGCAAGGCGCTGCTATTGGTTTCGATTGTTTACTACTTGGGGATCCTCGCGATCTTCAAGTACTGGAACTTCGCGGCCGATTCGTTTTCGGCTGTCGCGCACGCCGCAGGATGGAAGGTCAACCCACTTCACCTTCGTCTCGTGTTGCCGTTCGGGATCTCGTTCTTCACCTTCGAGACGATGAGCTACACGATCGACGTTTACCGAAGGCAAATTCGCGCCGTCGATCGGTATCTTGACTATCTTCTGTTCGTTTCTTTCTTCCCGCACCTTGTCGCCGGCCCCATCGTGCGGCCGAGCGAAATGCTTCCGCAGTTTTTGGAAACGCCGAAGGCCGATCCCGACATCCAGCTCTGCGGCCTCATGCAGATCGCAACAGGCGTCGCGAAGAAAGTTGTCATCGGTGACTACCTCGCTGCCAATCTCGTGAGCCGCGTCTTCGAAAATCCAGAACGCTACTCGTCCATTGAAGCGCTCGTCGCCGTCTATGCCTATGCGGTGCAGCTCTATGCCGACTTCTCGGGTTACACGGACATCGCAGTCGGAAGCGCGAAATTATTTGGCTATCAGCTGCCTCAAAATTTCAATGCACCCTATGCCGCGCACAACTTGCAAGAGTTCTGGCGTCGCTGGCACATGTCGCTGAGTCGGTGGCTTCGCGACTACCTCTATGTTCCGCTCGGTGGTTCACGCGGCGGCACCTTTGCGACGTATCGCAACTTGATGATCACGATGGTGCTCGGCGGCTTGTGGCACGGCGCATCGTGGAATTTCGTCATTTGGGGAGCTCTTCACGGCGCAGCACTTGCGCTCACTCGGGCTTGGCAACGCATTCGAGGAGAGTCGCCATCGGTTGGCGTTATGCGCGTATGGGGCACCGTCTTAACGTTCCACTACGTGTGCTTTGCATGGATATTTTTCCGTGCACCCACGCTTGAGCACGCTCGGCTCTTGCTCGCGCGCATGGGTGCAGGGACATTCGGTGCAGACAACATTTCGCGCCGAACAGTTCTCCTCATCGTCGCGGGTCTCGCACTGCACTTTGTGCCCGGCCGCTTGAGTCTCGCCATTGTCGAAAGGGCAAAGCGGCTGCCCGCGCTCGCGCTCGGCGTGCTCTTCGCGGCCGTTGCGATTGGGCTGCATCTCGCTGCTGGAGCAAAAGCGGAGCCATTTGTGTATGGACAGTTTTGAGCGGCATCGCGTTGTGCGGACGCGGGAATGCTTGCTGGCTGCTACCGCCCGCAGGAAAGCCGAACGCCGCGCGCCGCAAATGTAACCTTGCAGTTGCGAAGCACATCCATCGCGAGTGCGCCGTCGCGGGGACATGACACATCGTCACGTCCCACCACGGTTGCCACTTCTGCGCTCGTCAAGAAACTCCCGAGCCCAAGCCGCGCGGTTTGCGTGCCCAGCACCGACAACTCGCCGCTTGCGGTGAGAAAGCTTCGCGCCCGACCGTGTGGTGGCATCAGCGTTGCGACTTGCGAGCTCGTCAGCAAGTCAGTCCGTGATGCGCCCGTGTCGACGAGCAAACGCGTTGCATGTCCGTTCATCGTCGCGTGCAAAACGACCGAGCCCTCGCAAGCTGCGCTGCGAACCGTGGACGCTTGTTCGACGTGCGGCTCGACGCGCATCTCGCGTTTTGGAAAATCGAACACAATGTCGTTTCGCGCGCTCGCGAGGCGCTGTGGCGAGATGAAACCCGCAATCCCAATTTGCTCAAACGTTTCCGGTAGATCGACAACGGGCCAGCTCTCAGGCACAACATCGCCGAGCCCACCTACTGACGCAGCAACACCGCTTGCGTAACGCAATGCGATCGATTTGCCAGTGTGGTCCACGCCTGCTCGTTTGGCGCCACCTTGTGACGCAAGTCCGAGATCGCGCGCGAACCACCCAGCCAAGATGTGCGTGCTCGCCCCAGAGTCGATCAAAAACCACTGCGACTTACCCGCGATGGTCGTGCGTACGAGCGGCAAGTGACCAAGCGAATCTGCGAATGTGATTTGCGCGGTCGTCGCGACGGGCAACGCCTGAGGAGCGGTTTCCGCAACGCTCGCGCGGAGCGCAACTGGGCTTGGGCCCATTTGTGCGCACCCGCCGAGGATGACTGCTGCTGCAAAAATCGCTCTCTTCATGATCACTTTACGTTGCGGTAAATATCCATAACCGAACGAAGCAACTTGAGTGCTTCGTCGCGTGGGCGCTGAAACGCGTTGCGACCCATGATCGATCCGAAGCCGCCGCCATTGGCAATCTGCTTGACCTCTTCGAGAACCTCGTCGGTGCCCTTGGCTTCGCCGCCGCTGAAGATCACAATGCGCTTTCCGGCGAATGAGCTTTGCACAACGTGGCGCGTACGATCGGCAAGTGTCTTGACGACGATGCCGTGTTTTTCGTAGACCTTCTTCGCTTCGGCTTGCTCGATGTGCTCTTTTGAGGGCTTGACCTTGATGACGTGAGCGCCAAGTTGCGCTGCGATTTGCGCTGCGTACGCCGTGACGTCGATTGCCGTCTCTCCGTCCTTCGAGAGTCCTGCGCCGCGCGGATAGGACCAGACCACGCTGGGCAACCCGACCGATTTGGCCTCGGCGATGAGGTCGCGAAGGTCTTGGTACATCTGATTGCGATGACCAGAGCCAGGATAAATTGTGTAGCCAATCGCTGTGCAACCGAGGCGTAGCGCGTCTTTGACCGAGCCGGTCAGCGCGCTGCACGGCTGATCCATCTTCGCGAGCGAGTCAGAGTTGTTCAACTTGAGAATCATCGGCACTTGGCCGGCAAAGCGGTCGGCCGCGGCTTCGAGAAAGCCAAGCGGTGCCGCGTATGCGTTGCAGCCAGAGTCGATGGCGAGCTGAAAGTGGTATTCGGGGTCGTAGCCGCCTGGGTTTGGGGCAAAGGACCGAGCCGGGCCGTGCTCGAAGCCTTGGTCGACAGGCAGGATGACGAACTTGCCAGTCCCGGCGAGAGCGCCATGATTCATGAGGCGCGCGAGGTTCGTCCTGACGCCAACATTGTCGCTGCCGTACCAAGACAGAATCTCTTTGACGCGATCAGACCCAGCCATGCATCACCCCTGTCAAGTGCCTCTCGCCAATCGCGAGCTGGGGTAAGGTACTTTTTCACATCCCTACCTGCAAGCTGGGCCGCTGTGCTTGTAGGTGCGGGTCATCCGGTCCAATCGACCCTTATTGCGGCGTTTGTCTCGGATGAGGTGGGGCTATCTCGCACAAATTCGCGCGCCGCGAGCCGCCAAACAGACGGAAAAGCCAGGTCGCAGTGACGCTTGCGCTTGGGTCTGTTACTCGAAACGACGCAACGCCGAGCCGTCGATGATCGTATTTTCGGCCGCCGGATCGAGCGCCACCATGACGAGGTTAGTGGCGAGGTGCCTGCCATCGGTCGACCGGTAGCGTTCGCGCAGTTCGGCGGCACCAAGCGCGCCAACGATGGTCACCGCCGCGTCCGTCAGCTTGGCAAATAGCGTTTCGGTGGGCCTCACGTCGTCGCGATCGGATCCATGAATGAACGATGGCCGCGCGATCGTGTAGGGCACGTCGCCCTCGGTGAGTACCGCCTCAACGCGTCGTCGCACGTCGAGATACGGATTCGAAGAGGGCTTCGAGGACACGCCCACGCTCGAGAGATACATGAACCGCGGTTGGATTCCCGCGGCGCGCACCGCGTTCAGAAGCAAGACGGTGAGGCCGTAGTCGATGCGCTCGTAGCTGTCGTCGGCGCCGGCTGCCTTCGCCACACGGGTGCGCTTCTTTGTTGTTCCGAGGAGTGCGAACACGAGGGTGGGGCAGAGCGCTGCAATGCGTTGGTTGAGCGCTTCTTGTTCCCAAGGCGTCGTGTCGAGCATTGCGCCTTGCGCCCCGAATTCCTCTCGCCAGCGCTCGAGCTCTCTTGAATCAGGTCGGACGTGCGCGTGTGTTTCGATGCGAAGTTTGCGCAACGACTCGACGACGTAGCGACCCGTGTAGCCGGTAGCACCGGCGACAAATGCGACGTGAGCAGGTGGAATGGATCGAAACATGATCGATTTATTGCATCGTGATGTTAAGCGGGAGGCCAAATCGCGCGGCCCCGCTTGTGACGTCGGCCGTGAATACGCCTGTGTACGGCGGGTTGACGTCGGCCAGGTCGGCGCCTTTGAAGGTTGTAAAGCCAGTATTACCTGTCGACCACGCCTTAAAGACCGTACGGAATTTGCAAATTGATGTGGCTGCTTTGCACTCTCCGAGTGAGGTGGCGTCAACGAGCGACCGGTCGATATCCATGCCGTACTGGTCAATGAGAACGGACGGCAGAAACTGGGTGACGCTTCCGCGTGGCGGGGAGGGTCCTGCGACGAACGCAAACTCTGAGGAGACTCGATTGAGGTTGAGATCGAGAATCGTAAACCGATTGGTGACGTATGCGCCCTTTGCCACCGTGAGCGGGTTCACCTCCCACGACGATGCGCTCGCACTCGCGCTCGGAAAGTCGGTGTAGACGATGCGTGCTTCGGTCCAAATGTTCTTGTTTACGTCCCACTTGCCATTGGGGCCGTTCCATTGACCATCCGCTGATTCGTCGACGTAGAACTCGCCGGCATCCCAGATGCCGTTGTCATTCGAGTCGACGAAGGGCTCGCCTTCATCCACGAATTGCTCGCCCGTGTCCCACGTGCCGTTGTTGTTCTTGTCGTCAAAGTATTCTTCGCCGCGCGTGTAGGCGATCAGTGTGACCAAGCCGTCGCGCGGATTGCGAACGACGAGTCCGTCTTGCCGGCTCGGTTCGGCGGGGCGGGCGTTTGGATATTGGGTTGCGTCGGCTGCAAGTGGATCGGTCGCTTGCGGCGGGAAGGTGCCTTGTGTGCTAAATGTAACTGTCGCAGTTCCTTCGTCGGTGTTGCTCGTCTGCGGATCGTAAAGCTTGCTCGCGAGCGAAGCTGGAATCGTGCCTGCTTCAGATTTGAAGTTGACGGTCGTGCCGGTGCCGACAGGATTGTTGAATCGATCGACGACGCGCACTTTGCAGTCCACGCTCATCAAACGCGGCGGAGCAGGGCTCCAGTACGCTGCAATGTTGACCGGTGAGCACACCAAGCTGAAACCTTTGTTGGTCGGTTTCGCACCGCGCACGCCGATTGTCGGACTGTCGACCTCGAGCACGACGTTGCCCTTGATGATGATGGATGCCTTGACGATGAACGCGCCGACGGAAGTGCCGGACTGAACGGTGGCGGTTGCAATGCCGGTGGGATCCGTCAAGCCGCTTGCCGATATCGTGGTGCCCGTGGGGGCGTTGTCGATCCGGAATGAAACCAGAACGCCAGAGACCGGATTGCCGTTCGCGTCGACAACCTTAAATCCAACGAGCGCCTGTTCGTTGAAGCCCGAAGTCTTGAGGCCCATGATTGAGCAGCTGGTCGCGCCGCATCGGGTCGATATCCAGCTGATGGTGTCGGCTTGTCCCGATGCTTCGACCGCGCCGTCGCCTGCGCCTGCGTCGGACATCGAACCGTCGGCACTGCCGTCGGTGGTTGCGTCGCTCGCGGCCGTCTCGTCGGTCGTGGCATCTTTTGGCAGCACACCCGCGTCGAAGGTTGGCAGGTTGCCCAATTCGCCTGGGCGACCGGTCGTCGAGCACGCCGGCACTGCAAAAGGTAACAGCAGCAGTGACAAGAGTCCCGCGAAGGCCCACAAGCGGGCATGAGGCGCCATCATGAGAAAAGGAGACACCCCCGCCGCCAACGGGTCAAGTTGGTAGCAGGATTGTCAACGTCACCGTACCTCGACGCCCATTGCCAATTTGGTTGGGTGCGGACGAACGCGAACGATCAGCTTGCTCCAGCGCCCATTCCCCGACAACGCGTCGGCCCGAAGGAACTGCGTGACGATTTCGGAGAGCTCTCGCGGATTGTCAACCGAGACGAGATCGCCGCGGCGATCGGACGCAACGATATTAACCCCCAGGTGGTTTCGGTCATCGTGTGTGTCGACGACGACAGTCATGAGCACCTGCCCAAAGCCCCCTGGCAGTGCGCGATCGACGGCTCTTACGGCAATTTGCGCAAGTGGTGTGACGAGTTCGCGATCGGGCTCGCGTATCGGTCTATCGCCGCTCAAGAACGGTGGCGGCGGAACGCTTGGCACCTTTCGATTCGGTTCGGGCGGCTCTGAGCGATGATCCCGCGAAGGTTCTGACCTTCTCATCGGCGAGGTTGGCGTCGTCACGCGCGTTCGCGTGTCGTCCTCGTCTGGGCGGTCAAATGCGGGAATTGAGGAGGGAGACAGATGCCGGATACTCGGATGGGTCCCAAACGTGCTTCCGCTTGCGGGCGGTAAGAGGCTGTCGACCGCCGGCGGTGGGAGCGTCCATTCGACGGCTCGCGGCGTGCTCCACGCGCTGATGCGGCTGTCCTCGAGCGAATGAAGTGCATAAAACGCTACGTATGGGCCCTCGTGCCGACGAAGTACGCCGGAGGCCTTACGGAAGTGAGCCACGATATCGCTGAGCAAAGCGGCGTCGGCTTCGGAGATTACCGACAGTTGCATTTCGCTAAACTCTGGCGTTGACGCGCGCACGTTGGGCGGGAGCTGCATCACGGCATCGGCAAACCACTCGAAGCACTCAGCGCTGAGGTGCAATCGGCCGAGCAATATTGCGTGACCTTGCCACAGATCGCGGCCGCGATAGCGAAACGTGACGACCCCCACGTCGTGATCGAGATCGATCTCGTCGTGCGGATTGGTGCGCGCCACGAGCGTGCTCCGGAGATGCTCGACTTCGATACGATGCGCGTCGACAAGCTTATGGAAACGTGGACTCAGGGGCACATCATGCTCTCTATCCCACCCCGCCCATGCCCGCTAGCAAGCCGAAAAAAAGGGTCTTCAGCGGACTTGGGGATTCTGTCTATCGGTCGTTCAGCTGATCCATGGGCATCGGCGTTCGGAAAGCTGCGTGGGGCTTGCTCGCGCTCGTTGCGGGTTGCGCCGATTTTACAGCCCAGGACTCGAGCGATAGCGGCGTACCGCTGCCTGATGCGCAGGCCAGCGATGGGGCACCGGAAACTGGAGGCAACCCGCCAAAAGATGCGGCTGCGATGCTTGATGTCGCGGAGGTCACCGCCGACGTATCGGTCCCGGACTTCAAAGACGCGAGTGCTGGTGATGGCAACGCACCCCTTGAAGCCGGACCGAGCGGGGACGCTGGCGACGCTGGAAAAGGGCCGGGTTGTGGCTCCGGATTGACTTCGTGTTCGGCAGGTTGCGTTGATCTTCAGAACGATTCCGCCAATTGCGGTGCATGTGGCAAGACGTGCAGCACGGCGTCGTCTTGTTCGTCG
Source organism: Myxococcales bacterium (assembly GCA_023248745.1). Lineage (GTDB taxonomy): Bacteria > Myxococcota_A > Polyangia > Polyangiales > Polyangiaceae > JAHFDX01. The sequence goes on along the minus strand of JAHFDZ010000046.1, from coordinate 17,846 downwards.
GGTGTGTGCGATGCAGAACTCGTCATCAAGGTGACCGCGCCTGTCGACGTGTACGCCGACGACACCACGCTTTGGTGGAATCGCCAAAATTCGATTGAGCGATGCACTCGAACGAACTGCACGAGTGGCGCTACGCTGTGGCCCTATGCGGGGTACACATCGGTGCAATCGCGATTTGCGTACGTCCTGCCGGCTGGACAAAGCGCAGGTACGTTTTTCTTCGGGGCGAGCTACGGCGGCGCCGACTACATGTCGAAGTGCAAAACGACGAGCTGTGTTCCGACGAATGTGGGTCCTGTGCCAACGTCGATTTCGGCCGATGAGTCGGACGCATTTTTCGCATCGGGCAATTCGATTTATCGGCTCCCGTTTGCGGGTACATCGTCAATCAAGTTTCTCGATTTGAGTTTCGCGCCCTCAAATCTTGCAGTTTCGTCTGCGGCTCTTTGGTGGACTTCGGCTCAGAACGGTGGCGTCTACGCGAGCGCGCGAAGTAGCGCGACTGCCACACAGGTTGTTTCGTCATCGCTCGCTTCGGGTGCAACGGCCTTTCACGTGACCGGTTCTGACCTCTTCTTTGCGGACAATGCAGGCGGGAACGCGCGGATCCTTTCGTGCCCGTTGAGCGTGGCAGCGTGCACACCCACCGTCGTCGCAACGAACGAAAAGTTGGTCGGGTCAATTTTGGTCAGTGCCGGTTACCTTTATTGGACAACCTGGGGCTCCAGCGAGTTTGCGAGCGGGACGATTCGTGCCTGCAAACTGTCTTCATGCGTGCCCTTCAATGTGGCGCTGGGGCTCGCTTTCCCCACGGCGATGTCAACGGGTTCCTTTATGCACCTCTACTTCGCGGCGCGCGGGATCTCACCTTCGGGTGGGGGCGGCGGCATTTATCGGGTCGTCAAGCCGCAGTAACGGGCTATTTCAAATAGCGGCCACCGCACAAACTCGGATATTCCTGGCTGAGCATGGTCGACCCGAAACCCTCGCATCAGCCGCCTCCCCTTGTGGGCACCACCCTCGAAGAACACATCCTCACCGGCATGCGTGGCTCGCCGGGTGCTTCGGGCGATTTTACCTCGCTGCTCAACGCAATATCGCTCGCGGTTCGCATCATCAACGCGCGGGTTCGTTCGGCAGGACTCGCGGGCGTGTTTGGCTACACGGGCGAAACCAATGTGCACGGTGAACAAGTTCAGAAACTTGACGAATATGCGAATGACGTTCTCTGCACCGTGATCGAACGCTGTGGCCGGTGCGCGCTCATCGCGAGCGAGGAACTCACCGACGTTCGCATCTGCAATCCCGATGCGAGCTACATGGTGACGTTCGACCCTCTCGACGGGTCAAGCAACATCGATGTCAACGTTTCGATTGGAACGATCTTCAGCATTTTCAGGGCTCCTGACGGTGGCGTGTCGGCGTCGTCGCTCCTGCGGCCGGGGCGCGAACTCGTTGCAGCCGGATACGCGGTGTACGGCTCGTCGACGACGATCGTCCTCTCTACCGGGCAGGGCGTTCACGAATTTACGCTTGACCCAAGTGCCGGTGAGTTCTTTCTATCGCGCCCGAATCTTCGATGCCCAACGCGTGGCAAGACCTATTCGATCAATGAGGGCAACTTCGCGTCTTGGTCAAAAGGTATCCAGCGATGGTCGTTATTCATGAAGAGCGAAGACAAGGCGCGTGGGTTGCCGATGGGGCATCGCTATGTGGGCTCGCTTGTGGCCGATGCGCACCGCACGCTGCTTAAAGGAGGCATCTTTGCCTACCCCGCCGATCGCAAAAACGCCGATGGAAAGCTCCGGTTGCTTTACGAAGCTCAGCCGATGGCGTTCCTGATCGAACAGGCGGGGGGCCTGGCGACCGACGGCGAACGCAGCATTCTCGACATCGTGCCGACCGAAACGCATGCAAAAGTCCCGCTCATTTTGGGCTCACACGACGACGTGAAGCTCTTCCAAGAGTTCGCCGCCGGCACGCGCACCTGAGCCGTCCGATCGATTTTGAAAATATTTATTCCACCGAGTTGAATACCTTTCGGGTGAGAGCCGTCTGTCACGTTGCAGAGCGACGAAGCGGAGAAATTCGCAGGCGTTCGCGGTGCGGAGTGGAGCTCGAAGCCCTGGGGAGGTCTTCGAGTTCAGCTCACCCTCACATACATGTTCGATCATGTGCGCGTTCGGAGTCCTGGGGAGGCCTCCGAGTGCGCGTGAGCCTTTTGTTTTGGGTTGCGTGGGCCGTTCATAGGATGCCCACCGCATGAGTTCATCTCCCGCAAAAGGTTGGATCACCGCTGCTCTCGTGCTGATTGCGGGTGGCACGCTCGCATCCGTTGCACTCCGATCGAAAAGCACGCCCCCTCCGCCGGCTCCACCCTCGCCCATCATGTTTCGGATGCCGGGACCCGAGGCGGACGCTGGTAGCGCAGGTGAACTTATCCAAGAACAACCGCCTTGCGATCTCGTCGTGCAGAAGGTCACCGACGCGCTGCGAAGCGAAGCTGAGCTGAGCCGCGACGATCAAAATAAGCTCTTCACGCTCGCGCTTCGAGGCGTTGCGGATGCGCCATGGCGCGAGACCGATTGTCCGGCTCGCCTATACGAGGTCCTTAAGAAAGAGATGACTTGCGGCTTGAGTACGCAAGTCGTGGCGTCCGCACTATTTTCGGGCGATCGCTTCGCCATCGATTGGCAAGCCGAGCTTCTGGAGCAAGCGACGCCCAAGTGCGAAGAGCGACTCGTTGTCGCGTCGCAAACCTCATCAAAGACGACGGTGCGTGTGGCGAAGGCGCTCCTGAAGCTGGCCAAAGGCTCACAAGAGGAAGACAGTCGCATGCTCGCGTGGCTCGCCCTTGGTTCGCACGAAGGTGTTGCGCGCAAGGCATCACAGAAAGAAGCGGTCAATTTTATTGACAAACTAATTGTTGATGAGCTCGGCCGTGCGAAAGAACAGCATCGAATCGATCTGCTCGAAGCGGCCGGTAACGGTCCATGCACGGGTTGTCGCCCGCTTGTGCTTGTTGCGTCAAATGACGCCAATCCGTATGTGCGGCGCGCCGCGTTTGGCGCGCTTCGGTACTTTGAGGACGAAGCTGCGGTCGCGCGAATGTGCGTTGGTCTTGCAAAAGACAAGGCGCCGCTGGTTCGCGAGCACCTTGGTTGGTCGCTGCGTTGGGTCGAGTCGCACGTTGAGAAGCGCGTCGACTGTCTCGAAAAAGCGGCGCGTGACGACGAAGAGTCTTCGGTGCGCATGAGCTCGACCGGATCGCTCACGTATCTCTCAGAAGATCTTCAAGATGCATATGATGCGATACTCGAGTTGCGTGAAGATGGCCCTGAGGACGTCCAACGTGCCGTGATTGATCACTTGCGTGTGAGCGATGGGCCAAACAAGCCCGTTGCTCCGGGCTTAGGACTCGATAGAGTCCACGAAAGGCTGCGATGAACGGTTTGGGGAGATTGGGGAAATGGGCTTTTGGGGTATCGCTCGTGGCCGCATTGGGCGTGGCGGCTACGCCAGAGGCCGAGGCGAGACGTAAGCTTAAGCTTCCGACGGAGTTGTCTGATCGGCTGAAGGAGCGCGCTGAGAACCTCGAGCGTCGAGACGGCAAGCAAGCAACTACGCTCGAAGAGGTCGTCGAAGATGTCGATGGCGACGAGACGATCACCCTGCCGAACGGAAAGACGATAACCGCGCAGGAGTACACCGACATCGTCGGTGATGCGCACCGTCAACATAATTTACGACAACTGCGCGACGAAGGCGTCGATCCCGACACTGCGAAGAAGATCAAAGAACAGGAAGACGATCACGGTCCTAGCGTTCTCGCGCTCAAGAAGAAGCAGCGCAAGTCGTCGTCCAAGGCAGAGCAACGCTCAGCCGTTCGCGCAAAGCGAAAGGCTGAGCGCACGACCAAGAAGCAATCGGCGAAAGAGAAGAAGGAAAAAGAGAAGGCCAAGCAATCGCGCGAAAAGCAACGCCTTGCGAAACAGAAGAAGCGCGACGGCAAGGGCGGCGGCAGCAGCGACAAGAACTTCAAGATGAGCGACAAGGGCCACACCACGGCGCTTGACGACATTGATGACACCCCCACGCCCTCGGGCTGCACGGCAGAGACTTGCGATCCTTCCACCGAAAAGACCATGGTGAGCTGGAGCAAAGAGCTCGGCGATTCCAAGATTCTTGCGGCCTACACGGGTTTCGACATCACCTCGCGACATCCTGATGCGTACACCTCAGGTTGCGATATGGCCTGGGACAACGGGCTGTACTTCTTCAAGAAGAAGCACTCGATTCTCAAGTTCTCGGTCGGTGGCGAAGCCAACACGTCGACCCATGGGATCAAGGGAAGCGCAGCGCTCTACTTGATGGGCAAGTCGACTTGGTCAAAGTCGGGCAGCTTTCAGAAGTCAGATCTCAGCCGCACGATTCGCACTCCGAAGGTTGAGTTTACCTATTCGTTCTTCGGCGTGATCAATTTGACTGGTGCCATCGACGGTGGGGTCACCATTGGTCTCTTGCCGACGAGCGCGCAAGAAAGCGATGACGACGGCGTCGAGTGTAAAATCGAAGTGAAGCCCGGCCTCTCGACAGATGTAAAGGGCACACTCTCGGTTTCAATCGGGATCAAGAAGTTCATGGAACTGATTCAAGCAGGCATCGGTGTCGATGTCGTTCCGTTCGAAATCAGCCTGCCAACGAAGCTTGGGGTCGAGGTCAACGACAATCCGCTGTCGGCCGACTTGTTCTTCAAGAACGAACTCGATGTTGAGTTCTTGAAGGGACGCTTCTTCGTTTACTACAAGCTTGGCGACATCTGTCTCGGCAAGAAGGATCCGAAGACCGGCAAGAAAAAGGGCTGTCTTCTCGAAGACGTCTTTAAGATCAAGACGTACGGCGAAAAGACGTTCTACCAATCAAAAGCGGCGTTGGCCTACAAGCAAGAACTCGCGAACGTCGATCAGGCGCTCACGTTCCGCAAAGAGAAGTAACGCTACCCTGCGAGCGCTGCGTCGGTGATTCCTGACTGCGCTCGCAGCCGCATTTCGGCATCATCGAGAATGGTCAAGCAAGTAGACAAGCTGTCTTCGATAAGAAGGCGCTGCCGCAGGATCGCGGCGCCCGGTAGGCCGCGAAGGTAGCCCGCAAGGTGTCTGCGTGTGACCCGCACGCCGTACGGTTCGCCGCGTGCTTCTGCGTTGGCGATGAGATGCTCACGGCACAGCTCGATGCGTTCGAAGTGAGTGGGTTGCGCGATAAGTTCGCCGCGATCGAGGAGCGCTCTTGCTTCGCGAAAGATCCATGGATGCTCGATTGCTCGACGCCCAACCATGACGCCTTCGCAACCGGTGACGTCAATGGCTCGCCTTGCGTCGTCGGCGCTCTTGACGTCGCCGTTCACGATGACAGGAATCTTGACGACTTCTTTTGCCCGTTGTGCCCATTGCCAATCGGCGGCGCCGCTATGACCCATCTGCGCCGTGCGACAATGAATCGTGAGCGCTTGAATTCCGGCGTCTTCGAGGCGACGCGCAAGATCGACGATTGGCATGTCAGACTCTGGGCCATAGCCAATGCGCGTCTTGACCGTCACGGGCACCGAAACGCTCTGCACCACCATCTTGGCCATCGCGACCATGGCCAGTGGATCGCGCAGCCAGCCCGCTCCGGCACCACGGCCTGCAATTTTCGGAACCCAGCAGCCGCAATTGATATCGAGATAAAATGGCTCGGCTGATTCTGCGAAGCGCGCAGCCTCTGCGAGCCTTGTGGGATCGGAGCCGTAGATTTGAATCGCGGTGAGGTTGTCGTCGTCAGCGAGCGCAATTTTGCGTTTCGCATTGCGACAGCCGCGCAAGAGACCCTCGACATTGACGAACTCGGTTACCGTGATCGTCGCGCCCTGCTTGCGGCAAAGTCGACGGAATACCTCGTCACTGACGTCTTCGAGAGGCGCCAAAATGACGGGTGTTTTGCGGATGAGTTCGTGAAATAACGCAGCGTTTTTCAAGGGAACGCCGCGGTCTAGCACGTTTCGGGCGCGACGGAGCATGGCGGCACTGCGCGAGCGTTTGAGGGGTTCTATCCGTGCCTTCCGCTCAGCGGTAGGCCCATATGAGCGCGCAGTCGTAGCTGGTTAATCATCTTGACGATCGGCGTGGGATTGGGCGTTTCGTCTTCAAATGCAATTTCGCCCGCCTCGCATTCAAAGACGAACATGCGTAATTCGTAGCGAACATTGTGCAAATGGTCCCATGCAATAAAGTGCTCGCGCCCCCGACTGGAGAGCATGACGCCGTCGGTGCGCGCGGCAATGTAGCTCTCGTCGCGCAGGAGTACGTGCATGCCAACGATAGCGATAAGCGCGCCACAGGCCGTGCAGGCAAAACCGACGATGGCTGCTGCAATTTTAGTGTCTTGGCTCTGATGGGTAAGGAAGCTGACGATAACAACGAGACTGCCTATCGCCAGAATGCTCGTCGCAACGCCGAGAACCCGCTTCATCGGTGCCACTGCGTTGCGCCTGAAGAAGGCGAGCACGAAAGGCGGATTCACGACCGGTCTCTATGGGGCGATGCCAAGATGTGACGCATTCGCAGTTCCGCTCTGATACGCGCTCGTGGAAAAGGGCCCGACACCAAGGTAACTCGAACAGTCACGATTGCGTCGAAAAGCTTGTTTGGTCCAAGGCGTGCTTGCGGGCAGTGTCCCGAGTTCGCCAAACGAATCGACGACCACGGAATCGAATCGCAACGCAATGCGGTCATCGCCGTTGAATGCGAGATACGCCGCTTGTGCGCACGCGGGCTCATTTGCAAAACCTTGGCATGCGGCAAACGCGCTGCCGGGTGCGAGCGTCCCCGTCAAGGTCACAGACCTTCCAGCGCCGGTGCCGTTGATGCAATAGGTGGACGTGTTGTTTTCGATGCATAGCGAAACTCGGCTGAGATCGATGGGCGTTGCGCACGCATTCGTCACTTCGACTGCCTTGTTTGAGCCAGAGTCAACAACCTCGGAAATTTTCAAACAACTGGTCGCGGGGCAACTCCAAGCGCTGCCCGAATCAACGACGGGAGCACCGGAGTCAACGACGGGAGAGCCGGAGTCAACGACGGGAGAGCCGGAGTCAATGACGGGAGAGCCGGAGTCAACGACGGGAGAGCCGGAGTCAACGACGGGAGAGCCGGAGTCAACGACGGGAGAGCCGGAGTCAACGACGGGAGAGCCGGAGTCAATGACGGGAGAGCCGGAGTCAACGACGGGAGAGCCGGAGTCAACGACGGGAGAGCCGGAGTCAACGACGGGAGCACCGGAGTCAACGACGGACGCGCTGGTTGTGATCAGCGACACACTCTCGGTACGCAACCATTCGACAACGTCCGGCGACGAGAAACGCGTAAATAGATTGGTGTAAGGTTGCCCAACTGTTTTGAAGACATAACTTGCGTTCACGCCGATCACGTGGCCATTCCGGTAGATGGGGCCGCCCGAGTCGCCGGGACATAGGCCCGGTCCCGGTGGGACGTAGTCGGGGCCCGGCGTGATGAAATAGACACTGTCTACCAGACTCAACTGCGAATCGCTGATGGTCCTAGAACTCCAAAGCCCATTCGGGTTTCGCAAGTTCGGAGTTGCGATCACGCTCGTTTCGCCAAATTTGTGGCGACGTAGTGTGTAGTCGAACGTCTCGCGAACAGAGGTCTCGCAGCCCGATCCTGCCATCGTGACGATGTCGTCAGCTTGCGCGCTCCTCGTATCGACGCTGGCAATCGCAATCGTGTCCGGTAAGGGATCGCGAACGTGGATGACCGCGACGTCGATGACCGGCGCGGTGAGGTTCTGGTCGCAATTGATGATCGGTGAAGCTACGAATTTGAGATGAGGGACCACGTGATCGACAACGGCTGCCTGAATTGAGCCATTGCCCGTTGGCATGACCCGCACGGTCTGCCCGCGCTGATACATCGAGCGTACGTTATCGGGCATTCCTTGCTGGAAGACGCAATGTGCCGCCGTAAGAATTTCACGGGGTCCCACACGCGTTGCGGTGCAGTTATCGACGATCGTGAGCGTTGCGGGAAACTCGCCTGACTGGCCAACGTGGCCGCCGATCAGGTCGCTTTTTCCCTGGTCGAGCGAGGGCGAGTCCGACTGGCAAGCCGCAATCGCTGTGACAAAACACACCACGGCCGTGCACGCAATGCGAGCAGTCATGTTTATCTCCAGTGCAAGATGGCTGCGCTCGAGCCCCTGACTCAAACGCTGCTTTGTAAGTGGCGGTTCAACCGTGATCCGCTGTCGAACGTCTTAACGCGCGCGCTTGAATTTGCTAGAACAGTTGCGCCAAAACGACGATCCCTTCGCGCCAAATGGCGGTCGTTGCATTGCGAGTGTCCTCGTGGGCGCCGACCACGGGTCAAGAACGTTGACGTTCACCCACCTTGCGTACGGCGACGCAAATTAGTTCGAAGGCGCAGACGCTCCCGTTTTGCCGCTGTTCCCAAGCGAAATTCCGCCCGTGCCCCCGCCGCTCGCCGTCACTTGCTGTCCCGTGAGACTGACGGTCGTGCCGCTCTTGTACACGCCGTAGGAAGGGCCGCCTGCGCCGCCACCGGCAACGCCACCTTTTCCACCATCGCCGCCTGCGCCGCCCTTGCCACCGTTGCCGAGTTCCGCGGAGCATGCGCTGCCACCGCTGGCACCGCTTCCGGATGCGCCGCCTTTTCCACCAATGGCACCCGCGCCGCCCGTGCCCCCTTTGGCCGCGTTGATCACGCATTGCTCGAACACAAAGCCCGTCGAATTCACAAGGAACGCACCGAACGATCCACCGCCTGCACCGCCTGGTTTGCCGCCCGTGCCGCCGCAGCCACCCGCGCCGCCACCGCCACCGCCGTTGCCGTAGCCGTCGTTGCAAAGAAGGCAGCTTTGCGAGCCGCTGCCCCCACCGCCGCCGCCGCCGCCACCGTTCGTGCCGCTGCTGCCTGCGGTGCCGTCCGCGCCTTCCCAGAAGAACGTCGTGGTAGACACCTTGCCGCCATCGCCTCCGGTGCCGTTGCTGCCTGCGGTTCCATCGGCGCCGCCTGCTCCGCTCGCGCCGCTGCCGCTGGGATCACCACTGGATCCGCCGCCGCCGCCGTTCGCGCCACCGACCCCAGAGCTGCCGGAGTTGCCACTGTTTTGGCCCGGTGCATCGCCGCCCCGCCCGCCCGCGCCGCCTGAGCGGCCGCAACTTGAAGTGCCGCCTGCGCCGCCCGGTGCGCCTGTCCCGTTGACGTCACAGGTTCCGCCGCTTCCGGAATTTCCGTTGTTGCCGCTCGCGCCGTCGATCCCGATGGTGCCGAGCTCGCCTGAACCGCCGTGGCCAGCGGTCAGTGAAACGTACCGCATGGTGAGGGACGTGCACTTGTTGCAGTGCAGGCCATAGGTGGACACGCCGCTCTTCGACAAACCGTCAAGTGTCTGGACGACCAAGCGTTCGACAGTCGTTGGAGCGGTGATGTTCGCCCCCCGCATCGCGATGAGCGAACTACCCACGGCAGTGTCTTGGATCACCACTGGAAAACTGTCGGCGGTGCGCTTCCAGCCGGGATAAACGTAACCTCCGTAGATCGATATTCCGCTGATGAGAACAACGGTTTCTTTGTAGGTGCCTTGCGACACGTAGACCTGGCTCTTGTTGTTGGTTTTCGCGCGACCAAGCGCAGCGCTGATCGTGAGCATCGGCGACGATGGGGTGCCTGAATTTGCGTCGTTTCCAGTGGTTGCGACGAAGACGGCGTCACTTTCGTTGCCGTCCACGCCATCGCAATTTGAATCGACAAAGTTGTCGTCGGGTAAGTCGATCGCGACGCAGCCGCCGTCGGGTGGAATCACGTCGGGCTTGGCGTCGACCGGGCTGTCGATCGTGGCGTCGCCGGTCGCGTCGCCCGTTGCAGCATCACCACTGACTTTGCCGTCGCCGTTGCTCGCTGCATCGCCGCTCTTGCCATCGCTTGCGGCGTCGGCTTTCGTGCTTCCATCTGGTAAATATGATTGACCATCAGGGTCGTCTTCGCCCACTTCGGCATTTGCGCATCCGCCGGCGTTGGCGGCGAACGCGCACGAGATGAGCAGCAGGCAGGAGATCGTCGCACGACGAACAGCGAGTCGCATTCGGTAAGGATATCTCGCGAAAGCGCCGGGCGTTACTGTCTCCTCGTTACTTTGCTGGCGCACTAAGGAGGGCGCCAAGGTAGGCAACCTCCGGGCCGAGAAGCTCTTGAAGCGCACTGAACGCCGCTTGCGGGGCCTTGTCGTGTGCGATGTAGGCGCACCGCGCCGCTTCTTCGCTCGTGTACTTGGGGAGCTGGCAGTACTGGTCGAAATAAGCCGTGCTCATCTTATTGGCCAGCTCGGCGACGAATGCCGCGTTGTGGCGTTGGGCCCAGGCTTCGCGCGCGGGGAAGGTTGGCGTGGACGGGTAGACGTCGGCCGCGCCGAAGGAGACGTTGTGGCGATAGCCGCTAATCATCTCGTTGCGCGCAAGGTCGTGCGTCAACTCGGGGCCGCCCGTGATCAATTGCAAGCGTACGGCGACACGATTGCCATAGCTGTAGTCCTCTTGGCTCGCTTGGTATCGAAAGACGCGTGGCACGTTTCGATAGCGGGTCACGGCGCGTTGCTTGTCGCGGGTTTTGGTGACGGTGCGATACTTCGTCACGGTGCGATATTCTGTTCGAGGCACGCCGTTGACGTAGGTCGTGTACGGCTCGCTATCTGAGTACGGCTCACTTTCCGTGTAGGACTCTTGGTACGTCTCGTATGCCGTGTAGGGCACCTGCTCGACCCAATCTTTCGAGAGGGTAACAGGGTGCGCGACCCAGTTGAGTGTTGCGTTACCCGAGAGCGCGCCGCTCGCAGCGTGCGGAGCGTTTGCCCAGTACCAAACGCTCTTCTCAAAAGCTGCACGGATCGATTGTTTCAGTTGCTCGCTCTCGGCGGGTGTCGCCCCCGTGATCTCGCCGGTGATGTTGAGCGCGGCGTGGGCGTGAGGAAGCGGCGGCAGGAACGCCAAATGGGCGCCCCAGTGTGCACAATAGGCTTCGACCATGTACGCGGTGTAAGGCGTCGTTGTGAATGCGCGTTTGCCAAGTTCGGTGCACTTTGCGAGGCCGGCATCGTTAAGTTTCTTAACTTTATCGCTCTTCCATTCCGCAAAGAGACTATGGTTCAGTAGCTTGACATATTTTGCGATGAGGTCTTCGGCGTTGAGTGGACCCACGCCGAGCGACTCTTCAAACTGCTGATCGAGAGACTTCTTCGCCTCGGCGACCTCGGACTCGACGCTGCTCTTGAACTCGCCATCGAGCTTGTATTTCCAACTGTCGAGACGCACGACGAGGACGGTGAGTTCGTCGATCGCTGCCGCGGCGTCTTTGGCTTCGCGGTGCTTTCGGATCACAGAAATGGATGCGGTGATGGCGTTGCGTTGTGCGGCTGCACGGAGATTCTTGGCTTCTTGATCGTCTGGGCTCTCTGCGAGAATTTGATCATACAGAGCGACCGCATCTGCAAACCGACCTTGCTTCGCAAAATCGGCGGCGCGCCCACGCAGTGTCGCGCATGCGATCAAGAGAGAGGATGCGACCGCTATCGCCATCATGCGAAACAGGGAGGGGGACGAGTGCAGAGCAGGCGATAGCAGTGACATCCGCTCCTTGAGACGATTGTGGGTTGGAGGTCCCTTCATGAGATGCGGCATAGTTGCGCCATCGTAATCTGGGCGCCAGCGAAGTCGACACTTGCGATGTACGAGCGCAGACTCAGGGATTGGGAACGTCGACGACCAACAACTCGCGCGCAAAGAAGTTCGAGATAAACGCGCGCCGGCCGTCGGGCGCAAAGGCAATCACGTGCGGAGCGGCTGAAGCTCCAAGCGCGAGGGTCGCGCTCGTGACCCCGGTTGCCGCGTCGATGAGTGTTAGCGAATGATCGTCCAGGTTTCCGGTCCAGATCGTGCGACCGTTTGGCTGAAGGCCGAGCGCATGGGGGCTCTTTCCTGTTTTGTACCGCGAGACAATGGCGCCAGCAGCGGGATCGATGACGACGACTTCGCTGCTTCCTTCAATGCTCACGTACAGGCGGGTTCCGTCGGGGGACAGCGCGATGCCATGTGGCTTTTGGCCGACTTCGATCGCTTTGAGTTCCTTTTTGGCGACAGCGTCGACGATGCTCACGGTGCTCGACTTTGAGGTGCCGGCAAAGTTGGTGACAAAGAGGCGAGAACCGTCTGCGGAAACAACCACGCTGTCTGGTGAGTCGCCGACGGTGATGTCGACGATGCGGGACATGGTTTTTGTGTCGATGGCGGTGACATAGTTACCACCGAGGTTACAAACGTAGAGCGTTGTCTCGTCGGGGCTAAGCGCGACGCCATGGGGCCGCTCAAGTTTGCTAAGGGTGTCCTTTGCGGTGCGGCTGGTGACGTCAATCGACGTCACGGTGCCAGCCAACTCACACGATACAAAGGCGCGAGCCCTGTCCTTTGTGAGCGCAACACCGACAGGACCCGGTTGCCTTATTGTAACCACATTAGTTACTTTAAGTGCCGTCGTATCGACGAATGCGATGCTCTGATCGTTGAATGCGGTTGCGATGAGAAAGGTGCCGTCACTGGCCACTGCCAGGCCGTGAGGGGCCGCGCCCACGTCTATCTTTGCCGCGATTCCTGCAATGGCGGCGTCGCCACCGTCTCCTGGAGTGGCTGCATCGGGCGCTGTTGCCGCGTGTGAACATCCCACAAAAAATAGGGTTGAGAGTAACGGGGTGAGCGAGCGCATGCGCAGGAGTCTACCGGAGAGATGGGAACCGACCGACCCCCTCGCGCGTACTGGAGGTATGCTCATGGTTCTCCGAGGGGTGCATTCGACCCAAAGAGCCGCTATCAGGGTGCTTGTGGGGCCAAACGACGCCGAACTTGTGACCAATGCGCTCGCGGGCAGCATATCCGCGTTTGGGAGTATCTACGATGCGCATGGAGCTGCGGTTTATTCGGTGGCGCTCCGCCTTATGGGCAATCCAGTTGAGGCAGAGGACCTAACCCACGACGTTTTCGTCGAGGCTTGGCAAAATATTCGCGCCTACAGTGCCGAGCGCGGCACGCTGCGCACGTGGCTCATGGTGCGTCTGCGAAGCCGAGCGCTCGATCGCAAAAAATCCGCGGCCTATCGCATGGCCTTGCACAGCAGTAGCTCGGACGAGCCAGCATTTGAAGCCGATCGCGGTCAATCAAACGAGCCTTCGTCCTCGCGCCTTTACCTTCGTCAAGCGATGCACACGCTAACGGTTGAGCATCGAGAGCTCTTGGAGCTCATTTACTTCGAAGGCCTCAGCCTCGCCGAGATTGCCGAACGCAGTCAGCTTCCACTCGGCACCGTCAAATCGCGTCTCGCTCGTGCGCTTGGCCAGATGAAGAGCGTCCTTTCGCAGGAGGCGGTATCATGAGCCTTCCGGCAGACGACGAGTTCGAACTGCTTGCCCACATCGATGTGATGGATCGTTTGGTCGAACGGGCAGCGCCTCCCGCGCAGTTGCGTGACGCATTGCTCGACTCACTTTCGCCTGCGCCAACGTTTCTCGGTTACGCGAAGCGCGTCGCGCGCGTGTTCGATCTCGACGTCGCGCGCGTTCAAGAGGCGCTCTTGGCGATGAGCGATCGGTCTCAATGGGTCGATGTTCAAGGCGGAGGAAAGTTCTTCCCGCTTACCGGAGGGCCACGCGTGCAGGGTGCACAAATGGGCTTCGTCGAGTTCCGCGCGGGGTCTCTGTTTCCGAGGCATCGTCACCAGGGCCTTGAGGTTCAGTTCGTCATCACGGGCCGCCTCATCGAGACGGACGGGCGTGAGTTTTTACCTGGTGACTTGCTGGTGAAAGAATCAGGCACCGAGCACGAGTTTTCGATTGGAGCCGAGTCTTCATGCGTCTGCGCCGTGGTCCTCTACGAAGGCATCGATTTCGTTTGAGTGTCGTCTTAGGCAAAGCCAAAGGGCCCCTCTGTTAGAAGGGCCCGCGGCGTTCGTCAGAGTGACTTGCGATCAGCGCTATTGCATCGCGACAACCTTCTTTGACTCGTCGTTCTCAAGGGTGAGCTCGGCGATCTTCGTTTGGAAGTCGATGCGGGCGACCATGAGCTTCTCCTGGAGATCGACGACTTCGACGGTCGCTTTTGAGAGCTTGTCGCTCATCTGGGACAGCTTTTGCTCGAGCTGGTGCATGAGCGCGTTGCCGGCTTTGACGGCACGAAGTGAGAACACCTGCGCGTGGAGTTCATCCATGCGCTGACGGTACTCGTCCATCTGCTCTCGCTTGGTGGCGATGCGTTGGTCGACGTCGACCATCTCGCGTTGCTTGCCGACAAGTTCTGCAATTTTGCCTTTGAGCAGATCGCTAGCCCGCGATGACAAGTACGCGCTCACCATTTCGAGGCCGCCAGCTGTGCGAATGTCGGTGGTCTTGAAGATGGGGGTCTGCTCTTCGATCACAACGTCGAGCTTTTGGTTTGGCTCGATGTCCACGCGAAAGAGGTAGCTCCCGTTGACCTTCTCGAACTTCGAAGGAGACTTGGTCAATTTGTAACCGTGCATAACCGAATGGCGAAGATAGACAGGACTCTTCTCGCTGTTGCGGTTGTAGAGCGTGTACGCGGTCTTGCGTGTGTGTTGCGTCTCGGTCGAAAAGACGCCGCGCTGCACGGTGATGATGCGATCGATTTCGTCACGCATCGATTCGGTGGTCTCAACAACCACTTGGCGATCGAGTGCGAAAGGAATGAATGCGGTGCTTCGCGCTGCGATGGGTTCGGCGAGGCCTTCGCCGATGAATCGATCCTTGCCGAACACTGTGAACGGCCCGCTCTCAAGCACGGAGTTGGTGGGATTTTCGAGTCGCACGGCTCGGAACGCGTACTGCTTGTTTCCGCGCGCGCTCTCTGCGTCGTAGAGGTAGACCATATCGCCTGCGGTGGTGGTCTTGAGAACCGAGACCATCGCCGATGAGTTCTTGTGCACGGTTGTTACATTTTGCGATTCGAAGTGCGCTGTGCCAATTGGATCGCTTGCAAGCGCATCCACTGGCGCGGGCTTGTTGACGGGGGCTTGTGCCACAACGATGGGTTGCTCGACGACTTGCACGCCGCCGTTGCGACCCGTGACTGCTCCTTTTCCAACCGCGACCACGCGGTTCGGGTCGACGCCATCGCGGACCAAACGTTCGCGCATGCGATTGGCGCGGCTGAGGCTCGCGGTCATCTTGTCCTTGTCGTCCGCCGCGGCGTAGCCCTCGATGACGATCGTGTTGGCGTTCTTTTTCAGGCGTGAACCGAGACTCGCAATCGGGCTCGGTGCCTCTTTGCGAGCGTACTCTGCGAACGGGTCCGCTGGCGGAGCTGCGGGGTAGCCACGACCGCCACCCGCGCCTGAGCCTGCGGCGCCTCCTTGAACCCGAAAGGTTCCGGCGTTTGCGACCTTTGGCTCCTTCGTTGGTCGCCGGGTTGCGTGCTTCGTGTTTGCAGTTGCGGGTTCATCTTTCTCTTCGGCCATCGCGAGCGCTTCGTCGCTCAGATCCCCGACGACGTTGCGTGCAATTCCGTTGTGACCGTCGGCTCCGTAGCTTGAGCCACCTGTTGGGGGCGCCGCGGCGAAGAGCTCGTTCGAGTGCAGCGTTTCGCGATTCACCTCTCGCAGCGATCGCAGATCATAGCGGAATGAAAGTGCCGAGCTCGACCCGACGCCAAGCTTTACGTTCTCCCAGTCCTCGGCCGAATTGTTGTCGACGAGTGCCCACGCTTGCAACTCCACTTTGCCCTTGTCGAGCACCGCGACGCGGTAGCTCGATTTCCAAGCAGGCGCCTCGGTGACGTACGACAACTTGAGTCTGTGTGGCTTGTTGCCGAGCAAGCGAATCTTCATCGCGACCGTGCCAGTCTCACCAGGTGGAATGCGCGGATATGCAATGGGTGCAGGCTCGCCCGTGCTTGCGTCGGTAACGGTCAGCGACTTGAGAAAGTCGTCCACACGTTCGGCGGGCACTTGGAGCGTGAGATAGTCCTCGTTCACTTCGGCGAACCGCTCGAAGTAGGCGACACCGTTTCGATAAACGACGATGCGCCCCAGGTTTGTGGTCGGAGCTTGCACGGCAGGCTTGCCACCCGCACACCCAATGGTCGCACCGGCAATGAGAACAAGTGCGGTTACAGATACCCAGCCTCTTTGCATGAGAAGTCTCCCTTTTGGGGAATTGGACGCTCGGGCTCGAGAAAAGTTTTCCAAATAGACCCGATCACCCGCTTGATCTGCGCATCCCGGGCGGCGCGTATGAAAATTCGCGGTGAGAGAAGGTGTGTTCAGCGGTGCGCTCTCTCCAATTTCGTGGTTCGGTCCTGGCGCATTTTCACAAGGCGCCGCAGCGCGCGGATACGAGGAGAACCGACAATGCCCAAGTTGACCGATTACGTAGTGTTCAAGGACTCGGCTCTCGCTTCGCAATACGCGAGCGGCAGCGAAGTTATCCCGATGTCAACGCTCTTCGAAGCGTACTTCGAGGGTAAATTGGACATCCCTGGTGACATTTACGAGTTCCTCGATAACCGCGAGGGATTGGTCAAGTACACGCTCACGCCGGATCACTTTAAGTTCTTCTTCACGCGCATGATTCCCGAAGTCGCAATCCACTCGAAAGAGCAGGACAAACGCATCGTTCGTGACCACTACGATCGCGGCAACGACTTCTTCGAAGCGTTTCTTGGTGACCGCATGGTCTACACGTCAGGTTACTTTCTCAACGCTGACGAGAGCGAGTCGCTCGAGCAATCGCAAGACAACAAAATCGATCTCGCTTGCGCCAAGCTTCAGTTGAAGCCAGGCGAGCGCTTGCTCGACATCGGTTGTGGCTGGGGCACGTTCGCTCGTCGTGCTGCTCAAAAGTGGGGCGCTGACGCAACCGGCGTCACCATCTCGCAAAACCAAACGGAGTACGGCAACAAGCGCATCAAAGACGCAGGCGTCGACAAGCAAGCGCGCGTGCTGTGCGTCGACTACCGCGACACGCCGCAGGTGCAATACGACAAAATTGTGTCACTCGAAATGGTCGAGCACGTCGGCGTCAAGAATCTCTCGAAGTACTTCGAGCTCGTGTACGACCGCTTGAAGGACGACGGCGTCTTCCTCATTCAGTGGACGGGCCTCCGCAGCGGTGGTGGCCAAGGCTTACCAGTCGTCAACCTTCGCCCAGAAGACATGATCTGGGGCTTGTTCATGAACAAGTACATCTTCTCTGGCGCCGATGCATCGCTGCCCTTGTCGGGCTACATGAAGGCGATGGAAGCGGCAGGCTTCGAGATTCACTCCGTCGAGAACGTCAGCATCCACTACGCCATCACGATCAAGCGCTGGCATGACAACTGGATCTCCAACAAGTCAGCCGTCCTCAAATCATACGGCGAGCGTTGGTATCGCCTCTGGCACTTCTTCCTCGCTTGGTCGGTTCGCATCGCAGAGCAAGGCAACGCGGCTTGCTTCCAGGTCGTTGCGAACAAGAACCGCGACAAGTTCGACCGTCGCACCTACCTCGGTCAAATGAGCCTCGGCACCGAAAAGAAAATCTTCGACGACTTGCACACCAAGAAGCCTTCGAAAAAGTCCGACATCGCTCAGGCCTAAAGCCACCTTACGTCTGACCTCTGGCGTCTGACATCGGCCAACGCTCCTCCCGCGGGAGGACAAGTGTTGGCCTTTTTTGCGCCTACTTTGTGGTCAGGACGACGGTCCATGTCTTTGTCGACCCGTGAAGGCTTCCGATGATCGACT
>JAHFDZ010000288.1 GCA_023248745.1 Myxococcales bacterium | reverse complement strand
TCCTCGCTCAGCGGAGTCGTTCCGCCAGGAGCGGGGGTTTTGTTGCCTTATCCCTGCCGCTGACTGGCACTTTCCGCCACTCATTCCCACTTGCAATTTGCACGGTATGAAAGTGACGGATCAGTGTCAATCATTCGCCAGCATAGGAGGCGGCGTTTTGCGCGTGCTTGGAGCACAAAGCACGCACACCACTCCTCAGGTGTTCAGGCGAAGCACGTGGGAGGAGACGTGGACCTGAACGGGTACGGAGTAGTTCTCAGAATTAAAGACGGAGACGCAGCGGGCCAAGTTGTTCGGCGTCAGCGCAAGCGTCAGCGCAAGCGTCAGCGCAAGCGTCAGCGCAAGCGTCAGCGCAAGCGTCAGCGCAAGCGCCCCGTGCCTCGCAAGCTGCACACAAAATCAACGCCCAGGAAACACCAACCGCCACCAACAACGCAGCGACCGAGCACGCTCCTGCGTGCGTAGGGAAGCGATCCAGGTGGACACCAGGGTAGTCAAGCGCCCAGCTGCACGAATCATCTCTTCGTAGTGAAAGGAAGCTGGGGGCTTGGGGGCGAAACCTCGGTTTCGGCCCCCAAATAGCCGTGCGCAGCACATATCCGCGAAGCGCAGCGCCCATCTAAAGGAAACCGCACGCGGTTACGCATCAGCGTCCGCGCAAGCGCAAGCGCAACGACCCTACTTCCCCGACTCGTCACTCGCCGCCGCCGCCGGCGGTTCCGTCGCAATCGCATCCGCAACATTCTTAAGCAAAGTCGACAAATGCTGCAGCGAAGCCGCATGCGTCTTCAGCGCCATACCGGCGATCGACACGCCATACTTTGCCCACACAAGTCCAAGACTGAGTGCCGAATCGACGATCGGCTCAACGGCATCGACGACGCGCCTGGTCTCTGCCTTGATGGATTCGCTGTTTGCTGATTCGTTCATGATACTGCCTCTTTCTGATCGTTCGTGGTTACTTTTTACTCGGCACGCAGTCTGCGCAAACGAATGTCCGCGGACCAGGCCTGTCTGAGAGTGCAAGGTGAACTTCGTCCCCGGCTTCAATCGCCGCGTGACACTTCGCGCATTCGTCACCGCTGTTGATCACAAGCGCCTGAAATGCGTAAACGCCTTCGAGCGGGTCCGATGCGATTGATTTGCGCACCTTCTCGCGTTCTTCGTGAAGCTGTTGCGCGGCGGTGCGAAGACGTTGCTCGACTTTGTCGGTCGCGCGATCGGCGACGGCAACCGCATCCTCGAGAATGGTGCGCACCAGGTTCGACACCGGAACCCTGAGGTTTTCGGCAAACCGTTTAAGCTCAGCCTCGAGCACGGCGGGGACTCGTGTGTGGATCACCCGTTCTTTCTTCGGTCGCTCAGCAACGTTCTCGGTTTCGGAAAGATCGGTTTCTTCGGGGTTTTCTTTTTGTGTCACGACGAGATACAATGTATCACATCGTGACACCAGTCAAGGGTCTTCATCGAAATTTCGCGATTCTTTACGCGTAGCTCAGCGGTTTTCGAACCGGTTTTGTCGGCTATCTCCGCCTAACTCGTTCAGTCTTCGCATTTCTTTTTTGGCGCCGTAGCGCACAACACTGCTGCCCCTTTGGCGCTTGGTCTTTTCGTCTTTTCTTAGGTTGCTCGCAAACGAGGTCCCTCGCTTCGTTCGCGGGCTTGAGGTTCATCATGCAGTTCTCTGACTGGTTGCGCTTATTCGGCTGGACTGGGTCGACAAGTAAGTTGACTAACTCAATCGCAAACGCATTCGGCGATCCACTTAGTGATCCCCTTCACTCGGACACGCCTTCGCTTGCAATGACGACTCCGCTTCGAGGAGGAACGCGCCTCGCATACAACTCCAACTTCTCGAGCCATGAAGTTGGAGCGATCACCCACACCCTAGAAGGGGCGCTCCTCGTCATTGAGCGAACTGCGCCGCTTGCCTACGGCATCGTGACTCAGGCGGCGGCAGTGATTTGTCTTGAGCGAAGCGGTGCCTCAAAGGCCTCATTGTCACCAGGCGATCACCCAACGCAACTACGGTTCGACAATCCTCAAATGTGGGTCGGTGACTTCGAGCTCGTCGCCAACGAGCTGCTCGCCGCCGCGCTCTTACGTGCGATGAAGCTGTGTCTCCGGCCAAGGCTGGTGCATCGACAAGAAAGTGAGCGCGTCTTCGCTCTTTGCGTCTCCTTCGCGCTCGCCCACTTCTGGGTGCGAGCAGCGCGGCTTGATCCTTCTCACGGCGATGACGTCAACCTTCGCACGGCGTGCCGCGCATTCCTCGCAAACGATTTGCTCGAAACGATGAAACCTCGGCGCGACGAATTCGCACGCGGCGTATGGCGCACACTATTGACGATGCACGCGGAGATGCAGCAGTTGTGTAGCCATCGCCCGCATATACTGACTCCACCTCCCCCAACCGATTGGAAGCACTTTGAGAGTCGTCAGGCGTCGCTATACCCGCACATCGTCCTTGGAGGCGAGTCGCGACACGTCAAGGTGGCTCGCTCAACGCTCTCGGCACTTGCGCTTGAGCGCGAGCGTGAACTGCTCGCGACGCTCGGCGAAGTGGAACGCGTACAAAAAATCGTCGGGCATGGCGATCGATGGCTCGCGACAAAAAGCTACGAGACCTTTGACTTCGATTCTCTTTCGCCAAGTACTCTAGTCAAACTCTTCGCTCAGCTTGCGCGCACGCTTGGAGGCGTTCACGAGCGGCGTGTCGTTCATCGCGAACTCCGCCCCGAACACATCGTGCGCGATGAAAATGGACCTACGTTGATCCATTTTGCCTCGGCATGTCGACTCGATAGTCCACTCGCCACGGTGCATTCAGGGTCGCTTCCTTGGGCGCCGCCCGATCAAGTATTGCCTGGTGTTCTCGAACCCGGAGCAGACTGGGACACCTACGCGCTTCTCGTGAGTCTCTTCTCTGCGCTCACGGGACAACTGCCCGGCTTTCGTGAAGACATCCTTAATGAAAGAGGCAAAGCGATCCTCGCGCTCATACCCATCGCTTCGGAGCCGTCATCAACGTTTCCGCGAAGACAGCTCACCGCCTTGCGGGAAAATTTGCGATACGAGGATCTTCTCGCCGTACAGGAAGCGCCCACGTTCTTTGCTGGCGATCGTTCTCTATTGCCAGGCTACCTCGTGAGGTCGCTCTCGCCCGTTTTCGAACGTGGCCTTCATGCCCAGCGAGCGTTGCGATTTCATCACGCCCTCGAACTAGCAGACGCACTCGACGCCATTTGCATCGCATCGTCGCGAACAAGCCGCGCATAGAATCAGTTGTGCAACGCTTACTTTACCGAGCAGCCGCAGGCTAACCCGGTGATGAGTGCATGCTTCATGCAGGCCGATCGTAGGACCGAGCGGCCAGTGATCGAAGCGGATTTATTCACACTCTTTTTGTGCTCTTCTAGCGGGTCCATGAAACCAGCACGCGACGTACTGATAGACCGAGGTCTGCTCGAAAAAGATGTGGTGGCTGTCTCGATCAATGACAAGACAGTTGACCTTCACACGCCCATCGACGAAGCGACGGTCCTTACGCTCATTCGCGCAGCAGAGCCTCGCGGTCTCGCCCTCATTCGGCATTCGGCCGCACACATTATGGCGGACGCGGTGCAGAAGCTCTTCCCAGGCACCAAGGTGACGTTTGGGCCTGCGACCGAAGACGGCTTTTACTACGACTTTCAGAAAGCTGGCGGCGGCTTCACCGAAGAGGATCTCAAGCAGATCGAATCTGCAATGAATCAAATCGCCAAGAAGAACACGCGCTTTCGCCGCGAAACTGTCGGTCGCGATGACGCGATCAAGCTTTTCAACGCGATGGGCGAGACGTTCAAGGTCGAGCACATTGGTAACATTCCGAGTGGCGAAGAGATCTCGCTCTATCGCCATGGTGACCCAGCCGCGCCCGAAGGCATGTGGGTTGATCTTTGCGAGGGGCCCCACGTTCCGTCAACCGGCTTTCTCAAAGCGATCAAACTCACCCATGTTGCAGGAGCCTATTGGCGTGGCGACGAACGCAACCCAATGCTCCAACGCGTCTATGGCACCGCGTTTGATACGAAAGAGGCGCTTGAAGAACACCTCCGCTTGATCGAAGAAGCCAAGCAACGAGACCACCGCAAATTAGGTAAAGAACTTGACTTGTTCATGTTCGACCAAGTTGCGCCAGCGATGCCGTTCTTCTTGCCGAAGGGAGCCTTCGTTTACAACCGGCTCATCGACTACGTTCGTGGCCTCTACGACAACCACGGTTACGAAGAGGTCATCACGCCGCAAGCGTTCGATCCCAAGCTGTTTCGCACGAGCGGTCACCTCGGCAACTACAACGAGAACATGTATCGCCTATGGAGCGAGGACATGCTCGAAGGTGAACTTCCCGCGGGCGAGGCCGTGCGAACCACGCTGCAAGAAGGCGCGTTTGCTCTCAAGCCGATGAACTGCCCGAGCCATTGCGTGATCTTCGGTTCGCGACGACGCTCCTATCGTGAGCTCCCTTGGCGCGTTGCAGATTTCGGTCGCCTGCATCGCTACGAGCGCGGCGGCGTGGTTCACGGCCTCTCTCGGGTGCGCACGTTCTGCCAGGACGACGGCCACATCTTCTGCACGCACGACCAAGTGCCGCAGGAGATCGAATCGTTTATCAAGCTTCTTTACGAAGTGTACAAGGCATTCGATTTTCGTTCGGTCGACGTCAAACTTGCGACCCGTCCCGAGAATCGCATTGGCACCGAAGAAGAATGGGACCGTGCAGAAGGAGCCCTCGAAGCCGGTCTACGCAACGCCGGACTGCCGTTTGAGTTCTTGCCAAACGAAGGCGCGTTCTACGGTCCGAAGGTTGAATTTCACATCAAGGACGCGCTCAAGCGGAGCTGGCAGCTCGGCACCATTCAGTACGACCCCAACCTGCCAGCGCGCTTCGAACTCGGTTACGTCGGTGAAGACGGCAAAGAGCATCGCCCGGTCATGTTGCATCGCGCGGTCTTGGGATCGCTCGAGCGCTTCTTTAGCGTCTATCTCGAACACTGCGGCGGCAACTTCCCAACGTGGCTCGCGCCTCGACAAGCCATCGTCGTCACCGTGAGCGAAAAGGTCGACGCCTACGCGCTCAAGGTTCAACGCGATTTGCGAGCGCTCGGCTTGCGCGTTGACGCCGACACGAGCGCCGACAAACTAGGCGCCAAGATCCGCAATGCTCGGCTCGCTCGCTATCCTTACCTCATGGTCGTCGGTGCCAAAGAAGAAGAAGCCGGCACTCTCGGCGTTCGTTCGCGCGAGCGTGGTGAGCTTGGGGCGATACCGTTTGCCGAGTTCGCGTCCATGCTTGCCGCCGAATCGACACCACCCAAAACAGCGTAATTTGGCGGCGATTTGCGATTTGACGCGCCTGCTCACCGCCGGCCTTACAGCGACAGAGACGTAAAACGTCGTAATTTGCGCGCTATTTCGCTCTTCAGACATTGACGCCTGCGCATCGCTGTCGTCGACTGCTCGGCTCGAGCGGGCACTTTCCGCGCGCTTTCCCACCATTTGGAGGCAAGAAAAACGCACATGGCTCTTAGTCAACGATTCGACCCCAGAAATCAGCAACGCGGCTTTCAGATCCGCGTGAACCATCGCATCCGTGTTCCCGAGGTCCGCGTCATCGGACCCGATGGTGGCATGATGGGTGTCATGACGACGCAAGAGGCATTGCGTTTTGCGCAAGAGCAGGGCCTCGATCTCGTTGAGGTCAACCCCAAGGCAGAGCCTCCCGTGTGCAAGGTCCTCGACTTCGGGAAGTACAAATACGAAGAAAAGAAGAAAGCCGCCGAAGCACGACGCAAGCAGTCCGTCGTCGAAGTCAAAGAGATCAAGCTTCGTCCAAAGACCGATGATCACGACATTGGCTTCAAGGTGAAGGCTGCCCGAAGGTTCATCGAAGGCGGCCACAAGGTGAAGTTCACGGTCCGCTTCCGTGGTCGCGAAATCACGCATCCCGAGAAGGCTCAAGAGCAACTCGATCTCATCCTGCCCCAGCTCGAAGACATCGCAAACGTCGAAACACGCGCCATGATGGAAGCTCGTGCAATGACCATCATGGTCGCACCAAAGCCCGCTGTGATGCAGAAGGTAGCCGCCGCGCGTGCCGCCGCCGAGAAGGCTCGCGCTGACGCCGAAAAAGAAGGCCGTGTCTATGTTGAAGAGCCCGACGCGTCGATGCCCGATCTTGAAGACGACGATGATGACGATGATGACGATGACGGCGATCACGCCGAATCGTAAATATTCTTAACGAATGGCCTTAGAGCCAAGAGCGGCGCGGATGATTCACTGCATCTCGCGCCGCTTCTCTTTTGTCACGAATGGATCGGAGAGACGCATTTCAACGTCAAGTAGCGCGAAGTAGCCAACAACCGTCATGTCAGATTTGACCTGGGCCATTTCAGGTCTATATGCGCACCCGATGCGAAAATTTGGGTTACTGGCGCTCTTGCTCCTTGGTTGCGCAGCGGCTCCCGCTGCCGATGGCACGAACATCGAAGTCGGTGACGACGTTGGCGTGGCCGACGACGCTCTATCGACACTCCCCTTCACCGTCGTCGGTGAAGCTAAGTCGACCGCTTCGCGAGGGTTCACGCTCGTCACCAGCAAGACCGACTACTTCCGGCTCTTCGGCACCACGCCACCTGCATCGATCGATTTTCGTCAGCACTGGGTCATTCACTACAGCGCCGGCAAGCAGACCAAGGCTGGGCACGCCGTATCCATCACCAAGGTCGTCCGCGATAGCAAGAAGCTGCGCATCTCTGTGCTCGAATCCGAGCCGAGTTCAAATTGCGCAACCGTTGGTCCTTTCTATCCGCAAATGACTGTGCGCATCGCAAAGCAGACCGAGGTCACCCAGCGAGAAACGTCGCGAACGGTTCAGACCATCGCTTGCGCGAGCACGTGCGGTGCCGTCTACGCGAACCAAAATAATGCGACCGACTCAAGTCGATTCAACATCGTGTTCGTCGGTGTTGGGTTTAGCAGCGCAGATGACGTGCGCGCCTCAGCTGCTCGCGTGCTCGACCTCGACGGCACGAGCACCGCGACTACGGGCGCGTACGGCATGATGCAAGTGCCGGTTTACGCAGCATCAAAGACCAAGCTGAATTTTTGGTACGTCTCGCATACAACGCCGTTTTCGAGCACGAGTGGCGCCACGGTTTGGAACGAGCTCTATCGCACTGACTGGCTCAACGAATGCCAGACGCAGCTTCCTAACCGCGTGATTCCTGTTTTCATTTACCCACGCGTCGCGAGCGACGGAACGAACTATCCGTACGCCAGCATGGGCCGCAAATGGGTCACCTTGGC
>JAHFDZ010000045.1 GCA_023248745.1 Myxococcales bacterium | reverse complement strand
AATTGACTTGCCTGGTCCCGAAGCCATCGCTTTTGCGGCAGGTGCGGCGGAACGGTTCGATCCGGTCTTCGTTTTCGACAACTGGCCGCACCCTCTTGGCGTCGTGCCCGCGCACCTCACCCTCGCCGCCGCTCTCTATTTTCACGCGGCGCTTGTCGCTGCGAAGAGAAGCACAAAGAAGCGCGCACCCGCGTTCGTGCTCGATCGCAATCGACTCACAGCCTACAGCGACGAGACCTCGCAGTTTGACAATCGCTACATGGCAAAACTTCCGCCCGCTGATCGTTTGTCGTCGCTCGTAAAGAACGTGCTCTATGTAACGCCGGCAGACACGACGGTAACGGCCGCGCAAGAGCTTGACGACATCAACGACGACCTTGTTGCATTTGCGAAACAAGGACTCGACGTGCGAGCGGTCGCGCTGACAAGCTTTCTCACCCCTGACGGCAGCGTGCCCACGGCAAACCTCTTCGGCGACGCAGGTGTACCGACTGACGCGGGAAGAGGCAAAGACAGTGGCGCAAAAGACGCGAGTCTCGATAGTCAAGGTGCTGAAGCAGGCGCCGGCACCGCACCCATTACGATGAACGCAGGCATGGCCAACGCAGACGCAGGCGTGGATTCGGGCACTTACGTTCCGCGCTCACCTCGTCATTCAACGATCGTCTACTACTACGGCGGCTATCCGTACACGCACTGGTACTTCTGGCGCACATACTCGTGGTATTCACCGCCCGCGGCACGTTACGCCTCACCGCCAAGAATGAGCGGCGTCGCACCCGCGTACAGGCCTATCAGTCGACCCACCATGTTTTCGAGCCGCGTAATCGGCGGAAGCTCAGCGGGAATCGGCAGGGCAAAGCCCACGGGCTTCGGACGCGTTTCGGTTTTGCAGTCGCACGGCGGTGGGCCTGTCACCGCAACACGTTTCGGAGGCGGTGGACGCTCATACCCAAGCGGACGCAGCGGATCTTGGGGCCGCTCTGGTGGTTGGGGAGGATCTTCGTAACTATGGACTATACATTTTTCGCGATCCAAATCGTCATTCGTACCTACCCTGGTGACAATTTCCGCGCACGGCTTCACGAGATTCTCGCGCAGTCACCGGCCGAGCAATCGATCGCCGACAAGCGCATCTTCTACAAGCGCTACACGGGACTCTTGCTCGAGCAGATGCCGCACTTCGAAATGGGATTTTGGGACTACGTGCCCAAGCCACAAGAGGCCGAGCGCGAATTCGACAAGTGGTGCAGCGAGATCGAAGGCAGTATGGCCACCGAGCGAGAAGAGACCGGCGATGGGCACGACGAGGTCACCAGACTCGAATCGCGGAAGGACTATATCGTAACTACGATGGTGTTCTTATTGCAGCACGGCGGAAACGCGGACCTCACCGTCGCAGAACGCGCAGACATCCCAGAGCACGTTTGCAACACACGACAAACCTACGCGCACCTCTTGTCGACGATTCCAATGATGAGCTTTGCGAGCGTTCGCGCTGACGCCGTCTATTTGGTGCCGGGAACAGATGAAGACGGTTTCTCACTCGATGATCTGCACGGCGGCGGCTGGGAATACCTCACACCACTAACTTAGCGAGCTATTCTTTCGGCTCATTGCCGCGGACGTATAAGTCGGAAGCGGCCGGCACCTGTTTGTCCCACGCGTGCTCGTGAAGGCGACCGCTGCGACTCTCTACGACGCGTCGCTGCTCGTACCAGGCAACGCTACTTCTGCGAACAAGCGCGAGCACTATCGTCGCGACCATCGCAACCATAAGGACGACCACGATCCAACCGGTCGAAGCCACCGCACTCACGCCAATCGAGTGAATGAATCGAGCAAACGGAATGTACCGAAACGGAACCTGGACAATCTTCTTGTCCCGCGCGGCAACGTAAATCGACGAAGCGACTTCGTCTTTCAACTTGGTCCCGTCGGCGAGTTTGGCCTCGATCACATAGTGTGTCGTCTTCGAACTCTTCGAGGTCGTCACGTAGGTGCTTGTGCCCGTGATGGTTGCCGTCTCGACGCGCCCGAACACGCACTGCATGTAGTAAGAGCTGAACGCGACGACGTGCGTCAACGTAAGCAGCACCGCAAACGTGATTGCGCTTGCGCGATAGAATCTGCGCCACCTCGCGTAGCGCGTTGTCAAGGTACCTGACGATACATCAACAGGCTCGAAGCGACTTCGACGCAGAACGAACGGTGCCTCGCCACCGCGATACGCGGTTACACTTCCGCCGTCGCGACCTTCACGGGAGAGAATGCCACGGATCCAAACGCGTTCGCCGGACGACACTTCCGATACGCGAAGTCGTGTGTTGTTCTTCGAGCTCTCGGTCTGCATGTCGTCAACTATCTTAACTTTTTCATCGGGGATGACGAGCACGCGTTGGTCGTTGTCGAGTCGAACGCAAAACGGCCGTACGTGCACGCGTCGTGCGGTTTCGCGCCAAACGTGTGACCAAGTATTCTTGTGCTTTTGCTCGGTGCCCGCCTGATCGATCTCGATTCGAATCGCGGGCCCTCCGTCATCGGTCTCGACGCAACCTCCAATAACGATCGGCCCCTCACACAGCTCAATCGGCCCTTGCTCAATGGCCTCGGAGCGCAGGCACCGGTGTCGATACGCAAGAAAGCGCATCAGTGAGAACGCGAACAGCAGCGTCATCCAGCCGCCGGCGATGAGAACGCAAACGACTGACACATCTGCGTCAAAGGAACCGGCAGGGACGAGACCGTTCATGGGCATTGCTACACTAACGCGACTCGTAGACGCGCATCGCTGGCAGCTCCAATGCAGTCAAGAAGCCTCCCTTTCCTGCGCCAGTATCAAGGCCGACGCAGCAGGGTCCCGCCCAAATGTCGGTCGGATCTTCTGGCGTATAGCTCGACAGTTCGGGCGGTAGGTACTCGGTCGCGGTGTGTCCGAACACAACGAGCTTGCCTCGATAGTGGCGGAAGAAATCTTCGTCGCGGCACCAGAGTAGCGCCAGCTTCGACGTTACATCGGCAGGGTGAAGAAACCCCTTCTTGCCGCGAGGCAACCCCGCGTGAACATAAATGGCGTGGTCGTCCTCGTAGTAGAAAGGCAACGTCGTGAGCCAAGTCACCACGTCCTTCGGGAAAAACGATCCGCTTAAGAGCAATTTCTCTTCTTCGGCGGTGGGGCGCTCATCTTCCTGCGGCATCGGCCGACCCATATAGGAACGAAGCGCCGCTAAGCACCCGTTGCCTGGCGGCGTGACAAACTCGGGCCATCCACTTTTGATCACGCGCAGCCAAGCGTCTTCGTGATTGCCGCGGAGCGCGATGACCTTTGCCGGACTGTCTTCTGCGAGGGTCCTTATGAACGCGATGACCTCTGCCGAAAACGGACCCCGATCGATGTAGTCACCGACGAAAACATAGGAGTCGCCGTCCTCGGGATCGGGCAATCGATCGAAGAGCGTCTGCAGCGCGTAAAGGTCGCCGTGAATGTCACCGATCGCGAACGTACGCCCAGCCATGACTTCCTAGGGTCGCGAGAAGGAGGGCAAAGCGCAAGCCATTCTCGACACGAAGACCTTCCATCGCTCCTAAAGCGGTCTTCTGACTTGCAATCGGTGTACGATGCGCCGTCATGCGCGCGAGCCTGTGCTTGTTCGCTGCCTATGTGGGAGGCTGTCACCTTATCTTCGGAAGTGATTACACACTTGCCGACGGAGGCCCCGCAGCGAGCGTCAGCGTCAGCTACCTATGACGGAAACTGCGTCTTCTCCGTCTCAAGCGATCGCACAATCTCAAGTGCATTCTGCACATGACGCGTCACCATCAACTGCGACGAATACGCGCATCGAATAATACCCTCGCGATCGATCACGAAGGTCACACGCCCGCGAATGAATCCCAGTGTGGGCTTCACGCCGTACTCTTCGGCGACGCCGCCGCCTGGATCGCTCAAGAGTTTCATCGGGAGCTGATGCTTGCCCGCAAACTTTTGATGGGACTCAATCGAATCTGCACTGACTCCGAGAACCTCGGCACCGGCAGCCATGAAGCGACCGTGATTGTCGCGAAAATCACACGCTTCTGCGGTGCATCCTGGGGAATCGTCCTTTGGGTAAAAGAAAAGGACGACCGTCTTCTTCCCCAGGAAATCGGCGAGGCGCACCTTCTCACCATCCGTGCTCGGTAGCTCAAACAAGGGGGCTCGGCTGCCAACTTCTAGCGTCATAGAATCCCTCAATACTATTCGGTTCAGTGCGGCGCGCTGAGTTTGACACGAGCTCGCGGCCGATCGACCGTATCCATGTCACCGATCGCACCGTTCTGCACGTACTTTGGTCCCTACTGATGCAAGCCACGCCGCCTCCGAAGCCCGACATTCCGTCGCATATGCCGAAGATTCCTGGGCCAGCACCACTTCCTCAAGACGTGGCGCCGGAGCCCGCGAGGGCCCCATTCTGGCTCCCCGTCGCGATTCTTGTCATTGTCGTGATGGTGCTCGCCATCGCGCTTGGAAAAAAGTAGCAACGGAAGGCAGCCAATCGAGGCCAGCCCACATCACGCGGGCGCGCAGAGTTGGCGCAAATTGCGCATTTGGCGTTACAAATAAGGCCTCAAGCCACGCTTCAGGTGGGGGACGCGACAGAACGCCCCCAAGATCGAAGAGCGCCAGCGACGTCGCGCCCGATGCGAGAACAACAGCGACGTCTGCCGCCAGCTCATGCGGTCCGCGATAGCTTGGTTCATCGCCAAAAATGCCTGGACCGATGAGGCCGACTGCAACCTCAGCCGAAGAGCCCCAGCGCTCTCGCGCCGCATCAGCTCCGCAGCGAAGGAGTCCGAGCGCATCCGCACGCGAGACCAGCCCACGCGACCAGCCTTCGAGCAGCGACGTGTACAGCATTACGCCGTGCGTCGCGTTGGGCGGCTCGCACGGAATTCCAAGAAGGTCGCGCCAGCCCGCGGGATCATGAGATGTCGCCACCATGGGCACGACCGCGGTCGCAAGCGCTACACCTTCGGCACGAAGCATGTCGCAAAGATTGCCGAACTCGGATTGGACGCGAACAAGATGCGACCGGTTATCGTCAATCATATTGACAAAATGCCGCAGGCTGGTCGGATGGTCGATTGCCGTGAGCATCTCGCCGAAAGTGGGCTCGAGATCGAAAAGGATCTCTGCCAAGGGCCATGACTCACGCTTTGACAATTCGTAAATTTGATTTACAAATGCCACAAAAGGCGATGCCGTCGACACGTTGAGCCAACGTCCCTCCTCACGCGTGAGCATGGGCCAAACCGATACGCGCACGCCGTGCCGCAGGCCGCTCACAATCACTTGCCCGAGTTGATGCAACACACCCGGTGTCACCGCCACAATGAGCTCGAGGCCATAGGCGGCGAGAAGCGTCATGACACGCCGGCTCGAGACCGTATCGTAAGGCAATAACTCGCTATAAACCCGCCGTCGCACCGTTCTTCCACGATACGCTTGTCTCATGCGAATTCTCTACGGCGTAGTCGGCGAAGGCATGGGACACGCAATGCGATCGCGCGTTGTGCTTGAGCATCTCACCAAGCAGGGCCACGAGATCGTCGTCATGGCTTCAGGCCGAGCGAACGCATTTCTCCAGAAGCACTTTGCGAACGTGAACAAAATTCACGGTTTTCACATGATTCTCGAAGAGAACCGCTTTCGACTCGGACGATCGGTCGTCTCGAACGTGGTGCAGGGCATTACCGGCATGCCCGAAAACATTGCGGCCTATTTCAAAGTGATTCGCCAGTTTTCGCCCGACCTCGTCATCAGCGATTTTGAATCGTGGACGTACGTCTACGCTCAGATGCACCGAGTTACGATTATCTCGATCGATAACATGCAGGCGCTCAATCGCTGCACGCACCCGAAAGAGATCACAGAAGGTCACGAATCATCGTTTCAGCTCGCCAGGGCGTTCGTCAAGAGCAAGCTGCCATATTGCGATCACTACATGATCACAACGTTCTTCCGACCCGAAATTCGAAAAGCCAAGACGACGTTGCACGCCCCAATTTTGCGGCCTGAAATTCTCGCGGCGAACGTTCGTCAGGGCGATCACTTGCTCGTGTACCAAACGGCAGAAGGCAACGATGCGCTCGCCAAGACGCTCGCGAAAACCAAAATTGAATGCCGCATCTACGGCATGCGACGCGACCTCAAGACTGAAGAAGTTGAGGGCAATCTTCGCTATCAGCCGTTTAGCGAAGACAAGTTCATTGACGATCTTGCGAGCTCACGTGCTGTCATCGCCGGAGGCGGTTTCACACTCATGGGCGAAGCCGTTTACCTCAAGAAGCCGATGCTATCGGTTCCTATTGCGAAGCAATTCGAGCAGATCTTCAATGCGCGCTACTTGCAGTACTTGGGTTACGGAAAGTTCGCCGAATCGCTCGACGAAGAAACGACCATCTACAATTTCCTCGATTCGATCGAAGCCTGCGAGGCTCGGCTCGATTCGTACGTGCAAGACGGCAACAAAGAACTCTTCGTCTCACTCGATGGCCTACTTGATCGGGCCGCCGGCGGAGTTCTGTGAGCCATGCTTCCTCCAGCGACTACCGTTCCGAAGTCCGTTCAACTCGCGCGATGGCTTCGCAATCCGGCGCACGTGCTCGAAGAATCTCAATCACGATTCGGCGACATCTTCACGCTGCGCATGTCGTACGTACCAAACTTTGTTGTCGTCAGCGATCCAGACTTGGTCAAGGAAGTTTTCTCTTCTGCACCTGATGAACTTCACGCGGGCAAGGCCAACGTTGTGCTCAAGCCATTTCTTGGCGACTACTCGCTCCTCATGCTCGACGGGGCAGAGCATTTGCGACAGCGAAAGTTACTTTTACCGCCCTTTCACGGTGAGAGGCTCGCAACGTACGGCGAGACGATGCTTACCTCGGCGCTCGCGACGATCGCAAAGTGGCCCGATGCGCGTTCGTTCACGCTTCACAACGAGTTTCAAGAGATCACTCTCGACATCATCATTCGCACCGTGTTCGGCATGAATGACGAAGCCCATGCAAATGACATGGCGCGGGCAATGCGCGAAACGCTCGAGCTCGCAACCAATCCATTTTTGCTCATACCCGCTTTGCAGGTCGACTTAGGCGCAGTCAGTCCTTGGGGACGCTTCTTACGAAAGCTGAAGGCAGCCGACACGCTGCTCTACGCAGAGCTTGCACGCCGTCGAGAGAACCCCGACCCATCGAAGCAAGACATCCTGTCGCTCCTTCTGCGGGCGCGCGACGATGACGGCAGCGCGATGAGTGACAAGGAACTTCGTGACGAGCTCGTCACGCTGCTCGTTGCAGGACACGAAACGACAGCGACCGCTCTCGCTTGGACGTTTCGTTGGGTTCTCGAAAATCGTTCGCTCTACCGCGAGCTCGAAGACGAAGTCCTCGCTTCGACCGAGAACGGAAAGCTCATCGCCGAACGAATTGCAAAGCTGCCTCTGCTCGATGCCGTCATTCGAGAATCATTGCGCCTTCAACCCGTGGTTCCGATGGTCGGTCGCATTGTTCAAAGACCGTTCAAGCTGGGGGGGTACGACCTGCCGGAAGGCACTGCCATCGGACCGTCAATTTACTTGATTCAACGGCGCCTCGGTCTGTATCAGAACCCGGCACGTTTTGATCCGCGTCGCTTCATCGAGCATAAATTCAGCCCGCACGAGTGGTTCCCATTTGGCGGCGGCATTCGACGCTGCATCGGGATGGCCTTCGCGCTCTACGAAATGAAAATGATCGTCGCAGCCGTCCTTGCACGAACGTCGCTCACCATCAACGAAACGGCACCTCCGACGATGGTGCGGCGATCAATCACGCTGGCTCCAAAAGGCGGCGTTCACGTCAAACTCAAGGAACGCCGCAGCGTAGGCGCGTTCCAATCGACGAGCCAAAGGTGATCCTCGAGTCGTCCACACTCGATGTCGCAACGCCTAGCGGCCCCATGCGCACATACGTCTATCGGCCGACGGCCAGCACCGAACAAAAGCGCTACCCCTCAATTGTGCTCTTCTCGGAGATCTTTCAGCGCACGGGGCCCATTGGTCGCATCGCGGCGATGTTGGCGGGGCACGGGTTCGTTGTTGCGGTACCCGAAATTTTTCACGAACTCGAGCCGGCGGGCACGGTGCTCTCCTATGATCAGGCGGGCACCGACGCGGGCAACCACCACAAAACCGCGAAGACGACCCTCGCTTTCGACGCCGATGCACGTGCAGTCATCGACCATCTTTTGAGGCGAGATGACTGCGACGGCACCGTCTTCAGCGTGGGAGTGTGCATCGGCGGCCATCTGGCCTTCCGGGCTGCGTTTGACACGCGAGTCGCCGCCACGGCGTGCTTTTACGCAACGGACATTCACAAAGGCTCTCTTGGACTCGGAGGCGACGATTCCCTTTCTCGCGCTCACGAAGTGAAGGGTGAGCTCATGATGGTGTGGGGCACAGAAGACCCGCACATCCCAGCAGAAGGGCGCGAAAAGATTCGTCAGCAATTGGAGCGCGCGAACATCCGCTTCACTTGGCACGAGTTCGAGGCGCAGCACGCATTTTTACGAGACGAAGGACCTCGTTACGATCCCGCTTTAGCGCTCATTTCGTATCGAATGGTGGTCGATTTGTTTAGCGCCCGTGGCGAGCCGATTGCTGCAGCCAAGTAGACGGAAATCGCGCGGCCTCATGCAAATATAGCCACGAACCCACCGCCCGACTATGAGGGCCCCGTGAAGTTCGTTGATTCGTGCAAAGTCAAGGTAGTTGCCGGCAATGGTGGCAACGGCTGCGTCGCGTTCCGAAGGGAGCGATTCGTTCCTTTCGGCGGCCCATCTGGAGGCGACGGAGGCAAAGGAGGCGACATCGTATTCGAGACAGATCCCGGCATCTCGACGTTGCTCGATCTGACCTACGCGCACACCCTTCACGCCGACAAGGGCGAAAACGGCATGGGTCAAGACTGCTACGGTCGCGGCGGGACCGATCGCATCGTGCGTGTACCTGTCGGAACACAAGTGTTTGACGCCGCAACCGACGCGCTCCTGTTCGATCTTGACCAGGCAAACACGCACACGATCGTCGCCAAAGGCGGACGTGGTGGACGTGGCAACATCCACTTCTCGACACCAGAAGATCGAGCACCAAGGCGCGCAGAACCGGGCGAAGATGGTCAAGAACGTGAACTACGTCTCGAACTCAAGGTCATGGCCGACGCTGGGCTGCTCGGCTTTCCGAACGTTGGGAAAAGTACCTTCATTCGATCAGTTTCACGCGCCCGCCCCAAAGTAGCAGACTACCCGTTCACAACACTCACGCCTCACCTCGGCGTCGTGGCGCTCACCGGTGACGCACACTTTGTAATCGCCGATATTCCAGGACTCATTCCCGGAGCGTCTGAAGGTGCTGGCCTTGGCATTCGGTTCCTAAAGCACGTCGAACGCACTCGCGCACTCTTGCACCTTGTTTCGCTCGACCCTGCCGAGGATCGCGAACCACTAAGCGACTACGACGTGATCATGGCCGAGCTCAAGGCCTTCGATCCCGAGCTTGCCACGAGACCACAGGTTGTTGCCCTCACCAAGGGCGACTTGCCCGAAGTGCGCGAGGCTTACCCAAAGTTGAAGACGCGATTCAAGAAACGAGGCGTCGAGCTCCATCTTGTTTCTGCGCCAACGCAAGAAGGCACGCGTGAACTGCTGTTTAAGCTCTACCACCTGGTAAAAGGGATCACACCAGGTGACGAATGGTGAGCACCCGATCCGCGTGAGTTGCACGCATGAGTGAGAAGACCGAAGAGGCCACGCCCAAAAGGCAGAGGCGTGCACAAGAAGACGGAGACAGCGGCGTTAGCGCAAACCTTGCGCAAGGGGCCGCCTTTGCAATTGTCGTTACGTTGCTGCCCGCGTGGGCAGGCGCACTCGTTGAGTTTTCTGCGCGAGCTATTCGCGATGCGATAGCGAACCCGCAAGCAGAAGCGCCTTCCGCGATGCGAGTCGCGAGCACGCTCCTCGCGCTCACGCTTCCTCCTTTGCTCGTCGTCGCAACCGCGAGCGCCCTTGTTCATCTGCTGCAAACCGGAGGCATCGTCAGTGCGCGTCGACTTGCTCCTGACTTTACGAAGTTGAATCCTTTCGAAGGCCTCAAGCAACTCGTAACAAGAGCCCGCCTATTTTCAGTTGGGCGGGCACTCACCTTTGCGACCGTAGTCCTCTACTGGACGTTCAGCGCATTGCGGGAGCACGCGGTCGATTTTGCAAACGCATCCGGACGCACCAACGCTGCCCTCGACGTCGCGGGCCCCATCGTGCGCACGCTTCTATTTAGAACGGCCGCGCTAGGTTTGGTCCTTGGTGCGTTCGACTTCGCGATCAATCGGGCCTCATGGCGGAAGCGACTGAAGATGACCAAGGAAGAAGTGCGCCGCGAACACAAAGAGAACGATGGCGATCCAGAACTGAAAGCAGCCCGAGAGCGCGCGCACCAAGAAGCACTCTTCTCGACTCAACTCGCCAACGTTAAGAAAGCGACCGTTGTGATCGTCAACCCAATTCACCTTGCCTGCGCGCTTCACTACAAAGACGGACAAGACGATGCGCCCACCCTTGTTGCCTCGGGAGCGGGCGATCACGCCGAGCGCATCGTTGCAGCAGCGCGAGCTGCTGGTGTTCCCATTGTGCGGGACGTACCGCTTGCGCGTGCGCTCTATCAATTGTCTACCGATGAAACGATTCCTGAAGCGCTCTACGAGGCGGTCGCCGAGGTGATTCGTGCGGTGTGGGAAGAAGAGCAGACGTCGCGCTGACGCTCTTCTTCGAAGGTACCCGTCGGCGAAACCTCTGCCAATGATTGGCACGCAATGGGTCGTGCACATCTGTCCGCTTTGGCTAACCCCTACGCGATGAGATCACTGACGACCCTTTCGCTAATCGCACTCTTCGGCTGCTCATCGTCGGCTTTGGTCGAAGACAGTACCGCCGCGAGCAGTACCTCCACTTGGCCGTTGCTCATCACCGAGTACGTCGAAGGATCAAGTTGGAACAAGGCCCTCGAGTTGAAAAACACGGGCACAACGCCTGTCGACCTCGCGTCGTGCAAACTTCTTCGCTACTCGAACGGGAGCACAAGCGGAACGACGATTGCTTTGCCATCGATATCACTGGCTCCAGGTGCGCTATTTTCTGCATGCCACTCAAGCATTTCCCGTCCAGAGCTATGCCAGTTCCGAACATCGCTGCTCGACTTCAATGGCGATGACGCGATCGTACTCAGCTGCAATGGCTCTGTGGTCGACAGCATCGGCCGTGTTGGAGAGCAGGCAAGCTGGTCGAGCGACGGCGTATCGACAACCGATCAAACCTTGCGTCGAAAGTGCGATGTGATCAGCGGCGACCAAGTCACAACCGATCCCTTTGTCCCAAAGACACAATGGACCTCATCACCGAGGGACGATCTGAGTGACCTTGGAAAAGACGCCTGCGCTCGCAGCACTGCGCCTGAGGCTCCCGCCTACAAACTGGGCGACATCATCACGTTTCGGGGACGCCACGAGCAACGTGATCTCAGTTGCATCGGGAAGTACCAATATGGGCACTACGGTGCGACGCTCACCGCATCGAGCCAAGAGGAATCCTCTCGCTTCATCACGACGGCCGAAATCACAAAGATCACCGATACGCAAATCACGCTTCGCATCACGAGCGTCACCGACGCATCATCAATGTGGAAGCCAGCGCAACCCATGGCGGCCTACGGCGAGATGACGGTGGGTCAAGTCATCACAGTGAGCAAGCAAACGCGACCTGCGTCCGCAGATGCGTGGACCGCCATCGCGCGCACAGGCCCCACCGCAGCGGCGTGGGATGCGAACGG
The DNA here is from genome assembly GCA_023248745.1 of Myxococcales bacterium. Classification (GTDB taxonomy): domain Bacteria; phylum Myxococcota_A; class Polyangia; order Polyangiales; family Polyangiaceae; genus JAHFDX01. The sequence continues at coordinate 15,294 of JAHFDZ010000045.1, read as the reverse complement.
AATCTCACTCGAGCTCCACGCCCCATGGCCCTACGCCGGAGAATCGTGTGGCTACCTCTACTCGTACGCAACGACTTGGCACATTCAGCACTTCTATCGCCTCATCGCATCGTCGGCGCAGAGTGCGCGCGCACCCAGCGCGTCTTGCACCACGAGGCCTGCGTGCACACAGAGTTCATTCTTCACACCCGCGGGCGACTTTGTATGCCGAAGCAAATACCAACCCGAAGTCACAACCAGAAAGACGATCAATCCGATCGATCCCTATGCGCCCTACGCTTCTTCTGACGGCACCGGAAGCTGGCGCCTCGGCTTCAGCTCACCGGGCCTCACGTTCTACCCATACGACACCATTGTCTGCCGCGGCGCACCCAGTGCGTGCCCAACAACGAACCGATGGTGCCCACCAGGGCTTTCGGTGCTGCCAGGAGCCACGGGTTGCTACGACCCGCGAACAACAACCATTCCGCAAGGCGCGACGCCTTGGAACGAACCTGAGATCGGCGAGGACGGATGGCGAATGCCAAGCGTATGTCCGCAGAACTAACTTGTGACTCGGCTAAGGCACCAGAAATTTTTCGACCTCAGCGCGCTTACCCGCGCTTGCGTAGAGCTTCAGCACCAACGCACTGCACGCCGTCTTGGCGCGTGGGACACCATCCTGACGCGCCATCGCGAGTGCATCCATCGCCTCAATGAGCGCCTGCGACCCACGGCCCAATTGCGCATACGCGATTGCGAGCGCCATGGATGCGCGCACCGCGCCGAGGCCGTTCACGCGCGACTTCTCGGCGAGAAGCGCAAGGATCACTTCTTCGGTAATTGCACCATCGCCACCACCCAGCGCGGAGACTTTGCTCATTAGTGCATGATGCACACGTCGTCCCGAGCGCGCCGACGGCCGACTCTTCCACGGCTGCGACAGGTCGCAAAAGTGGGCGAGGTATTGCTCGCTACCTAAGAAGATGATCGCGGGTTCGCCGATCGTTTCGAGCTCACCTCGCCGCAGCGTATCGGCGCTGCCGTCCACCAGCAGTTGCCTCGGGCCACAGGCCTCTGCGAGAGCTTCGGCGACGCTGAGCGGCGTGCCAATCGCGATCGATTGCGCCACGCCTTTGGCGTCTGCAAACAGCGGTACGAGCGTGCCCTGACTAAGGCCAAAGCTCAGATTGAAGTAATCGCCATCGTCACGCGTCGCATCGATCGTGAGGCTGATCGCCTCGTCGACGAGCTCGTCCTCCCAGCCAAACGCCACAACTGCGGGGCTCAAGGCAACGAGCTTCGCGCCACGTGCTTCCGCACGCGCGCACAACGCTCGCGCGTAGTGCGCGTAGGCAGAAGGTTCATGCTCGGCAAACGTTGCCGAGCGGACGGCTAGGACGATCGCCAACGGATCACACTCGGATGCGCTTCTTTAGCGCGGCGAGCTCATCATCAATCGCTGCGTCAGCGGCGGATGCACCACCCGAAGTGCCCCGCTCGAGATCGCGAAACTTCGCCTCGAGGTCGCGATCGGTTGGACCGTCTTTAAGCGCGGCTTCGACTTCGGCCATTGCGGAGCCTTCGGCTTCGCGACCTTCGATCGATTCCTCGAGCTTTCGAAAGTTCTCGAACGCGCTCGAACCACCCGTGCTGCCAAGCTCGCCGCCAGCCGATCGTGCTTGTTGGGCGCGATTCACGATCGCACCTTTGCGCATCTTCAGCTCTTCGAGTTTGGCCTTCATGCGATCGAGCTCGTCTTTCATCTTGAGCGCGACGTCACGCTGTTCGGAGCGAGCACGTTCGGCCGCGTCTAGCTCTTCGGTCGTGCGTTTCTTTTGCTTGAGCGCTTCGCGAGCGAGCGCCTCGTCGTTGGTTTTGAGCGCGAGCTCGGCGCGCTTTTCCCAACGGTCCTGATTGGCGCGAAGATCGTCAACCTTCTTGCGCAACTGTTTCTCGCTCGCCAGGGCCGTGATGACCTCTTCGTGACCCGACTTGATCTGTTGATCCATCTCTTCGAGATTGAATTCAACGAGCTTCTTGTCGTCTTCTGCGCGGTCGAGCAGTGAATTCACATTGCTCGAGATAACCTTGCCCATCCGATCGAAGATTCCCATCGTGTCCACTCCTGAGAAGAGGCGTTGCTTTCAGAGTATCATCCCCGGCAACGCGAGAGCACATTTGGCTTTCGCCCATGAAAGGACGCCCATGCCGACTTGCAAAGAGTGCGATAGCGAAGTCTCACAACTGGTGAGTGTGAAGGTCGACGGAAAAGCCAAGAAACTCTGCGAAGACTGCGCCGATCGGGCGCGCGAAACCGCAGAAATTGCCGAAGCGAGCGAAGGCGCCGTCCAGCAAATGATGGGGTTCAAGGGGCGAAGATAACCGACCTCGGCTCACCGATTCATAATGTGCACGGCATGGCCGAGCGCGTGCATGCTCGCTTCCATGAGGCCCTCACCGAGCGTCGGGTGTGGGTGAATGGTGAGCCCAAGGTCCTCAAGGAACGCGTGCATCTCGACCGCAAGCGCGCCTTCGCTAATGAGGTCTGTCGCCGAAGGACCGACGATATGAACGCCTAGCACCTCGTGCGATGACTTGTCGGCAACCACCTTGATAAAACCGTCAGTTTCGTTGACGGCCATCGCGCGCCCAAGAGCGGAGAACGGGAACTTGCCGACGCGAACGTCAATTCCCTTTTCTTTCGCTTGAGCCTCACTCAGGCCCACAACGGCGACCTCGGGGTCGGTAAAGATAGCGCCGGCAATGGCAACCCAATCTTTCGCTGCTTTGTGACCCGCGATCACGTCAGCGACCACCTCACCTTCTTTGCTCGCTTTGTGAGCGAGCATGGGTACGCCGCTTACGTCACCTATCGCGTAGATCGACGGAACGTTCGTGCGGCCCAAGCTGTCGGTGGGAACGAAACCGCGTTCGACTTTGACGCCTACTTCTTCGAGACCCAGCCCAGCGCCGTTTGGGCGCATCCCGACCGCGACGAGAACGACGTCTGTCGCGATTTTTTCTTGCTTGGTCGAACCGTCAGGCGCCTTGACTTCAATGTTGACCGAAAGTGATCCATCGCTGTTGCGTTCGTATCCCCTGGCGAGTGCGTTCTTCACAATTGTAGCGCCACGTTTAACGAGCGCCTTCTCGACAACCGCGGTGCAGTCGGCATCAACGCCAGGAAGGAGACCAGGCGTCGCTTCGACGACGGTCACGATTGAGCCAAACTTTTGGTACACGCAGCCGAGTTCGAGACCGATGACACCACCACCGATGACGAGCAGTCGCTTCGGAATTTCTTTGAGACTCACGGCCTCACGAGCCCCAATGACTTGCTTGCCGTCGAACTTAAATGTCGGAATTTCGATCGTCGATGAACCAGTCGCGATGACGATGGACTTGGCTTCGACGACTTCGGTCCCGCCTTCTTTGGTTTTGATTTGAACGCGATTCGGACCCACGACGCGCGCCTCGCCGTAAGTGAGCTCCGCGCCGTTACCTTTGAGAAGACCACGAACCCCAGTGGTAAGTTTCTTGACGATGCCGTCTTTCCAGCCCTGCATTTTCGGGATGTCCATGCGGACATTGTCGGCAAAGAGGCCGATTGCGTTCCCATGCTGAATCTTCTCGAGGGTATGACTCGTCGCGATGAGCGCCTTTGACGGAACGCAACCCCAGTTGAGGCATACGCCACCGACCTCTTCCTTTTCGACGCAGAGCACCTTCTGCTTGAGCTGGCCGAGGCGAATTGCGCAAACGTAACCGCCAGGGCCACCACCGATTACAACCGCATCGTACGTTTTCGTCGTCATCTCTGCTCCAAGCATAAAGCACTCCCACCAGTGCACCTAACGTAGGGACGAACCTATCCAAGCACTAGGTGTGCGGGAAGCTCTGTGTTGAAGTTTTTTATCCGTGCGCAGCTGGCGCGAGTGGCAGCGACAACAGCTCAGCTCGTTGCTCCTCGAGATGCCAAGGCAACTTTGCGTAGACGTCGTCGAACAGCGTTTCGCGCGGCATCATTGGCAGCGCCTCAACGCGATTGACGACGTCTGCGATCTCTTGCGTGAGCTCTGCCTCAAGCGCTGCGTCCTCTTCGTCGCTCAGCCATCGCTCGTGAACGAGTGCTTTGCGCAAGCGATCGAGCGGATCTTTTTTCGCCCAAGCGTCGACCTCGGCTTGGCTTCGGTAGCGCGTTGGATCGTCGCTCGTCGAGTGTGCGCCCATGCGGTAGGTCACCGCTTCGATGAATGTAGGCCCATCTCCGCGCCTAGCGCGATCGCAAGCCTCCGTGAGTACGGTGTGAACCGCGATGAGATCGTTGCCGTCGACGCGAACACCCGGCATCCCGTAGGCGATCGCTTTTTGGGCAATCGTTTGCGATGCGGTTTGACGCGACGTTGGCACACTGATTGACCAACCGTTGTTTTGGCAAACAAGCACGGCCGGCACTTTGAACACCGCGGCAAAGTTCATCGCCGCGTGAAAGTCTCCCTGGCTCGTCGCACCGTCACCGGCAAACCCGATCGCGATAGACGAGGCGCGTCGAAGCTTCATCGCCCAGGCAGCACCCACCGCATGCGGGAGTTGCGGACCGATACACGACGACCAACTCACTTGGTGAACTTGCTTACCTGATTGGTGACTCGGCATCTGCCGACCCTTTTGCACGTCACCGCTGTTGCCAAAGACCTGCGCGACGAATGCGTCGAGCGAGAACCCTCGTACAAGCATCACCGACTGTTCGCGCAATGCAGGAAACACCCAATCTTCTTTTTGGACCACAAGTCCGGTGGCAATCGGTACAGCTTCTTGACCATGTGCGGCGCCGTAAAATCCGATGCGCCCCTGGCGCTGCAAGAGAATCATTCGGGCGTCGAGCGCACGAAGACGCTTCATTTCGCGATAGGCGCGCAGTCCCAACGCTCGCGAGAACGACGGAGCCTGCGACCAGTTTGCCTTGGCGTGATCGTCAAGAACGCGAAATAGTCCGAGCGCTCGATCTTCGGCTTGCGGCATGATGTGACTCTAGTGCAGCGCAGTCGAGATGGCTTCAAGCAATCGAAACGATTGCCCTTCGCTTCGCGAAGGTGCGCTGCACTAGACAGTTTCCTTGGGCTCCGCCCAAACCCTAAATTCGCTCCCGCGAATTTGCTACTGCACCGCTCGCGTTGAGATGGCGTCCATCTCGACGGCGATGCATTAGTCCTCTGCGCAAGAAGCTCAATGCGCAGAACCGGGCGCCGAGGCCTGCGGTGCGGATTCTCCAGACGGAGCCGGAGCCCCATCGCGCCGGAAACGGAAGCGCTGTCGCATGCCTCCGCCACGCAAACCAGGAGAGTCGCTTGAGCTTGAAGCGGGCGAGCCCGAAGCCGCAAGTGGATCGATCGGTACGCCGGCGTCGACTTTCGACGAATCGCCCGAAGTCTCGCAGCCAGCGCACCCTGCAAGTGGCGCCGCGCCCATCAACGCCAATCCTAAAGCGAGCTTCGCCTTCATCTTGCGTTCAATTCATAGCGCAGAAGATGCCGACAAAGCGTTCGGCATACTGGAAAAAATCGGCCTCGGCGCTCGGGTTCTTGTCGGTCTCTTCCGGCATCCCCGCCACGCACTCTTCCCATGCCTTTACGAAGTCTTCCCCGCCGTCGGCGCGCAGAATCGGACCGCCGTCTACACCCATGTTGACTGCACACTTATTGATCGTCTCGCTTGCTGTGTACTTGCCGCAAGCGCCGTCGCCTTTGTGAGCCTTGTCGCGACAGGCTTCGTATGCCGTCATCGTGGGGTCGCTGGAAGTTGCGCCCTTTGGAATCAACGCCTTGCAATCGGCGCACGCCGCATCGAGACAAGCGAAGGCCTCATCGGTCGCTTGCGGGCAGCCCGACGCGGCACCGCGAAGCTCAAGGCAACCGGCGAGATTGAACCCGCGGCTATTTTCCCCATCAAAAAGGAACGCTCCCCATTCTGGTTGCGCCACGTCGGTGAGAATGCAAGCGGCACATGCTTTGTTCGCTTCCTCGGCCTGCCAGCTCGGAAAAGAGATCGTCGAGTTCGCATTGAATCCCGCGTCGACGAAAGCCTTTATTTGGTCCTTCGAACACGCGGGCAGTTTGCGTGGACGCTTGATCGTGATGGGCGCGAATCCTGCGATGTCTGGGTCGCACTTATCGGCTGCACCACCTTCGGCTTTCGCACTATCGCCGACGTTGCCCCGGCTGTCCTTGCCTGCGTCGCTCGGAGCACCCGTTGCAGCCGAGCAGCCGTAAAAGAGACCCGTGAGCGCGCCAGCCAATGAGATCGCGGAGAAATAGCGGACAATTGACATCGCGAGCCTCCTGGGCGTCGGCGGTGAGCCGGGAAGCTTAGGCGGTGAGCTTCTTAACGGTCAATATGAAGCGCCCTCTTCGTTTGCCGACATCGCGCCACTTCGGCCTTAGGCGTTCTACTTACTTGGGTAGGTAAGCGAAAGTAGACGCAAGTTGGCTGCGAGAGATACCCTTCATAACCGATGTCGCAAGGTTCGACGCCTATCCCTCTTCGCTATCGACTCGTCAATCCGCCGCAAATGATAGGGCGCGGCGATCTCTCTGCTCGCCTCGCTCGTGCGCTTGATCGCGAGCCCGTCTATGTGGTGTGGGGCCTGGGTGGCCTCGGCAAGACAGCGCTCGTTGCTCACACGCTGCACGACTCGTTTCCTCAGATGATTGAGCGAACGCTTTTTGTGCGCGCTTCTTCGGAGAGCGAAGATCTCAGGCACGAGATCCTTCGTGCGATCGCGACAGCGCTCGGACTCGAGCTCGATTGGTCGCTGCTCTTGCGCGACGTTGAAGGCGCGCTCGCAACCGCTATCGATCTCGCAGAACGGGGCCCCTACTTCGTTGTTGTGGACGACGTGCACCGCGCGGACGCGCAGCAAGTTCATGACACGTTGCTCTTGCTGTCCAAGTACGCGCGATCATCGCGCTGGATCTTTACGTCACGTACCGATCCGCATGTTGCGGAACTCCGCGCTTCAACGATGATGCTCGTTCCCATGACCGAGCAAGAGCTCGCCGCGCTCGCGACGTCGCTGGTGACAACGACAACACCTGAACGCGCAAAGCGACTCGCTGAACTCGCCGCCGGTTCGCCATGGCGTCTGAAGCAGCTCGTACTGGCCGCTGACGGCTCAGAGAACATCAGCCAAGGCGAAGACGTTCTAACCGGACTCGACGAGACGACGATTCACTGGCTTCGGTGCCTTGCGACGGTCGAGCATCGCATCCCAATCGAGACGCTCGCGACGGTTGCGCCAGGGCCTTCTGAAGAAACACTGAACCTTCTCGAACGGCGTGGACTCATCGAACGCGCTGCGAGTGAGGCGCGCGTTCACGACGTTGCTCGCCCCTTGCTGCGTGCAACACTGCGACGTGAACAGACCGAGGTTCTCAGTCGTTCAATGGCAGCAGTCCTTTCGAAGAGTGATGCGCCTGGTGCAATCCTCGAAGCGCTTGGCCTCTGGTTTGGTCATGGCAACTTTGTCGAGGCCAAAGACCTACTGACCCAATCGCTCGCAAAATTGATCGCGGGTGGATACGTATCTGAAACGTTCAAGATTCTTGACCGTTATCTCGACGAGTCACTGGTCGGGGAGCATCTCCAGGTCGCCCTCGAACTCGGCAGTACCGAGGTGCTCGAACGCATCGTTCGTCCAGCAGCTCCCACGCCGGCGCAAGAGCTTCTTTGGGCGCGAGCATCGCTTTTGCGTCTTCGCCTTCAGGACGCGATCAACTCCGCGCGAATTGCACGCGATCGCGATCCCTCCCTCGCATTTGAAGCCGCGCTTGTCGAAGCGCGCGCGCAAGCTACGGCTGGCAATTTTTCTGACGCTTGTGTCCTCTTGAAGGGCATGACTCCCGAGAACGACGACGCGCGCGTTCGTCGCGACATGCTTTACATGCGAACACTCGTGTTCACTGGCGATCTCACCGAAGCGCTCGATCGCCTCGAGCTCGCTCGGCGGTCGCTCGAACGGCTATCTCCTGCGACACGTCGTCAAGTCGGCGCAGACATTGTCGTAACGTTGATCGGTCTTGGCCGCATCCGCGCTGCGTCGGAAGCATTTCGTGCCTGGGTTGGTCGAGACGACGAACCCGCAATCGAACTCTTGCACGCGCAAGAGCGCCTGCATGTTGAAGCCCGCCTTGAGATCGAACTCGGGCGAATGCAGCACGCCGGCCGCATCATCAAACAGCTCTTCACGATTCGCTCGAGCCAGAGTCTCGCGGCGCACGAGCTCGACATTCGGCGCGCACTTATCGCGGGTGACTTCGAGGGACTCGATGGCCGCATCGATGTACTCATCGAGGAAGCGCTCCGCACCAAGCACGTCGACCTCGCATTGCTCGGTTTTCACCACCGCATTCGCGTCGCGATGTTCTACGCACGCCGGGAAATTGAACTGACCCAGCTGCCGATGATGATCCACCCCGTGCGCGCAATCATCGAAGGTTGGTGGGCCGATCTTCGCGTGCGCTACGGCGTCGAAACGAAGCTGAGCGAAGGCAACTTTCCGTGGACCATGCTTCATGAGGCCGCCAAGGTCGTCTTTCTCGGTGCAGAGGCCAATCAGTCGTTGCTCGACAATGACGGTGACCAAGCGCGCCGAAAGACTCAACAAGCGGTCGAAATTGCGCGACAGCACGGCCTTGTCACCTTTGAATTGCCGGCGCTCTCGGCGCTCGCCGACGTGTTGGTCTGCGATCGCAAGGAAGACGAAGCCCTTCGGACAGTCGACGAACTTGCAGGCCTCGCGACGCGCTGCGATTCGATGCGTCTTCTCGGTGAGGTGGGCTTGTATCGCGCGGTGCTTGGCCCCTACTTGAATACGCAAGAACTTCTCACCGTAGCGGCGACAGCATGGTGGTCGGCACCGTCCGCGTGTCGGCGCGCCCGCGCGCTCCTTGGTGGACAAGTCGATCTCGATCGCATTGACGAACGTGTGCTCGCTTCTGTGCGTGCGAGACACAAACTCGAGGTCCTAAGGCCAGTTCCGAATGCACCGTTCGAAGATGCGTGGGTGATCGATTCTGCTCGCAAGCAGATCTATTTTGCCGAAGGACCCGCGCTCGACTTAGCCTCAAAGGCGCTGCTCCTTCGCATTCTCGAAGTCCTCGCCGAGAGTGGTGGGCGCGCCACCAAAGAAGAGCTCGCAACGCGAGTTTGGGACCTGCGCAGCTACCACGCCCTTCGCGACGACAAGCGCATGCAAGTTGCCATTCGCAAGCTCAGGCTCTTGCTCGAGATCGACGCGAGCAATCCAACTCGCGTCGTGACTACCGACGAAGGCTACGCGCTCGGCGAGGGCGCTTGCTGGCTCCGCTCTCGCTAAGCGTGAGCGAACGCGAAAGAGCAAACCAACTAACTATTTTACAGTCTTCCACTGCTGCAAGACTTTCCGCAGTGCTTCAGGCTCGTTCGTGGGTAGCTCACGCCCCTTCTGATCTTTTGAACTGAGGCCGTGACAAACCGCACACACGCGCACCTCGCCAGGCTGAAAGGTGACCCAATAGCGCTCGCGAATAACGGGCGTACCTGCAGTGTCGGTGAGTTGCCAGCTGAGCGCTCGGCGCGCAGGCACAAATGCCGCAACAGAGCCGTCCGATTGAACGGTCACTGCACCCGCAATCGCGGACGGACCGTTGGCGCTCGTCGCTGCGGTATCGTGAAGCAACTGAGCGAGGACTCGGCGACCGCTCGAATCTGTGATCCCGCGAATCAAGTCGCCTTGCACGAACTGGAGCTGCGAAATCGTGTACGTCTTGCCACTCGTCACAGTTTCGGCGGTGCCATTCGCAACCTTGAGGTTGTAAGGCTGCTGCTTATCCAAAAAGTCTCGCACGGTTACATTTCGACTCACGAGAAGCGCGAGGTTGCGATCGGCCATCCACTTCTGAAAATCGGCAACATTAACTTCGGTCGAATTGAACACGTTCGATTCGGGTGCTGGAACGGGAGTCGTGTGACGTGCGGGCACTGTGCGTGCATAAATCTCAACGGGATCGAGCTCCCACAGTTCACCGGTGAATGACACCTTTTGATCCGGCGCCCAATACTCTATCGACTTGGTAATGCCGTCTGTGAGCTTGGCGCCCGGCGCGTAGTACGTGCCATTTTTCTTGAGTGTCACCAAACGAAAGCCATAATTGGATCGCTTGATGCCGCCGGTGGTTACAAGGCCCTCTTGCTCACTTGACGGCGAATACGTCGCAACGAGGGACCCATCGGTAAGCGGCGTCGGCGAGCGATAGTGGCCCATCGGCTTGGACGGCGTGAGTTCGCGTGTACTCGGGTCCGTGATGTACTCCACCACAACACCGTCGGCAGCTGCTTTATCGGGCAACGCCATCGCGGCAATCATGCCCGCTGCTGCGGTCCCAAACTCGGGTGCTTCGATAAACAGAAAGCGTCCAGGTTGCTTCGGATCTTCTCGAAGTTGGTGGACGGTCTCGATGAAGTTGGTGTTGGTTCGCTTCGAGGTCTCTGACACAAAATCGATCAGCGCGGGATCGTCCTTGAACACGGGCGTGAAATACCGATTGAGTTCGTGACGCCCGATGTGGTTGAGCGTTTCGAGCTCGGTGCCATCCTCGTTCATTTGCCACGGCATGAAGAGGTTCATCGCGTGACCGACGAGATTGGTGCCCGCAAGCAGATCAGTGCGCTTGGTGCGTGGCTCGGGGAAGATCTCTGTGCGAGATGAAGTCTTCTTCGAAGAAGCCGACTCGTCAGAATAGTTGAAGCAGCCATATTTGTTGCTCGTATCGTCATTCTGTTGATCACGCATCAGGTGATCCCAGCGCGAAAAGACAACGCGTCCCACACTGTCGATCGTGGGATCAAAATCACCCGACGGTGCATGGTCAAGTAACTTGATGTCTCCACTTGTTGAATCAAGGCTGTAGATACCTGTGTTCGTGGCCGCCGACTCGTATTCGTCAAGTTGTGGATACAAATGCGGTTGACCATCGCGTGGCCGATCGGATGTGAAGATAATGCGATCGTCTGTCCCGTAGATTGGACTCAAATTGTTGTACGTCTCGGGCTGCTTGGCGACCTTGGTGATGGTCGCTTTGGCACCCTGAGCGAGCCCGGTCACTTCGTACAGCTGCCAGCGAAACTCGCGCTGTTCGTATTGTTTGAGCGGCGCACCGACAACCATACTGAAAATGGCTTTGGTGCCGCTCCAGTGCGGAGCCGGTTGTCGCACGGCGATCGCGTTACCAAGCTGCATGCCGGCGTTACCGAAACCCGCTTCTTCGGTGAGATTGCGTAACGTACCTTCTGGATAACGGATCCACAGGTCGCCGCCCCTTGGTGCGTTCGCGATCTGCGGAAGATGGTTACCGAAAACGGTACCGATGCTAGAAAAACTCGGCGCTTGAGGAACCTGCGTCACGAAGAGCAACGCGTTAACGCCAGCCTCACCTGGCTTGGCGATCGGCAGATCGGCCGGTTGTGGGCCACTTGGTGACGTCGCGTCGGGTTGCGGACCGAGAGGCGCGAGGATGTCGCCATTGCAGCTTGAAGCTGCGGCAAACGTCACTGCGAAAGCAATCGCCAGACCGAGTCTTTGCATTCTCGCGCGATCTCCGAATTAAGGGTCTATCGGGGCTTACGCCCTTTTCCGGGTGACACAGACGGTCTTCCGACTGTACCTCAGTGCAGCCCGTTCACTTGCAACGGCCAATTCCCATATGCGATTAAGGTGCGAGCCCGCAGCGTTACAGTGAAGCGCACCAATCGATGATTGGTGCGAACGCGCGCGGGTGCTTAGGGCTTTGGCATCACGGCAATGGCGGCGCGCGCTCGCGAGAGGTGGGCGGAGGACGCACCTGTGGCTTCAAGCGCACGCATCGCGGCATTCGCACCGGCACGATCGCCGGAATGCGCGAGCGCCTGCACGCGAAGAACGAGTTCTTCGACCTTGAGCGCGGCGGTCCCATCTTGAGCGTGCTTGTCGAGCTCGGCGATCGCAGCGACGTGGTCTCCACGTTTTGACGCGAGGCGCGCGTTCTCGAGCATCTTCAATTCTTCGGACAAACGTTTCGCATCGACAACGGGCGCCGAGTCGGAAGGCGCTGCAGCCGCGTGATCTTTCGTCTTCTCTTCGGACACCGGAGAAACAACGCGCGGCTCTCCAGATACCTGACCTGCATTGCGATTCGCGGGAGCTGCAATTGTAACATTCGATGTGGCATTTTGATCCGCCGCGCGATCGTGAACACGATCGTGAACAAGTGGGGCTGGTTCCACATGCGTCAAATCCGCCGAAGAAGCACGAAAACCTGACGGACGTGCAATGGGCGCGACGTGCTCGAACGATTGAACATTCGAGCTCGATGTACTTCGGATCCTCACAGCGGACGTGATCGCAATGGCACCAACGCTTGCGAGAACAAACCACTTGGCAAGCGCGCCGCTACCCCACTTCACCGCGTTCGCCGCAAGAGGCGTAGCTGCACCAACAGCACCCGCAACACCAAGACTCGCGAGAAGCGCATTGCGCGCACCTGGGCTTGGTTCATCTGCGCGCGCAGAACGCAACACCGACTTTAGAAATGCGTCTTGCGTCGAATCAATGAGCCTTTGCGGCATGTGATCAATGTCGCTCATGGAGTACCTTCACCAGACGAGGATTGCAGCCGCTTCAACACCAGAGTGATCTCTTCGCGCGCTCGACGAAGTCGGGACGCCACGGTTCCGTTCGGAATGCCGATGACCTCAGCGACCTCAGCACCCGTAAGTTCTTCGAGTTCAAACAACACAAAGACCTCTCGAAGTTCGGGCGTGAGTGAATCGAGCGCGAGGTCGAGCATGGCACGCGCGTCGCGCCGTGCCAGCTCGCGATGCATCGAGTCATCAGCCGGACCATCCACGCCCATGTCTTCGATTGGGGCTTCGCGCTTGCGCATCGCGCTGCGACGCTCATTGGCGGCAATGCGGGTCGCAATCGCAAAAAGAAATGCCTTTTCACCGCCAGCACTTACGTCAGCAAGTTTACGAGATAAAGTCATAAAGACTTTTTGCGCCGCGTCATCGACATCGGCCTCGCGAACGCCAAGGCGCCTGAGCGAACGCCAAACAAACCCGTGGTGAGCGGTTACGACCACGCGCAGTCGTGCTTGATCGACCGCAACGGGAATGCTCTCGGTGGGCCTCTCGGCGCCGATTGGCGTTGGGTGTGTCGCAGCGTCGAACATGTTCATTGAGTTATTGTCTTGGCTAAAGAAAGTTGATCACTCTGGGCTCCACCGGATCTGCGCGCCGAACGAAAAGCCGAGCGCGGCCGGTCTGTGCACAACACCACCACGCAACGTGAACCAGTCGCGCACTGCGTTAAAGCCCTCAAACGCATTGAAATCGAGCCAAAGTGCGTCACCGATACGAAGGGAGACGCGAAGGCTTGGGCCGACGGCTATCCATGGGCGTTCAAACTTTTCCTGCAGCGATACAAAGAGCTGCCCAAACTCGCCGCCTACACATGGAAACAGTGCAAAACGATCCGCGCGGAGGCCGAACGGACACGCTCCGACGGAAACCCCCACGAGCCGAAAGGTGGCGGCTCCATCCCCAAGAGTCTCGGTCCGCCCAAATGCGACGAGCGGTGATGCGAAGAGCATGCGTGCGCTCAGGTTTCTTCGCCAAACGGACGCAAACTCGAGATTGACGAACGGAACGTCGTTCGGCGCCACCGACGTCTTCAGTCCACCGCCAGCAGCGATCGACCAGCTCTGCGCGAAGGGAACGTCCCGTACAACCAGCGCGATCGGTGGCCGCGCAGGCAAAGGAAGGGGCTTCGGCGAGGGACCGACCGTCACAGGATCGGGCTCGGGCTTGGTGCGCACTACCGCAACGGCAAATGCGAGCACCATGGCCACTTCTTCGCAATTCTCACCCTTGACCGAGCGCTCGAGCTCGCCTTGCGTCACGTGCCCGAGCCACACGCTTCCTGCGCGCTTGATGACGACGTGGAGTTCGCCCGCGGACGCAAGCTCATCCGCACTTGCCCCTTTGCGCTCGAGCTCGCGAATGAACGCGACCTGAGCCGGACAGTGGTCCCGGTCTACGTCATAAACGATAGGAAGCGCGGCGAAGTCCGCCATCGCCCGCGAGATAGCACCGTCCGGAGCCGAAGGGAGCGAATTGACAATTTCGCACGACGCAAGCCATCGCGCCATGGTTGAAACATCGCAGCGAAGCACCCGTCTCTTCGTTAGAACGTCCACCACAGGGCTGCAGACGGAGCGAGGGAGACTCCTTGAAAGGAAACTTCCTCGGCTCCGTAGCCTCCCCAAATTCGTTGATAAGTCGCGCTCAGTTCGATCGCGACGTGCACGGGCCTTAGGCCCGCCGCGAGCCCAAGAAGAGGACCCGCCCATAAGCGATTCGCGACCAATGTTGTGTCGATGGTCGGCGATGACGCCAACACACCCCCGGCGATCACGTGCTCGAACCCCGCTCGAGCGCCCGCCCAAAAATGGTAAACGCCAGCGCGCGACTCCCAGCCGAACAAGACTGGCAGATCAACACCGCCACCACGAAGCTGATGAAGCGGAACGTTTGCGCCAGCCCAATCGCCGCCTGACAGCACAGCCGTTGCGCCAAGGCCAAGCGACAGATCCCATTTTCCGACGGGAAATGAGCGGCGCGCATCGAGGCGAACGCCGCGCCCAAAATAGGTGAGCCCGGCCTCGTATCGACTAGAGAGGCCAACCCTTGCGGCCACCAGCGGAGAGACGCCTGGCGCGACCGTCGCAGCGGCAACTTTCGTTTCGACTTTTGCGGGATCTTGGGAAAGGGCTCTGGCGAGCGCCCCCGTCGCCACTTGCGATGTCATTCCACCCGTGAGTCGCACTTTTCCGGGCGTTAGCGTGCGTGCAGGATGCATCAACGGACCGCCGCCCGCGCAACCCCCAAGGCTGCTCAGCAGCACCAACCCGAACGCACGAGCGAGCTGCAAGGGCCCGAAGTGCGCGACTTTTGGCATGGCGACACGCGGCCTATTTGCGGAAGCGCGATGGGAAATCGTTCGAGGCGGCCTTCTTTTGGAGGTCGGCATCCTCGGGATGAAGACGAATGGCTCGCTCGAGGAGCATTTGCTCGGCCTCTAGATGACCGGGATCGGGAAGGCAACATTCGACAGGGCAGACCGCCTGGCAAGCCTCGTGATCGTGGAAACCCACGCACTCGGTGCACAGTTCGGGATCGATCACATAGATTTCGTCGCCTTCGCTGATGGCTTCATTCGGGCACTCTGGCTCGCACGCA
>JAHFDZ010000287.1 GCA_023248745.1 Myxococcales bacterium | reverse complement strand
TTTCGGCTTCGTGTGGACCAGGTCACGACAAGATTGGAGTCAACTGCTACATGCCGTGTCGCAAGGGATTCGAAGGTATCCTTGATCGCTGTTACGAAAAATGTCCGTCGGACTACAACGGGATCGCAATGACCTGTCATCGCGATGCGCATATCTACCCCAAGAGCGCTGGCGAAGCGTGCAAGCCGCCTTACCACAACGACGGTCTAACGTGTCGACGCGACCCTCGTTCATATTCGAGGGAGTGGTACCGACGCGCGAGCGATCCAGTTCCGTTTTGGTAAAACGACACCGTGATCATTCTTGCGAGCGGCGATCTCACGAGCGGGCTTGTTTGCGCGTGAACGAAAAAGTTGCGAGGAAGTGTTGTTGCTCAAAGTTGTGTGAGCTTGGTGTATCGCGGCGATCCCTCCATCGGTTTCGATCGGGTGCGCACGCGAGCCGCGCCGTCTTGCGTGTAACCTCAAACCGTTTGACGACGCATGGGGGAACAATCGTTCGACCATGCCCGAACAAATGTCAGGGCGCGACCCTCGTACGGATCGCTCTTGCTGGTGGTTCCATTGAGCTTTTGTTGCTTGTGCTCGCACGGCTGAACTCAGCCGATGCGTGGTCTACCGATTGCATTCGTGCTGACAGGCGTCGAAGACGGGACCAATGAAGGTCCACTCAGTGCGCCACGGAGTACAATGATTTCGAAATTCGCTCTTACCTCTGCTGCTTGTCTGGTGATCCTCAGCGGCGCAAAAATGGCTTCCGCTCAAAGTTCAATTGGATACACAAAAGACGATTGCAGTGCGTCCCGCGATGTGAAGTTCGCAAACGTGATCGTGAAGGCAAACCAGTCGGTGGACGTCGACCTCTCGAAAGAAGTAACGGAGCTCGTCTGGTACTGCGGAGGGAGCAAAGAGCGCGTCGCGAACGATCAGCCGTTCGATCGAGTGAAGCTGACGCGTGCAGTCAACGGCGCGTTGACGTGGAAGTTTTACGATCGCAAAGACAAAGCGCAGCCCGCGCCTTCAGAGCCCGATCGGGACAATTCCGATGATCGCGATGACGACAACGAGGGCGAGAAGACCAAGCCGACGAAGAAGCCGACGATGAGTACTGGGCCGCACCTCCTTCAGGTCCTGGCCGTTCCCTGCAAGCGTTCCTATTTTACTGTGACTTCTGGCGAGAGAGTGTCCGGCCCCGAGCTCTTAAAGTCGCATGAGCAGGTCGCTGTTTATGAGAAGCTCGAGTCACCTGAAGTGCGTTGGATCTGCACGAATCAAGAAAAGTACAAGCAGCAGGGTGAGAAGGAGAAAACGTTACAGTGTCCGGAGGGTACCGACGTGATTCGAGTCCAGCGGGGCGCGTCAGTTGGTTATAACCCGGGCGAGGTGGTGATTCAGTGCAAGTCTACGACACGCAGCGCTGATGGGGCGGTCAAGCTGAATGCTAAAGCCGAACACGATGGCCCCTCGTGGACCATGACGGTGAACGAAACCTGCAAACGTGGGGAAGTCGTCGTTGACATCGGAACGAAGGTGTCCGGTCCACCGAGCCTCACGCCGACGAACAAGCTCGGGGGAACAGGAACTCTTGTCTACAAGGTCACGTCGAATACGATTCATTGGAGCTGCTCGCCAGGGGTACGGGCCGAGAAGACAACGAAGTGTCCGAGTGGAACCACACTTGTGAAAGTACAACGTGGCGCGCCGCATAATGTAACCTTTATGTGTTACAAATGAACGCGACGCCGTGCGGCGGTTGAGTATCCTTCGAACTCGTCGAACGACATGCGACGAGCGTTACGCAGAAAATCATGGCGGCAGAACAACCGGTTGCGGATACTGAAACGAGGCATCGGGCGAAGCTCCGAGTTGGCTCTTTGTGTTTTCGCCCCAGCACCAGATCTTGTTGGTGACGAGGCAGGCATGTCGGTCGCCCAGTGAGATGGCGCGAGCGGATTGAGTACCCGCACTGTTCACTTCGAGCGCCAAGAATGAATTCGTTCCGGCTTCGAGTACGACGCCAAGTTGCCCATAAGCGTTCGACCCCCAGCAGTACACCTTTGTGGCGGTGCTGGCGCAGGAACTCTGCTGGCCTACGGCGATCAGAGTGGCGCCAACGAGGTTGACTCCGTTCGTGTCTCGAATTCGCGTCGGATCCTGAGGCAGCGTTCCGATCGCAGCGCTACCCGCCTGGCCGCTTGCGTTGTTGCCCCAACAGGCGACCGTCGTATCTTCAAGGATCGCGCAAAGATGGTTTTCGTACGCGGCAATGGTGCGCGGCTTTGAATCAAGGCCCCAATTCATGTGCGTTGGAGCGAAGAGATCGACGCCGCCATCGGCGGGTGCACCGAATTCGTGCCACTTGCTTCGGCCCCAGCCATACATCTCGCCGTTGTCGAGAAGGGCAGCGGTCCCTTCGCGTCCGCTGACGAGCTGTTTGACTCCCGCATCGATGGGGAGCGTTGTGACTGGACAGATGCCACCCGCGTCGACTTTTCGTCCGAGCTGCCCGTAACTGTATCCGTCGGAGGTACCGTCGCTATTCCCTCCGATGCAAAAGACACCAGTCGCGTTACGAAAACAGATGTGGTGCCTTCCTATTGCAAGGTCGGCTGCGTTGCTTAGGAGTCCGACGACTGCGGGTCGCGTCGTATTTCCGGCATCGGTCTGATCGCTTAGCGCCCGTGAAGTGCCCCAGCACACGGTCGGGAATGGGGCTGCTTGCAGTGCACAAAACGTCGAAGTGTTTCCAACTATCGCCTTGGCGGTAGTGACGTTTGGGTCGACGAACCCAGGAAGTTCCGAGTTACTCACGAACCCGCGCCCGAGCTCATCTTGACTGTTTGACCCCCAACAGACAAGGCCGGAATCGGCGATCGTGCAGGTCGAGAATGCGGTCGATGCCATGGGCTGCAAAGCGTCTGACAATCCGAACACCACGTTGTCACTTGCGGTATCATTTGCGGCGTCAGTCGGGTCGCTATCGAGGCTCGCATCGAGAGCGTCAGCAGTAGCGTCGTGCGCGTCACCGACCGCCGCATCCTGAGCGTCAATAATCGTTGCGTCAGACGCATCTTCGGTGACGCCCGCATCGGATGCGCCGGGTAGATCACTGAGAGTGCACGAGCCCCGCGCTAGACAGTCGCTACCGACGAGGGACGCACCGACGCAGGCTTTGCGAACGCAAGTCGTTGCCGAGTCGCACCTGACACCACGGCATTCGTCAAGCATTGGAACTTCAATGTCGATGGTGCGATTCGGGATGTATTTGAGAATGCGTCGCGCGACGATGCAATTCTGGTCGCTTGCTGCGTCCGCATCGTTGCAAGATTCTGCGTTGCGACCATTTTGACCTTGCACAACCTTGATGGCGACTTCGTCATTGTCTCCACTCGCGACAATCACAAGTGAGCCGACGTCCCCGACGTTTTTCCCGTTGCCAGTGTCCGAGCACGTACTCGAAGTTGCCGAGAAGGCTTTCCTGTCGAAATCGATCGATGAGCCCACGGCGATGCCACCACTTGGATTTCGCGCACAGCCTACGTCTGTTGAAACAAGGACGCGTACTTGCGTGGGAGCTTGGCACGATAGAAGGAGCGCCGAGACGCCTGCGCGCGTTAGGAACTTCGCCGTCCAGAGCTGCCCCATGAGGCGAGCGATCTCCTTCCCACCAGCGCGCATATCCATCATCTAGATTCCAGACTACAGACTTGGCGATAGATTCGAAACAGCTTGCGCGGCAAGCCGACGGCTGCCCCGCATGAACCTGTGTCCAATGCAGGCCGCGTTCGCGTTCAGGGCCAAAGGCGAGAAGGGACACCGTAATTTCGCGCTTTCGCTGAGCGTTCGCTCGGCACGTGCCTTGCGAGAGGGAGATTCACGATGAAAACGCGATTCTGATCAGTCCCCTCACAATCCCATGCTCGCGGCAATGCCGCTGAGTTGACAATTTCGCGCGAAAAAGGGGTGTGAAATTCATAGCAATCAAAATTGGAAAACGATGAAACGAATAAGCTACTCCGTTGGCCTTGCAACGCTCTTGCTTGCGACCGCAGCCGCTGCTGACTACACGGTGCGGGGAAAGGGACGGCTCGTCCTCACCAGCGGTGCTCCAGTGGCGCGCGTGAAGTGTCAGCTCATGGATGCCGATCCGGACGACGATGAGGTTCTCGCAACGGGGAGGACCGACAGCGACGGCCGATGCGATCTTACGGGGCGAGCAGAAGACGATATGCAGATTTGCGACAATTGCGATCGGCCGGATCCGTATCTCAAGTTCACCCTTAACGATCCGCATCGTGTTGACGTCGAGGACATCTGGGGGTGGACGTGGCGCCTTGTTACGAAGCACAAAGACGACAAGAAAGGCACGATTGACTTTGGCAACATCGATTTTAAGGGCGAAGGAAATCGGTACCTTATCTCGTTCGCTGCGGCCGAAGAAGCATACGACAATTTTCGGAGGATCTCGGGGGACACGCAGGTACCTGGCCACGACGGTGTTGTGGGCGTGACGAGCCCGCAACCGTTTTCGGCGGGGACTTGCTATACCGGGACAGAGAACATTCACGTCCCTAGTGGCGAGACGTGCAGCAGCTCGATGCCGCACGAATTTGGCCATCGCTTGCGGCATGCGGCGGACGGTGGTGCCGACCACTTCAATCTTGATCTCATGTGGTTCAGATATTTGCGCTCCCACAACGCAAATCTTCACTCAAATCTCGGTTACGCCTTCAACGAAGGCTGGGCCGAATATTACGCGAGGGCCGTTCAAGATCCTGACCGTCAGCTCGCTTATGCACGCAATGCGGACTACGCGGGCGGGGATGAAACCGAAGGCAACGTCTCCCACAAGCTTATGCGCTTAAGCTTGTCTTGTGGCGGCTTCAAACCGATGTGGCGTGCACTCAAAGCGGGCAAGGGCAAGAGCATTCCGGGCGGGCCCGCGGGAGCACAAGCGGGCATTCATTCATACCGTCAGTTTGAAACGGTATTTATGCATCAGAATCCTAAGTGCGAGCTGAAGCCTGCCTCCTATTGGAAGGCCGACAAGAAGGAGGACGAAGCGAATGAAGGTCGCAAGAAAGAGGCGGAACGAAGCTCGCGCGATAGCCGTGACGTTCAAGCGCGGGCTGAGCGTCCGCTGCGCGTGAAGTGGGACAGTACGCGTCTTGCCAAGCTTCCCGCCTCCGTTCGGCCATCGATGACGCGCATCGAAGAGAAGCGGACCACTCACGCAAAAGCGCGCGTCGCAAAAGCGCGCATTGCTCTTCGCGACTTTGAGTCTGAAATCCGGCCAAACATCGAAGGCGCCACGGTAGACCCCGCGAAGCTCGCGAGTGCGCGCAGCAAGTTGCTGAAAATTCTCGCGACGGAGCGCTTATCGCAACTCGATGAGATCCAAAAGGACCTCAAAGGAGAGCTCGTGAAGGTGAAGGACAAACGCTTCCGCGCCTATCTTGAACGTCGCCTTGCTAAGTCTGAAGCGCAGGCGGCCGAAATCAGAGAGTCGCTTGCTAATCCGGGCCCCAAGCTCCCCGATGCGCTCATGCCTCCGGATATGTGACCAGTGAGCCGGGACACAAAACTTGCGGCATGTCCAACACAGTGCCGACAAGCCGCAGTGGAGTTGCAACCCGTTTCACCATCGTATTTGTCCTTGACCGTAGGTGCCTTGGTCTGGACGTCGCTCACTCGTGACTGCGATCGTGACGACAACACCGCTGGCAACCGCTCCGGCAACGGCGGTCCAAAACCACCAACGTGTTGCGACGGAGGGCGAAGGGGAAGGAATGGGTAACGGCGTTCCCTTGGGGCGAAGTGCCCGCAAGGTAAAGTCAATTATCTTGACTTCTCCGCCGATAAGGGAGATCGATTTGCGAGATGATTCATACGCGTCGGCGTAGACCTCAAGGATTCCTTCGCCTTCTTTGAGTTCGATCGGCTTAACGAGCGGAGTCGTGCCGAGAACACGATCGCGGAAAACAATTCTTGCGCCACGCACGTTCGACGTGACGACGAGGCCTGCGATTGTTTTACGTAACGTGACAATCAGCTGCGCTAACCCCGGCACTCTTGCGCTCAGCTCGGGAGGTGCGTCCTTTAGAAAGCGCTCATAGGCCTGCACGGCTTCGGGTATTTGCTCGAGCGCCTCGAAGCACCGCCCCTTGTTGTAGAGCACAGCAGGATTGGGCGAGAGCGCATAAGATTTCTCATAGGCGGCAAGCGCCTCTTTGTACTTCAAATCGCCGAGAAGCCGATCGCCTTGCCATTTGAGCTGAGTCGGAAGGTCACTCTCTGAGTTCGCGCTGACAGGCGGCGAAGGTTCGGCTGCTCCCGCTTCGCCGGTACCGGCAAAGATCAATAGCCCTAAGACCACGATCCGCGGGCGCGAAATCAGCATCATATCGTCAGACTACAAGCTTGGCGGCGGACGCGGAACAGGCGAAGTGGACCGCGGCCCGGAAGGCGGGGGTGGGGGTGCCGCAGAAACCTCAACGCGTACCGATGACGACGATGTGGGTGGTGGGGGTGTCGGTACGTATCGCGCATAGCCCGCGTCTCGCACGGTCTCTGCCCATGACGTTCCGCTGCGCGGCGCCGAGCCGCTGGGCGTCGTGATGATCGGTTCGCCACTCGTCAGTGGTGACGGCGAGCCAAGCGAAACTTGATCGGTCGGCGACGTCACCGGTTGTATGCTTTTTTGGACACGGAAGTTGTAGGCGGTAATCCCGATCGCGATTGTCACCAGCATGGCGCTAAGAGCGACCAAAATCCTGGAGCTCTTTGCGTTGCCCTCGGCTGATAGGTTAGTCACGAGCGGCGGTCCAAGGCGTGTGCTGACAGTGGCCGGATTGCGCAGGTGCGTGCGCGCGCGGGCAGGCTGTTCAACGATCGTTGCCGCAGCCACGCCCTCGAGACTAATTCCCGATTCTCGCGCGGCGCTCGCGAGAGCAACCATCGCTTCGCCAGCGGATGGGTAGCGATCCGTTGGCTTCTTTTCGAGCATCCGCAATACGACGGCGTCAGCCTTCGTCGGAACCGCGGAGTTTACGCTGCTCATCGCGGGTGGTTGCGTGTTGATGTGGAGAGCGAGCAGCGTGATCGTGGATGCGGCACGAAATGGCGGATCACCAGTCAACGCGAGATGGCAGATGACGCCAAGCGCGTACACGTCGGTTGCCGCAGAGACCGCTTCAGATAGGCACTGCTCGGGTGACATAAAGGCCGGTGTGCCGATCGTTGCACCGGTCTGAGTCTTGGGGCTGGCGCTTGCTTTTGGCGTTGTGCGCGCGAGCTTTGCAATGCCAAAGTCAAGCAGCTTGATCTTTTCGAGGCGCCCACCGCGAAAGCACAAGAAAATATTCTCCGGCTTGAGATCTCGGTGGATGATCCCCTTTGCATGTGCCGT
>JAHFDZ010000044.1 GCA_023248745.1 Myxococcales bacterium | reverse complement strand
AGCTCGTTCAGGGCCGAGGTTGGGCTCCATCGACAAAATGGGCGTGCCGGATCGATGCGAGGGGAATCCGCAGTGAGTCGGACGAATGACCGTTGCCGCCACGCCTGTCACGCTCACAAGATTCATCAATAGAGCGCCGTGCCCGAGCGATAGGGTTCGCGTTGCGGACTTCTGCATCGATCGCTACGAGGCCCGAATATCAAAGGCGAAAAGCAGTTCGCTATGGCACAAGCGACTTGATGTCTTAGTCGAACTCGATGTGCATCGTGATCGCATCAGCCGTGCTCGCTGAAGCAAGCGTCGCGTCGATTGTGCCGCTCAGGCGATAGTTCTTGCCCTTGGCAACCTTTTTTTCGCCAGTCACAGAGGCGATGCTTAGCGAGTATGTCCCTTGCGGCGTTGAGCCCGAACCTGTGACGACAGTCCATACGTTCGAATCGAGTGTAATGGTCATGCTGGTCTTGGTATCGGGGTCTGTGCCTGCGTAAATCTTGACCGCAGGTGGGCCCGAGAAACCAGCGCTGACGCTAATCTGCGGCCCATTTTTCTCTCCAACCGGCGAGGAGAGAACAACTGCACTCGAGTTGCTCTCCGATGACCACGTGCTCATCGGCATGGTGCATGCGTACGATCCGACAACTCCGCCCGAAAGAGTGACCGCGCATTTGCGCGGGCTTTGTTTGTGTGGACCCGCGTCCCCTTCCTGCACCGGAGAAACGGAGGTACGGGCGTCGGAGCCCGCATCAACGCCTTGGGCGGTTCCTGCATTGAAGCCATCACCGGAGGCGCCGCACCCTCCCATTGCCGTCGCGAACACGGTCGCGACGAGCGACAACAAACTTTTCATCGAGCAATCTTCTCCCGTCCGCAAAAACGAACTGTGAATCAGACGCAGCGGGCCCGGATTGATTCAGTAGAGCGTGCCACTCAAACGGAGACCGGTGGGCAACAGGACAGCGGGGAGGGGGTGAGATTCGTCGCTGGCTGGCTCCAAGAAATACCACCCTGGAGCAATTCAGGTGCATGTGTCCAGCGGAGCAATGCGTTTCTACAAGAGTTGGTTTCGTCAGAGTTTTTCCAACGCTGCGTCGTAGTGGCGACTGGGGCACGCTGCTTGCTTTGAGCAGCCCTCAATGAAATCTGTTCGCCTGCACCTGACCCTGATTCCAATGACTCTTGCTCTTTTCGGAGCGAACGCCGCCCAAGCCTTTGTCGGTCACGAGCACAGAGGAATTGCAGATGACGGCGCAGCGGTTGGAGTCCAAAGGGTTCGTGAGATGTGCAGCAAAGACAAAGCGCTCTGCAATGCGGACTTGCTCAAACTTCCCATGAGTACCCCTGGTGATGGCCGGTGGATCACGTGCGGAAGGGACGTCAGTAACAAAGATGATTGCAGCGTGCTCGCAACCAACAATTTACTCATGCTTTGGATCGGCCCAGATGCAAAGACGGGCTCCTGGGGTTCATTCGGGCAGCTTGCGGAAGTCGCCGCTGATCACGCCGAGGACGTCGACACGCTCGCGCGGATGACCCCAAAGAACTGGAACGGGAACGTCGCAGCAGCTGAAGCAGACGGCATTGTTGGCAACACAGCATCAGGCACCGCCGACTACGTCAAACTCGCTCAAGAAAATTCAAGTCACTTTAGTCGAGATGCTGTCATTGCCTATACGAAGTGCCATGAGCATGCTCTCGCACTAGCAAAGGTTGCGGGCGAATCAGCAGCGGTAGGAGCCGCGGCTCCGTTCATGCATCTCGCGATGTTTTGGGAGGCATTCGCAGCGCACTTTCTGAGCGACTTGTTTGCGCCTGGCCATCTTATTGTTGACGATCGATCCGTCTCCGTTGAGTGGGCGTGGGGCGTCGGCAAGTGGACCCCAATGGGCCTCAAGCGAACTTGGACCTACGACAAAAGTCGGCATGACCTCGGGAACAAGGCGGGTCTGTTGCTCAATTCGTTTACCGATACAGAGCGGCTCAAGCCGCATCCTTGGGTAGCGTACGGCGACGACAACTTGGGAAAGTCGTATGCGCATTTCAAGCACGCACGCGATGCGGTGGCGACCTCCGTTGCAAGCGTCTTTGCGCAGTACATGATGGGTGCAAGCAATCGGGGAAATCTCTCCCGCGGTGTTGCCTATGCTGCTCTCAACCACGTTCCTGCGGCCATTGACGAGACTCAATACATCAAGGGAATGCCTGAGCAAAAGGTGTGCAACGCGTATGACAACGGCAAGACGTTTTGCCGACTCCCCGTGTACGACGAGATCAAGAGAGTGCTCGCAGACTGAGTTGACGCTCCGAGCTTCAGCCAGAGGATGACTCTCGTTGGTTCAAAAAGTTGACGACATCGCCGCGTGTAATGAAGACCACCCTAGAAGGACAATGAATCAAAAAATGCGACCCTCAATGATTGCACTAGCGCTTATCGGAATGGCAACGGCTGCGGCCGCCGCGTACGCAGGCGACAAGCCTTCTGTAGACGAAAAAAAGGTCGACGCGTGCACGAGGGATTTCAGCACCTGTGCGAAAGGGGCCTTGGGAAACATCAAGCGCACGCAGCAATGCGCTGCAACCTACAAGGCGTGCAAGGGTGACTCGACTGCATCTTCAAGCGAGAAGTCTGCAATTGAAAAAGAAGAAAAAAAGCCGGCTGGTGACCAACAGGCCGATTCATGCAAAAGAGATTTAGGCACTTGCACAAGGTCGGCTGTAGGCAACCTAGCCCGCGTTCAGCGATGCGCTGCGACCTATAAGGCTTGCAAGGGTGGTTCGACTGCATCCTCAAGTGAGAAACCCGCAATTGAGAAAGAGGACGAAAAAAAAACGGCTGGCGATTCATGCAAAAAAGATCTCAGCACGTGCACGAAAGCGGCCGCGGGAAGCCTCGCGCGTATTCAGCAATGCGGGCTGACATACAAAGTGTGCAATGGCGACTCCGGCTCTGCTGACGAAGGGGGCTGCAAAAAAGCCGCGCGTCAGTGCGTGCTGAGCGCGGGAAGAAATCCAAAACAGATCCTCACGTGTGCAGTTCAATCGTACGCGTGCTCCAAAGGTACAGCCTCGCCCCGTGATGCAAGTTGGGAGTCGGCGCTTCAGACGGGAGACAACTGAACGCTCAAGAGCTCCGTCACGCATCCGCGCAAGTGGTGCTCTTTCTAGCGCGAGTCCTCCGCCCGGTCTTCAAGTGAACGATGAACTGGAACTCTGCAGGGAGGTCACGGTTTGCGCCCCTTCGAACATTCCTGCCGAGCGCACGCGATCGTGACCCCGTGCCGAGACGAGTTGCCGTGGCGTTGATCGCTGCCCTTGGAGCCAACTGAAAACGGGTAGGGCAGGTGACATTTCCGATCGCCGTGGTGGGACAGCCCGGCTTACGCCAAGGCAAGTTAATCAACTTTCTTGACTGAACAAATTTCCTTCTGACGGCGCTCCCACGTGGACGCCCTTGCGACGCGATCTCTTCGACAGGTGTCGTTGAGCGCGGATCGTTTCCAGTCGGAAACCAAACGAGCCACGACGCCTTCGGAAATAGACTCACGTGCGCATGCTGCGATAGCGACGTCGTGAGCACGCGCGGCACTTTTCCTTTGCCGGTTCTTGTGCTGAGCGCAACGTGCCACGAGGTGTCCGTCCTTGAACAAGCCGATGTTCATGCTTGAGCTATGGGTACATGGCGCAAATTTGCCCACACCGGGCGCCGTGTATCCAGGCATGCGACTTGCTGTGGTGCGAAGCCACATGCATTTCCAAAGATCACACCGCTTCATTTCATCGCTGGCGTGCGCGTTGTTCGCATCAAAGGCGGTACTCGCAGTCCCCAGTTCCAATTCCAGCTCGGGGTCTGGCTCGGGGTCTGGGTCGACAAATACAGATAGTTGGGCTGTCACCGGTGACGGAAGCATCGCATCGACCATGCAGTGGGTCGCCACACGCGCGGCGCCGATCCAGCTTCAGCACCTGACGAGCGCATCGACAAAAGGTGCGGCCGATTATTCCTACCCGCTGCGGCTGCCGCCCGCGTTGTTCGCACCACGATTGGCGTTTCAATACTCGTCCGAGGCAAGTGCCGACACGATGATGCCTTACGGTTGGAGCCTGAGCGGGCCCCTCACGATCGAAGTGCCAACCGCACGCAGCTACGCATCGGGCGAGCGTGTCATGTCGGGTGATGGCGCGTCCGGCACGCTCACCCTCACAAGCTCGACGGCCTCGACGAAAACCTACAACCTGAAAAATGGAAGTGGCGCTCACGCCACGGCGATATTCGACACCGCCACGAGCACGTGGACCGTGACGATGAAGAGCGGGGTTACGTGCACGCTTTCTTCGGCTGCACCCAACGCTTCGTTGTCATCGGTGGCGCGATGGCGTGCAACGCGTTGCTATGACCTGGTCGGAAACGAAATTAACTATTCGATCGACGCCTACGGACGTTACTCAGAGATCACGTTTGGAACCGGCTCGTCCGCGACCGCAACGATCAAGGTGTCGTTCGACTACGAATCGCTCGACCACACGCGCACAAGCTATTCGCAAGGTTACAAAGACGCGTTCTCGAGCGCGATGACCAGTGCGACAATCTATACGCGCGAGTCCGCTCTCGACTCGTGGACCAAGATTCGCGGGTACGATCTGACGCTCAGCGAACAACAGGGCGTGACCGTTCTGAAGAAGGTGCGCGAAACGGGTTATCCCAGCAGCGGCCTCTCAAACGACCACGGACCGTACACAACATTTACGTACAACGAGTTTTCAGGAGCCTCGGCGAGCACTTGGACGGGTGGTCTTGGTACAGGAAGCACCTATACCTATGCCTCGTGGACCAACATCGCCAACAAGGCGGTCTACTCAACCAAGTCGCTTGGGATGATTGATTGGAACGGTGACGGACTTCTTGATCAAGTCTCCGCATCGGGCACGACATCAAGCGGCCTGCCATCGTCCATTTCGACCGGAACCTGGTCAGTACGGCTACAAGAAGTCGACGCGAGTACGGGGGTTCATAGCCTCGGATCTTCGACCAACTTTAGTGCTCCTTCAGTTCCATTCAATCACGCCGTGATCGACTCGCTCAACAAGCAGGCGCTCACCGACGCGCAGTTCGTCGATTTGGATGGCGACCGCTACCCCGACGTCGTGGTGAGTCAAAACTCGACGAGCTGGCAGGCCTGGTATGGCACGGGCTCAGGCTTCGAGGGTCCCTACACCGAAGTTGCGTCGAAGAAGTATAGCACCATCGCTAACACGCCGGATGCGAACGCCACGAACGTGTCGAACGTCTCTGACATCGAAAGCATGCTGCAAGACATGAACGGAGACGGCTGGCTCGATATTGTCGTGAGCGGCGGATACTACGAGCGCAATCCAGGTCGCGGCTCGGGATGGAAGACGAGTGCAACCCAAACGACTTTGGGTGTGCACAAGTCGACGTACGTCGTCGATACCGACCCGATCCACTCGAATGTGAAGATTATTCCGACGACGAAGGAGACGTACGGCTACCACGATCTCAACGGTGACGGTCTCCTCGACGCTGTCTCTTCCGGCAGCAGCACGTGGACGGTCTACTTTGGATCGAAGAGCGGATTCAGCTCGTCGGTATCGTGGAGTGCGCCAGCCGCGTACGCATCGATCACGGACGAAGGGTATCCAGCCGTTGACACAACAGTCAGCGGCGGCGGCGGCACCTATTGCTTGTATGCGAATCCCAATGGGGGTTGTCGCTATGACGGCAAGCCGCAACAACTCACCCAAGGTCTCATCGATGTCGACGGCGACGGACTGCAAGACTTTGTCAGCATGAGTTCGCGCCAGTGGTACCGAAATCTGGGCGACGCTTTCTCTTCGAGCGCTCAATCGGTTCCTTCGTGGTGGCCGAGTGCCATCGAAGAATCGACGCTTTCAGCTTCTTCAACCAAGACCGGCACAACCAACATCAGCACATCAAGCACCTGGCAAACATCGGGCGTCATGGATTTCGATCACGACGGCGCTGTCGACAAGGTCGGGGCAACATCCACTTTGTCCGGCGCGTATGGCAGACCCCATCTGATGATCACGGTTGACAACGGCATCGGGCGCACAACGAGCATGGGGTACACGCCAACTTCGAACGTGTACCCATCGGGTTCAAGTTCGACGCAAGCGCTTGCGACCTTGCATCATGTTGTGTCGTCGCTCAGCACGAGTGACTCGACGAGTTACGTCGGCACGGCCAACACGAAGTTTACCTACTATCAAGGCAAGGAAGCTGACGGCGTTTTCTTAGGGTTTCAGACTCGCTACGTGGACCAAAGTGTTTCCGGCAACGTCTGGTATGCGACGAATCCAACGTCCAGAGAAATCTTCCGCTACAACCTCGATCGCGACTACGGCGTGCAGCCAACCGTGACCAGCCTCTACACAGACGGATGTCGCTCGTTCGCGCCTTCGCTCACCAAGACGACGTCTTGCGACAGTCAAGCACTCCGCGGAGGCGACGTTTTTGCCTACGGCGAATACAACGGCAAGCGCATGGTAACCGATCTGCAACACCAAGACTACGGTGAGAGCAGCACGAGCTACAAGACCGCCAACCTGCACTGGGACTACGACAGCACCTTCGCGAACGTGACCCGAACGACCAACGACGGCGGTGGCGTTTCGACCGATGCGATCACGTACAACTATACGTACGTGACCAACACAAGTGGCAACGTCTCGCGCCTGTCATCGGAATCGGTCACTGGTTACGATCCAATCTCAGGCAGGACGCACCTCGTTGCCAAGACTGAATATTGGTACGACAACAACACAAGCGTTTCAGGTCTGATCACGAACGGGATCCTCACCTCGAAGCGCTTTGCTTCAGGATGGGTCAGCACGACCGGCATTGTGACCGACGCGTTGGTCGACTCAAAATACGTCACGGTCACGCTTGGCAGAGGCTCACGCGGCCAACTCACATCGATGACGAATTCCGAGACTGGTGGGACCGAAGTCTATGAGTACGCATTCGGTGAAGCAGTACTCAGCAAGAAGACCAACGCGATGGGGCACGTCACGCAATACACCGTCGACACGCGTGGGCGTGTCACCGGTGTCACTGATCCTGCGGGCGTAGTCAACGGAACGAACTATGACGCACTCGATCGTCCAACCGCAACGTCGATGACGGGTCGCAGCGGCACGAAATATACGAACTCCTCCAGCACTTACGTCACGTCTGCATTGCCAAGCTACCGCTACGACGTCAACTACGACTCGACCGGAGCAGCCGTCGGCAAGCACTACGCCGTTTTCGATGGTGCCGCCAATGTGATGGCGGACTGGTCGCTCGGATCAGATGGCAACTACCTCGTTGTCGATACCCCATACAACTTCATGGGCAAGGCGACGGGAAGCTCTCGCCCGATCGCAATTGCATCGACGTACACACCAGCCACGCGCTCGGGCGGCTATCTGTCGTCGACCGTCACGCAAGGTGTCAACTACTACGATGCGCTCGGACACCTCCGCGAGTCGCATCAAGACTACGCTGCGTCGATCGGATCCAAGACGGTCACCGAGGAAGATCCTTGGCAAGAGACTCGGATCGATGAAGAGGGCAACTACACGAAGCTTACGTTCGACGCGTACCATCGGATTCGCAAGGTCGAACAAGGGAACTCCCTTCCCCTCACTGTAACAGGGCAATACGAATACGACGCCGTTGGGCGAGTCGTGAAGTTCACCGACGGGGCCTCCAACGTTTACGCGTACCACTACGATGGCGTTGGAAGATTGCGCGTCTCGGTCGGCACCGATACAGGCACGACGCGTTTCACGTACACGGGGCCATGGCAGATGACCCAACAAGACGGCGCTGGCGGAACCGCTACCTGGACACGCGACCTTCTTGGTCGTCCGCTCACGCTCGCGATTTCGGATCCGGTCACGACTACGGCTAACTACTCGTGGACGTACGACACGGTCCTCACAGGAAAACTCTCTTCCTCGACCGACGCTACTGGCACATTCTCAGTGACCAAGTACGACGACTTCGGTCGTCTTGAAGACGAGTCTCGTACGGTTTCTGGACTATCAAGTGCGTTGACTGTTGATCGCACGTTCGAATCCGTTACGGGCAAGCTAACGTCGATCACGCACCCCTACGGAACACGCGTCGATTCCACATACACCTACGGGTGGCTCACAAGCTCATCAGTGACGCCACAAGGCGGGTCGGCCAATAGCGTCTCGCACACATACAACGCATGGGGTCTTCCAAGTGGTTCGTCGTCTCGTGTCAACTTGAACCTCATCAACTTCGCGACGAACTATTCGACGACACCACTCTGGCCTTCATCGACTTCGATGAGCAAAGGCTCGACCAGTGATTCACGTTCGTACACCTGGAAGAAGAACGGGCTACTGAGCACGCAAGTCCTTGGGTCAAACACGAAGGCCTACACTTACGACGGCCTTAAGCGGTTGACCGGTGTCGTGAAAGACGGGGTTTCATCCGAAGCGTACGCGATGGACGATGGTGGCAATCTCACCAGCGCAACCGAAGGCGATAGCGTCACGTGGACTTACAGCGCCGCAGGGACGCTCGGCGCGGTGGGAAATCAAGTTCCGAAGCGCACGTCCTCGGTGACAACCGAGACCCTCGCATACGATGGCGCCGGTCGCGTGAGCTCGCTCACAACCGTGACGGGTCAAGGTGCCATCCAGGCGACAACGACGCTCAACTTCAACTACGATGGCCTCGGCCGACTCCGCTCAGTGCTCAAGAACGGAGGCTACATCCTCGTGATCGATCGAGACGCCAGCGGCGACATCATCCGCCGATCAACCTTCAATCCGTATTCGGCATCGACAGGCACGAGCGTCTATAGCGTTGCTGGCTCCGAATACGATTCATCGAGCGGTGAGAAGACCGATCAAGCGCTTCCACAACTCGCAGTCGTCAATGGTCAACGCCGCTGGCTCTTCGTCGAGATCGATGGGCACGTCGGCTCAGTCCGAAATGATTCGTTCACAAGTCTCGGCTCCCGAACACTCTCCTCGTACGGAAGCAAGGACCTGTCGACCTCAGGAACGCCTTGGGACAAAGCAGCGTTTCACGGCCTTCGCGAAGACTCATTCGCCGATCTCATTCCGGCCGGTCCTCGTCACATGTTGCGCAGAGCAGGACAGTGGCTCCAGCCCGAGCCGCTCCTCACTATGGGCGGGCCTAAAAACTTGGCGGCTCCAACCATGGCCTACGCATATCGTTATGCAGCAGACAACCCTGTGAACTTCGCCGATCGCAGCGGCTTCAGTCCGAGCACTGCAAAGCCCGGTATGGTCAGTTCTACCTCCAAGGCACTCCCAACGAACGCGGAAATGGCACAGAGGGAGAACGAGCCTGGAGAGGCCAAGGTCAAGAGCGGCGAGGTCAGCCCAGAAGAGGCATCACGAATCCGAGCCATGCTGGCGGCGAGAGAAAGCAATCTAGCCAAGGTTAAAGCACTCAGCGACGAAGGTGTGGAGACACTCGCGAGAAGGGGATCCTATGTCACTGGGAGCATCGGAGGGGTTACCGGCGTCCTCAGCGACAGCGCTACCATAACCGCAGGGGTCACGTCCGCGGGTGACGCTTACCTTGCGACGTCGGCGAACACGACAGTGTGCGCCGGTCCACCTAGCTCGCTCGGCCCTTCGATTAAGGTAGGTGTAGCAGATGAGTCCCCATCATCGAAAAGCACCAACCGCGCGACAAGTACCACGGTCAAGGCGAGCGCCGAAGGTCTTGGTATCGAGGTAAACGAGCACAAGGCACTCGTTACATTCGGCGTCCCGGGGCCCCCAAGCGCAAGCGTTTGCCAGACCGAGTCGATTGTCACTGTATGGTAGTTCAATAACTTGACGATAGTGGGCGCTTGCCCCACTCGTCTATTGCCACAAAGACAAGCGCCCGTTCCACTCGAATGGTACGGGCGCTTTTTTTTTCGACAGGTTTCTTTACTTTTTCGTCATGCCCATCGATCGAGCTTGCCACGTCAGCCGGGCCCATCTTCAAGCCTCGCGTCACAGCCCCAGCGCGACCGTCTTCTCGACCCCAGCAAACGCAACCTCTCGCGCGCCGAACATCAGGCCCGTCGAGTCAGGAGCGACCTCGTAGACAGACCAGAACTCCCTGGTGAGGCTGGAGGGTAGCGCCTCGAGCGATATCGACTTCGCGTTCGCCGGAAGGTACGCGTACTCATGATCGTGCGCCTTGAACTCGCGCCCTTTTGAATCGCGAACTTTGGGTCCCTCAAAGAGGCGCTCTTCCTTGTTGCTCTTATTTGTAACTTTGAAGTGTACGAAAACGAACTTGCCTTCGGTCTTCAAAGGAGCGGAAATAGCTGTCGTTCGCCTTGAGCGTTTTTCCTACATCCTTGGCTTCGACCACAATCCACGTTGCGTCGTCAAAGGTGACCGTCTCGCCAATCTTGGCGTTTGCGGTCGCGCTTTTCGTCGCTTCGCCGGTGGCGACGACGCTCTCTGCGCTTGAGGTCGCGGAAGCGGACTTCCTTTCGTCGCCCTTCTTGCTGCTGCCAAGTGCGCCAATTGCCAAGATGCCCATCGCAATCGCCGAGAGCCCTTTGCGTGAATCCAATCGAACAAACGAAACCATGTGACGTACTCCTTCGAATCGCGTTGTTGCTCTCCCCGCGGAAACGCATGAGCAAGGTGTGTGCCTGAAGCGTCGCGGGCACATTGGGCCGCAAACGGCTGGCGATCCGAAGCGACTGCGCGAGAGAGCCATTGCCCCGCGCATGGATGGAGTGACCACAGTGTCAACGTCGCAGCGAGGCAGCAAAGCGATGCGCGGCTGAAGTTTGGCACGTGGATCATGCGACGAAGTCCAACGTTGTGTCATTCTGAAGGGTGGAATTGGAGGGCCTATTGATTCGCCACCTCGTTGCTTGTTTGGTCATTGTTGCCGGTTGCTCGAGCGCGCTGCCAGACGCGGCGCATGATGCCGCACAGGACGCATCGATCGATGTTGGCAACGATGATGCGTTCGTCGCACAACAAGATGCTGCGGTGCGTGACGCGCAAGACGTTCAAGTGGATGCAGCCGTGCTTCCCAAAACACCGGGTGAGCATGAGGTGGAGTTTGTGTTTGGGAGTACAAAGCGACGCTTCCTTCTGGCGATTCCGCAGTCGTATGACGGAACGAAACAGGTTCCTCTCGTCTTCGCATTTCACGGCAACAACCAAAGCGCGCTCAAGGCTGCAGCAACCTATGGGTTGCGAGAAGAGGCGGCGAAACGTGGTTGGATCGTGATCTACGGAGATGGAGTGGTCGCGCAAGGTGAAACGGGTGGCAGTTGGAACGCCTACAGTTGTTGTAGCTTCGCGCGCGTTTCACAGTCCGATGATGTGGGCTACGTACGTGAGGTTCTTGCGCTCGCGCTCGGAAGCCTTCAGCTCGACAAGCGGCGCGTGTACGCAACAGGTTTTTCGAACGGTGCAATGTTCACCCACCGACTTGGTGTCGAACTTGGCGATCGGTTTGCAGCGATCGCGCCCGTCGCGGGTTGCTTGAGCGGCATCCCCGCGGGCGGAACAACGCGCTCTCTCGTCGGTGCACCTGTGCGGCAAGTGCCCTTCCTCGCGCTTCATGGTCGAAAAGACGGAACAGTACCGTTTGATGGCGGCAAGGTGGACGTCGCGACATTTGATGCAGAGGCTGTGAGCGTTGGCTTCTGGGCCACTCAGAATGGATGCAATACGACGCCGACGACTTCATATCCGCAAAGCGGAATCGCTCGGATCGTGTACGGCGGGTGCACGAGCGAAGTGCAGCTCGTCGCGACGGACGAGGGCACGCATACCTACTTGCAGCTTGAAAAGTACGGCGCGAGCACGGCCTCCTACGTTCTCGACTTCTTTCAGCGATTTGAGTTGCCCGTGCCATAATGGGCGCATTCGAATGTTCTACGACGACCTCCACGAGCACTTCCGTATGCTGCGGGACGATGTGCGCACTGATGGTTATCGCCGAGCGATCGATGAAGTTGTCGGAGAGAATTCGGTTGTGCTCGATCTCGGTTGCGGAACAGGCATTCTGTCGGTCTTCGCGTCGAGAGCAGGCGCGGCGCGCGTTTACGCGATCGAATGTGCGGCCATAGGGCGACTCGCAGAAGCAATCTTTGCGGCCAATGCGACTCCTGTCGTTCTGCTACGCGGCAAGGCAGACGAAGTCTCAATCCCGGAGCGAATCAACGTCCTCGTGTCCGAATGGATGGGGCTCTTTCTGTTTCGGGAAAAGATGTTTGAAGCGGTCGTCAGCATGCGCGATCGGGTGCTCGCCGAAGATGGCGTGATGCTTCCTTCACGCGTTCGGCTCTTCGCAGCGCTCGCGTCCAGTCCTTATTTATGTGAGGAGCGCGACTATTTTGCCGCGCGCCCTCATGGCGTCAGCTATGCACCGGCGGCAGATTGGCTTGCTACCAGAGCCTTTTCGCGCGCATTCGAGCCTTCGGAACTTTGTTCCGAAGCCGCGTTGCTCGCAAGCCTCGACATGTTGACGTGCAGCGCAGCGCTCCCTTCGATGGATGCGACGTTTAAGATTGCTCAAGCGGCCGAACTTCATGCCATTTGCGGTTGGTTCGACGCACAACTGTCGCCGTCGCACGCGTTCGATACGGGCCCTTCCTCGCCTTTGACGCACTGGGAGCAGATGTGCTTCCCGTTTCGTGAGCCGTTGCGCGTCGAGGTTGGCGATACAGTTTCGATTTCGATTCGCGCGCTGCGTATTGGCAAGGACGCGGCGCCGAGCTGGCAATGGACCGTTACGCACCGGAACAAGAAATTCGTTCACGACGACTTCATGCACAAGCTTCATCTGCCAGTGGCATAATGGCCACGGCCTCTATGCTCAAGCTGAAGAACTCGTACACCAAGAAACTCGAAACGTTCGAACCCTGCGACGCAGCGTCTAAGACGGTTACGCTCTACAGCTGCGGACCAACGGTCTATTCGTTCGCGCACATTGGCAACATGAAGAGCTTTCTCGTTGCCGACATTTTGCGTCGTACGCTCGAGAAGCTTGGCTACCGCGTAAGGCAAGTGATGAACATCACGGACGTCGGGCACATGACCGAGGATCACCTTGCGGATGCGACGGGCGAAGACAAGCTCGCCAAAGCTGCCCGCGAACTTGGCACTGATCCATACAAGGTCGCTGCCTATTTCGAAGAGGCGTTCGTACGCGATGCCACCGCCTTGCGGTTGTCGATCTACAAAGGAAGTGAAGCGATCGAAAAGACGTTGCACCCGCGCGCAACGGCGCACGTGCCTGAGATGCTCGTGATGATCGATCGCTTGATCACGCGTGGCTATGCCTACCCAGACAGTCAAGGGCAAGTGTACTTCGATGTGTCGAAATTTCCTGCGTACGGCCATTTATCAGGAAAGGTACTTGACGATCTTGAAGCCGGAGCGCGCATCGCCGTGCGCGAAGAAAAACGCGATCCACGCGACTTCGCGCTGTGGAAGGTTGACGACAAGCACCTGATGAAGTGGGACCCGCACGGACCTGAGGGATGGCCAAGTGGAGACTATGAGCGCTTCAAGGCGCTTCTGCCCAATGGAGTTGATGCGCGAATCAAAGCGGGTTTCCCGGGATGGCATATCGAGTGTTCGGCGATGTCACGCGCGCATCTTGGGCCCGTGATCGATTTGCATACCGGTGGTGAAGACAACATTTTCCCTCACCACGAATGCGAGATCGCGCAGTCTTTTGGCGCAGCCGAAGAAGCCAATGCCCCAGTGAGTTTCGCGAAGTACTGGGTGCATGGCCGACATCTGCTTGTCGATGGCAAAAAAATGTCGAAGCGCGACGGCACTTTCTTCACAGCGCGTGAGCTCTTTGATCCGAGGGCGTGCGATCGCGACGAACTTGCGCAGCGCCTTGCTGCGACCGGCTTCGAGGACGGGAAAGTTCCACCGACAGTTTTGCGCTACGCGTTGATCGCAAATCAGCACGTGCAACCCATGAACTTCACTTTCGACGTGCTCGTCCAAGCGAAGTCGAACGTAGAGCGCATTCAAACGCGATACGCGCACTTGCTCGAAGTGGCGGGTGAGGGTGAAGCATCGAAAGAAGTGGTTGCGATGCTCAACGCCTGCGAGGCCGAATTTGACGCCGGCCTATGCGACAATCTCAACATGCCTGTCGCGTTGGCGGCAGTGTTCAAGCTCGTTGCCGATCTCAACTTGCGCACGCTGTCACCTGGCGACGCGAGCGCTGCCATCGCTACAATCGATCGCATCGATTCCGTGCTCGACGTTCTCGATCGCCGCATACGCTCCGGCATCGTCGCTCAAGAGCGCCTCAACAAAAATGAAGATGACAAGAATCTTGACGATCTTGCAGAGCTTCGCGCAAGCACCTCACCGGACGCAGCGCGCGTTGAGTCGCTCATTCTCCATCGACACGCGTCCAAGAAGCGGAAAGACTTTGCGACAGCCGATGCGATTCGAAAAGAACTCGACGCGCAGGGCGTCTCACTCGAGGATTTGCCCGCAGGCGTAAGATGGCGGTTGAAGTAGCTATCGTTGGGCGAACTCGCGTTTCCAATTCTTCCGCCGCTGAGCAAAGATGAAGCGCACAAAACGTCCGAAGACTGGTGTGAGCAGCCCACCGTGCACGTCGATCTGATCGAGGTACGTCGTCGTTCCGTCGTCATTTGTGGTGAGGCGAATGATGTGGTCCCAATGAAAAGGCCATCCCGATGAGAGGTTGCGAATTTCCCTCACGCGGCCGTTCTCTTTGATCGCGACGGTGCTCTCGACGTCTTGCGTGTCTGTGGAAAGCAAGTCGAAGAGTTTTCCGATCATGCGATAGCGCCCGCCATTGACAAAATGACTGGGCGCCGGATTCGGCGCGCGCATGTCGTATCGGAGGTACGGATCTGACATGCGAAGGATGAACTCGGTCGACGTCACGCGCGGCCATATGTCAGCGGCAGATCGTGCAAGCGTATCTCCGATCGCAATTCTCATGACTCTTAGGGTACCCGTTGCGCCGCGCAGCGCCATGACGCGATAGGTAATCGCTAGGGCACGAGGAGCAACTTGCCAACGACCTTGCCTTTGCGCGAAAGCACATGGGCTTGCTCCGCTTCGGCGAGTGGCAGCTTTGCTTCGATGAGGCATTCGAACGCACCACTGGCAACCGCAGCGACGATCGGCTCGAGCGTCTTACGCGTAGGCTTACCGAGAACGGTTTTTACGCTCGGTAAGAAGCCGATCGCCAGAGCGTCGGAAGGGCGCACTACGGCGAGCGAAACCACGCCGTCTTTGCTGAGCAGCGACCGGCATGTGCCGAGCGGATAGAGGTCGGTGCCCACCGCGTGAAGAACCAAATCGAACGGACCGAGAGCACGTGCGGCTTCGAGCGGATCGCCCTTGGTATAGTCGACGGCTGTCGCGCCCAATCGTTCTACGAGCGCAACGTTCTTGCCGGAGCACACGCCGACAACCGCTGCGCCCAGCGTTTTGCTGAGCTGAATCGTTGCGAGCCCTACGCCTCCTGAAGCGCCGAGAACGAGAACGCGCGCGTTCGGTTTGCGATCGATGCGCGCGATATCGGTTAGCGAGATCCATGCGGTAACGCCTGCGACAGGTAGGCAAGCGGCTTGATCAAATGAAATTGAGTCGGGTAACCGCGCGCACTGATCGGCGCCTGCGACAACTTCGTCTGCGTAGCTGCCAAGTTGCTTGCGTGAAAAATCGGTGCCGCCAACCACGCGTGTTCCAACGGGCAGGTCAGCGGACGCGCCGGCTTCGATGACCTCGCCCGCGAAGTCAACGCCCACGACGAGCGGGCCAGAAGGACCTACGAAACGGTAGGCCATGCGAAGCGGCCCGCCCTCGCGCATCTTCCAGTCAACCGGGTTTACGCCAATCGCGCGGACGCGGACGCGGACGTCGTTGGGCTTGAGTGGACTATCTGGAAGTTCGACAAGAGCGAGCGGAGTCTCAGAGGAAGATGAGGTTGCGACGTACATGAGAGCGCCGGTGTAGCACCCCCAAGCGCAAAGGCGAGAAGTTGTCAGAAGCTCAGCACGGCCTTTTTCTCGTGAAGGACGTCACTCAGATGTTTGCCTTTCAATACATAGTTGCGTGTGTGTGTTTTGGACGAAGCCGTTTTCGCTTCTTTCTCGGTAAATGTGACGACGTTGCCGAACACCGTGATGAGATCGCCCTTTGCGATCGAAACAGATGCGGGCAAATCTGCGATCGTGACCTGCACAATTTTCGTGTCTTCCGAAGTGCCAGTTTGGCAGTTTTGTTCGTAGAGCACGACGCCGCCGTCGGTTACGCGATCGACCCGGTTGGAACGTGTGCATCCGTAGCTGAACGCAGACTTTTCGGTCAGCGTGGCCGTGAGCTCAACGTTCATTCCGTCGCGCTTAATCTTCGTGACGGTGAAGCCCTTAGCCTGAATGAGCTTACCCTTCTGATTGTGCGTGCCGCCCGGGGAAACGTGGTCTGCGAGAAGCACGATGCTCTCTCGGCGACCGAGCTTGAGCGCTGCGGCTGACGCGGCCTGAAGCTTTGTAAGCTCGGCCTTCAGTTCCTTGCGCTTCTCTTTTGAGTACGGCCAAAGAACAGCAGCCGTTGAAGTGTCGCGTTCGGTGACGATCATGAGCGGACCCATCTTGTGCGTTCCAAGAGTTTGCGCGTTGGCGCAGAAGACGGTTTCTTCGAAGGCATCGTCTTTGAAGCTGCGTCCGAAACTTGCGAGTGCGCGGGCCATGTCCTTCACGCGGTCCAACTTTGCGTCGAGGTAGAACAGGCGATCGGCGCCGCGATGCGCTTCGACGATGGCGCCGTAGATCTCAAACTTGAGGCCTGTCCACTGGTGAGGATGCTCGCCTCGCAGCGTGAGCTTGGCGCGCTCTCCCTCTTGCAAGACGTCGCCCATGAGCGACATGAGGCCCGTTACTGCGCGGTAGTAGTTTTTCTCTTTGCGGAGCATTTCGAGTTCGGGCCGATATTTGTCTTCGATCGTCTTCCAGCCTGCCCGAAACGATTTGTAGTCACTCTTGCATTGGCCTGCCCACGTACGATTGACTGCGGCCTGCACAATGGCTTCACGCGTCTCGTCGGTGAGCTTGAGCTTTGCGGTACCGGGTAGCCACGTGGGATCGAGCTCTGCAATCTTGGGGTCGCGTACAGGGTTGTATCCTGAGGGCACGCCACCCTTATCGAACAGATGTTCGACTACCGATCGATCACCGTCGGAACAGCAAGTGTAATCGAGTTTACTGTAAAGATTCTTTACCTTATCGAATGCGTCGGCTTCGCCAGCTGCGCGTGCGAGCGTCGGGTTGACCGTCGCCGCGATTGCGACCGAAGCGGCCAGAACGTAAGAAGTTACTTTCATCACTATCCACCTTTCCCGAATCGATCAGCGCCACACGCAAAGTGCGTACCAGTTCACTTGTTTGGCAAAGCTGGTAACCCTGCGTGCTTCCTGGGGCGCTGAGTGCCCACTTCTGTGTGGCAAGTGGTGTCTCCGTGCCCCAGGCGGCATGACGCGTTGTTCCCTTCCGCTCCTCGCACAAAAGGGGAAGAGCGAAAGAGAATTGACGGTAATGCGCGCCGCCAATACTTCGCGCGCATGAGAACTCGCCTCGTTTGGCTCCTCGCAGCAATTGTCACCCAATCAGCTTCGGCAAGAGGCTTGACCATTGACGATATGCTCTCGATGCAGAGGGTGGGCGCGCCCGTGGTGTCTCCAGATAACAAGCAAGTGGCCTTTTCGGTCCGCACGACCGACGTCGATGCGAATCGGGGTCGATTCGATCTGTGGCTCGCGCGCGTTGATGGTGCGAGCGTCAAGCGCCTTACGACGCATCCCGACAACGACACCGATCCGCAGTGGTCGCCAGACGGCAACTTCATTTACTTTGTGTCAACACGCAGCGGTTCGGCGCAAGTATGGCGAGTGGCGCCGTCGGGTGGCGAGGCCGAGCAGGTTACAAAGCTAGACATGGAGATCAACGGCTTCAGGTTGTTTCCCGATGGCAAGCGCATGATCGTGGCGATCGACGTTTGGCCAGATGCGAAGTCGCTGGCGGACTCCATCGTGCGTGACGAAGCAAAGTCAAAATCCAAGGTCAAAGCGCGGGTGTACGAGCAACTTCTCTTTCGCCATTGGGATCAATGGGAAGACGGCAAGTACTCGCATCTCTTCGTCTGGGATCCAGCCAAACCTGGCGAAGCGATGGATCTTACCCCAGGCCAAGCGACCGACGCTCCTACCCATCCTTTCGGCGGCATGGATGAGGTAAACATCTCGCCTGATGGGAAAACAGTCGCTTACGTCATTCGTAACTCCGGAAGAGCCAATGCGTGGGAAACGAATACGGACGTGTTTCTCGTCGCCGCTGCGGGTGGCAAAGCCAAGAACCTGACGGCGGAGAATAAGGCCTACGACTTCGAGCCCACGTTCTCGCCCGATGGCAAGTGGATCGCTGTGCGTGCGATGAAGCGTCCTGGTTTTGAAGCCGACCGCGAACGCCTTGTGATCTTTGATGCGGCGTCCTACCAATCGCGCGTTGTCACCGATGGCTGGGATCGTTCGCTGGGTGGCATCGCGTGGAGCGCCGACGCGAAAACGATTTTTACCGATAGTGACAACGTCGGCAATCACTCGGTCTTTGCCATCGACGTGAGTGGCGGAACCGTCAAGACACTTGTCGATAAAGGCGCCAACACAAGCGTGCGCGTCGCCGGCGATCGGCTTGTGTTCTTACGTGACGGCCTCAAGAGTCCGGCAGAACTCTACTCGTCGAAGGTTGATGGCAGCGATGTGCGCGCACTCACGCACTTCAACGACGAGCGCGTGAAAGCCATCGCGTGGGGTGACTACGAACAGTTCGCCTTCAAAGGCGCGAAGGGGGACATCGTTCACGGCTATGTGGTCAAGCCGTCGGGCTTTGCGGGGAAGAAGGCGCCGGTTGCCTTTCTTATTCATGGCGGACCGCAAGGTAGCTTCGGCGATCACTTCCACTACCGATGGAACCCCGAGGTGTTTGCGGGCCACGGCTACGCAACCGTCTTCATCGATTTTCACGGCTCCACGGGGTACGGCCAAGCCTTCACTGACGCGATCAGTGGTGATTGGGGCGGCCTCCCGTACGACGATCTCATGTTGGGTCTCGACGCGGCGATCGCGAAGTATCCCTTTCTCGACAAGGACCGCGTTGCGGCGCTCGGCGCTTCTTTCGGCGGTTACATGATCAATTGGATTAACGGAAAAACCGATCGCTTCAAGGCGCTCGTTTGCCACGACGGCAACATCGACGAACGCATGGCTTACTACGACACCGAAGAGCTTTGGTTTCCCGAATGGGATCACGGCGGCGTTCCTTGGGAAAAGCCCGACGGGTACGTGAAACACAACCCGATCGATCTTGTGAAAAACTGGAAGACGCCGACGCTCGTGATCCACGGTGGTCTTGACTACCGCGTGCTCGACACGCACGGGATGTCGACTTTTACCGCGCTTCAGCGCAAAGGCGTGCCCAGTAAGTTGGTTCACTTTCCTGACGAAAACCACTGGGTGCTCAAGCCGCAAAACAGCAAACTTTGGCACGCCCAGGTGCTGTCGTGGCTCGACAAGTGGACGGCGACAAAAAAATAGTTGGGGTTACCTCCACGCATCTCTACGAGGGGAGCGCGTGGAATCTTCCTCTGCGCTGCGTTAGTGCTCGTTTGTCTTTGCGGGCGTCGGCTTCGTGATGCCAAAGTCGCCCGAGCCATTGGGGAACCTGCCCCACGTTTGACCATCGCCGACCTTGCCTGCGGTATAGGCCACTTGTGCCTGTACACGGTTGTCTGGTGCGATGAGGAGTAAAGTGTCACCGTTTGAGTTACTAATTCCAAAACGGAAACCCACGCACGCCTTTTCGCCACCGGGACACTTTGGAACCTCGCCGTCTTTCGTCTTCACCGCGGTCAAATACGTTCCGGGGGCTAGGATGGTCAAGTCATCGAGCGGATCGTCAGAGGCGCCACGCACCAACACGATAAGGCGAATGCGCGGCCAGCTTGAGACGCCAGAGCCAAATTCGCGCACCACGTCGAGCACGCGAAAGTGATCGTCACGAAATGAAACGGTCAACGACTTTGCATAATTTGCGATTGCGGCTTCAACGAGTGGAAGAAGGTCTGGCCGAAGATCGGCGTATGCATTGCTAGGCTCTTCGGCCGAAATGGCGCCGCGCTTGAGCTTCCGAGTGCCTCCGGTCAGTATCGTTCGCTCTGCAAGTTCGCGCCGGCTTGCCCAATCGCGATCGGAGCGTCGAAACGCATCCGCAAGAATTGGGTTGCTGTTGGTACTTGTAAGCCGTTCGTAAGGTTGACCGTCCACAAGGTTGACCATCGACGTTGCATACGCGCGCGCGAATGCCAAGGTCGTCGCTCGACTTGCGTCAACGGCCTGCGCTCTTGCAGCGGTGTCACCCTCGTTCGATTGCCTCGTTGCGATGACGAGTGAGCACGCAAGACGGCGTACATCCCAAAGATATGCGCCGTGATCGGACGCGTCGAAGTCGTTGGGTTCAAGCGCGAAGCTGCCATCTGTTGCGCGCAGAGTTCCGAAATTTTCAACGTGCGCGTCGCCTAAGATTGGAACAAGCGGCGTCTGAACTGCGAACGCTGAAGTGGCGAGCGAACCCGTTCGATAGTCGTGAGCCCACAGCGCTAGGTTGCCGCGGTAGTAGTCGTGTGGACTCGTGGTCATGCGCTGATACTTGCC
Organism: Myxococcales bacterium; assembly: GCA_023248745.1. Taxonomy (GTDB): domain Bacteria; phylum Myxococcota_A; class Polyangia; order Polyangiales; family Polyangiaceae; genus JAHFDX01. Next base: position 6,562 of record JAHFDZ010000044.1, on the reverse strand, counting down.
GGCGACGAGCGTTGGTCTCATGCGAATGAGCACCTCGTCTGTGCGGGCAATGACGCTGACAAGCTCGTCTTCGCGTGCGTCACTGCCTGCCTCTGCGCACGCGGCGACAAGCGCAATGGCTGCGATCGAGTACGAGAGCCTCACACGAGTCGCCTTATCGTTCGTGCTTGGTGAGCACAACGTCACGTGTGGGCTGACACGTGGATCTCATCTGTGCGTCACGTGATTGAAACGCGGGCGTTCCACACGCGTGTCGAAGAACGCCGTATGAACTTTGATCATAGTCTCTTCAATGTTGATGCACCGCGCGCATCATCGACCTCGAGGACGAACTCGCCAACGATACCCGTGTGCGTGACAAAGGGACGCAGCTTGATCGCGGGGAACTGAATGCGCCGCCCATCGTTTGCCGTGACGATGACGCTGTGGATCGCGCCGCTGTAGTGCGCGAGGTATTCGTCCTTCGAGATGGAGAGACTGAAGCGATACGCTGACATGCGCGCTACTCCTCGCTGACGAACGTGCCAAGGCTTTCGAGCGCAACACGACCGATGGTCATGAACGATTCTTACCTGTGGCTGCGACGAGAAGTCCAGCGGCGTCGAGCGTCACCGAGGTAGATTGGCCGCTCGATGATCATCGTTCACCATCTCAATCACTCGCGATCGCAACGCGTCCTCTGGCTCCTCGAGGAACTCGGCGTTCCTTACGACTTGAAGCACTACGCACGCGATGCGAAAACGATGCTCGCGCCCCCTGAGCTTCGTCGCGTGCATCCGCTCGGCAAGTCCCCAGTCGTCACCGACGGCGACGATACGCTGGCGGAGTCTGGCGCCATCGTCGAGGCGCTTCTTGACCGATATGACGATGGCCAGCTACGCCCCGCTGCAGGCACGTCAGAGCGGTTGCGATTCACGTATTTTTTTCACTACGCCGAAGGCTCTGTCATGCTGCCGCTTCTGCTCAAGCTCGTGTTTGATCGCAAAAAAACCGGTCCAGTGCCATTTTTCATTCGGCCAATCGCGCGCGCGATTTCGAGCAAGGTGAAAGCTGCGTTTATTTCGCCGCAGCTCGAAACACATTTTGGGTTCATCGAGGCCGAACTTGGAAAGTCAACATGGTTTACGGGTGAGCAGTTTACGGCCGCTGACATTCAAATGAGCTTCCCGCTCGAAGCAGCGACTGGGCGCGCGGGGATTGGCAGGCCGACGCATCCGCACATTTTTGATTTCATTGCGCGCATTGAATCTCGGCCTGCGTATCAACGAGCGCTCAAGAAGGGCGGTCCATCAATCGCTCTCTCGGTGCGCTGAGAATCGGCCTTACGCACGAGCGGTAGTACGAAGGCAGCCCAAGCTCGTCGCTCACGGCGATGAGGGTTGCCTCAAACTCTTCGTTGGATGCGTCGCGCGGCACCGGCGAAGTGTATCGAAGCTTGAAAGGTGATGCGTTCGTTTTGTGGTTGAGCGCCTCCGATGCTGTCGCAATTTGACAAGGAAAGTTGCGAAAACGCGATTGTCAACGAACATGACGATGAGGCCGCGATGATTGGTGAATAACCGGTGATCCACCTCGTCTGTCGTGGTGTGGGTCTGGGTCCGCAACTCATTGCGGGACAGCGAGCGAGCCATGCTTCTCGATGCGTCGATGCATCTTCGAGAGAGGGTTCGCTTGATTGCTCACGACACGCAAGTCGGCGCTCTGCGGAGCGTCGTACTTTGAAACAACAACATAGGGAACATACATGGACGTAACAATTCGCGGATGCATGGCGCTTTCAACTTTGCTTATGGGGTGCTCGTTCGGCGTTCCAACGCTTCAGGAATTAGTGGGAGATGCCGGGGTGGTGGCGGCAGACGACGGTTCCGCCGTTGCGAAGCAGCCCCTCACGGGAAACGTTCAGGGAAAAGCGTTCACCGGCAAAGTCGCCATTTCGAAAACGTCGTTCGGATCGAAGTCGATTACGATCTACGAGAAGGACGCAACGTGTGCGAATACACCTGCTCTTTCCGACGGCCGCTCCGTCTTTTTCACGCCCGAGTCGTGGGCTGACGGCGCGACGTTTGCGCTCAGCTCGTCGCGTACCGCGACGTTTTACTCGTCGGGAACCAACCTCGGTGCGTCGAAGGGACGCGTTGAAGTTGTGACGATCGGAAACGCAACGACGCCTGGGACCCTTAGAATACGAGCGACCTACAGCAGCGACACAAAGATCGAAGGCGAAGTGCCCGTGTACACCTGCGCCGACTGACGTTTCGAAGGCGAAAGATGGGCCGGGGCCGATGGGGGCCCTGGCTTTTTTGGGGGAGCCATTTTGCCTGGATCATTTACACGGGCGTCTTTTCCATTGGACGTGGAGCTGCGTCCCTACGCTTGAGCGCATAGTTGCTACGCTCCCCCCATGTCCAAACCCGTAGCTCTCATCACCGGCGCGTCCGCTGGAATCGGTCAGGCGCTGACACGCGAATACGCACGTCGTGGCTTTCGCGTTGTGGTGCTTGCACGAAGGCTTGATCGCCTTCAGCAAGTTACGCAAGAACTCGGCGATGACGCACTCGCGATCGTTTGCGATGTTGCACAAGACGATGATCTCCCCCGCGCTGCGACCGAGGCGCTTGCGAAGTTTGGTCGAATCGATGTGGCGATCGCGAACGCGGGCATCTCGGTTCAGGGCGAGTTTGACGACGTGTCGATCGACGACTTTCGGCGTGTGTTTGAGACCAACGTGTTTGGTGCGATCCGCACTGCGAAGGCTTGTCTTCCTGCGCTCACCGAATCGAAGGGGCGCTTTGCAATTGTGAGCAGCGTGTCCGCGTTCGTTGCGTTGCCGCAGATGAGTGTGTACTCGACAAGCAAGTTCGCCGCGCGCGCGCTCGCTGAAACGCTTTCAATCGAGTGGGCTGCGCTTGGCGTGTCGGTGACGCACATTGCGCCGGGCTTTGTTGAAAGTGACCTGCGCACGACCGACAACCAAGGAACGCACCATGCCGAATGGAAAGATCCCGTTCCGCAGTTTCTCGTCATGCCCGCGCAAACGGCCGCAAGGCAGATGGCTGACGCGATCAATGCGCGACGCGCTGAGTTCGTGGTAACAGCGCACGGCAAGCTTGCCACGGCCGTCGCGCGTCATTTGTCCGGTCCCGTGCATGCGGGTTTGCGTTTTGCGGGCAAACGACTCAAGCGAACAAAAGGGTCGAAGTAAGACAGCGACAACAAGCGCGCTAACCCGGATCTTGCCAACCCTGCTTCGTGCACTCCCATGGCTTATCCGGGGTGCCGCGAAAACCGTTCGACATGCACCAGCACTCAGACGAACTCGCTGGCAGCGTCTTATCGGGACACTGCCACTCGTGGTTCACGCATACACGCGGGAGATGTGCGTCGCCGCATACGTGTGGCGCTTGAGAGAAAAAAGTCTGAACGCATGAGCGTTCAGTTTTCGCGGCAGATGGATCGGGAGCGCAGGCTGCAGCATCCGAATTGGTTGTTGCCGCGTCGCTTGTAGAGGGTTGCGCGTCGGCTTCTGGTGGCGTGAAGGGCATCTGGGTGCTCGAGCAAGCGAGATGGATCACAGCGAGCGACGCAAATAAGAAGTGTTTTGAGGTAAGTAAGGTGGGTTGCATGCGTTTCTCCTGCGCAACAGAACGCCGTGTGCATAGTTAAGGTAATTTACGAATATCGCTTACCACATGGCCATACGCGACAAGCGTCGCTGGCGTGTTGGGTGAACGTTCTGGCGGAGCGGGCACGTCTCGCTGTTGTCCCACTGGAGCGCGATGGACTACCTCTCGCGCTCCCAAAAAGTGCCGATCACCAAACTTAATGATTTACCGCGTTTCCGATTCGTAACGTTTACGACCGTGAGCGCATAAAGGTTTCCAGCCTTCCGAGGCAGTGCACCAACCACAGGAAGTTGCGAACTTCGCGTCGTCACGTACTGAAGCGCGCGCGCTCACAAACGTGTAAAAAGGGCGACCCAACGGAGGCTTCCCTCATGACCCGAACCATTCTCGGCACGCTTGTCACGTCATTGCTTCTCACTGCATGCGGCGACAAGCCCAAGCCCAACACACCACCGGTTGCGAGCGCGGCTACCCCTGCGAGCGCCGTTCCTGAGCCGCCGGCGCCGCCACCACCCCCAACGCCGGTTGCAAAATATACTGGCATGGCAACACCCGAAAGCGTTCTCTACGACGCCGACAACGACCGCTACCTCGTATCGAACATCAACGGAAAGCCGAACGACAAAGACAACAATGGCTTCATCGCGGTGCTCTCACCCGAAGGCCAAGTCACGACCGAAAAGTGGATCGAGGGCGGCAAGGGTAAGGGCAAGGTCAAGCTCGACGCACCGAAGGGCATGGCGATCGTCAAAGGCGTTCTGTACGTGTCCGACATCACGGTTGTGCGCATGTTTGATCTCAAGACCGGTGCTTCAAAAGGCGACGTCAAGATTGCAGGCGCCACCTTCTTGAACGACGTCGCAGCGGGCGTGGACGGCAAAGTGTACGTCACCGATACGGGCATCAAGTTCGGCGAAAAGGGCCCGGAGCCCACCGGTTCCGATGCCGTGTACGTCATCAACAAGGGCAAGGCAAAAGCGATCGCGAAGACGCCCGATCTCGGTCGACCCAACGGCATCCTCGTCGACGAAAAAGGCGTTTGGGTGGTTACATTTGGGTCGGGTGAGCTCTATCGCCTCGACGACAAGGGGCAGAAACAGGATGTTGTGAAGCTTCCGAAGGGCATGCTCGACGGCATCGTCGCCGTCGGTGATTCGTTTCTCATCTCGAGCTGGGAGGGATCTGGCATCATGCGTGGCACTTCGACGTTCGAAGTTGCGCTTGCCGACCAGAAGTCACCCGCAGACATTGGCTACGATACCAAGCGCAGCCGCGTGCTCGTTCCTCACTTCACCGAAGACACGGTTGAAGCGTACGACTTGAAGTGATCGCGATCGGGTCATGGCGAAGGTAGCCGTTGTTGGGCCTGGCGCGGTCGGTGGGACTGTCGCTGCAGAGCTCGCGCGCGTGCACGAAGTTCTCGTGTGCGCGCGCACGCCATTCGACCGACTCGAGATCGAAACGCCAGATGGCCTAATGGTCGCATCGCCGCGCATGGTTTGCGATGTAGCAAAAGCTGAGCCGGTCGATTGGGTGCTCGTCGCGACCAAGGCGTATGATCACGCAAGCACCGCACTGTGGATGCGTGCGCTCGCATCGCCGCATACGCGTTTCGCGATCTTGCAGAATGGCGTCGAGCACGTTGAGCGCTTTGCTCCGTACGTTGAGGCCGCTTCGATCGTACCAGTGGTTGTTGACTGCTCCGCATCCCGCACCGCGCCTGGCCGTATTCGCTTGAGGCGCGCAGGGTCGCTTGTCGTTCCAAGTTCGCCCTCTGGCAAAGCGTTCGTTGGGTTATTTGCGGCCACACAGGTTGCTGTGACGACGTCAACAAACTTTACGACAGCGCTCTTTCGCAAGTTATGTGTAAACAGTGTTGGCGCAGTGCCTGCGTTGCTTCTCAAGCCCGGCAACATTGCGCGGATTGATGCGATTGCCGATCTCATGCGCGAGCTCGTAAGAGAATGCATCACCGTAGGCCGAAAAGAAGGCGCCGAGCTTTCAGACGATCTCGCGGACGTGATCGTCACGAACATGCAGGGTGCGGCCGACGACGTGATGAACTCGCTTCACTCCGATCGTGCTCGCGGTCTTCCGATGGAAGTCGACGCGCGCAACGGTGCGATCGTTCGCCTCGGAAAAAAGCATGCGATCGCGACGCCGATGAATCAGGTGATGGCCGCGCTTTTGGAGGCCGTCAACGTGCGGGACTAAACCGCGTCAGTCGTGGTTGCCAGCAACACAGGTCGCAAGACCTTGATTGTCGCCGCACGTGACTTTCTCGGCGCACGCCACCTGAGACGGGGTCGGTCTGCTCTGCGAGCAAATTTGCTTGCAGCCCGCTTGAGGGGACGGGCCAGCTGTTCACTTCGCGACAGGCCGCACTTGTTTGCGCACCTTCTTCAAGAAGGTCTGCGTGCAGGTCCCGTGCTTCACTTCGTGGTCGATGATCTCGCGCGTAAGTCGCGTTTTTAGGTCGCTCGAGAGCGCCGACGAGTCGCGAATTTCGGTGGCGAGTGCGGCGCCTGCAGGAGACGCTCGCCAGGTTTGCTTTTCGACGACAGGCGCTCGATTCGACTGCTGCCGGTGTGACGTTTTGGTCTTGGTCACGTCATGAAATCCAGTGTCTTCGCTGCGTCGACCGCTGCCGTGGCAACTCGGGCACTTGGCGATGAGCCCGAACGAATTGCTGATGCGTCCGTCGCCGCCACAGATACCGCAAAGCTGGGCGTTGTTTGAGCCGCTCGAACCGGATTGGTCAATCATGAGCGCACCGTAACCCGCTTTCGGATGCCGTCGTGCCGCGCTTTTGGGACGACTTTGCGAAATTTGCCTCAGAAAGAGCTACGTACAGCCCCACGAGTGGAACTTTTTCTGTAACTTCCGGGTTCCAAGGGCCAAGAAGCACCGTGGCGACTTTTCCGACCTTTGCCGTTTCG